>DDTA01000219.1:27109-29669 GCA_002344285.1 Myxococcales bacterium UBA2376
CGAGGCGCGGGCGCGGGGCGACGTGCACGCGCCCAGCCACCTGCTCGGCGGTCACGCACACTTCGTCGCGCTCGCCGCCGACGATCCCGAGCGGGCGCGGCGCGACTCGCGCGACTCGCTCTCGCGCTGGGCGCGCAGCGGCTATCGCGTGCCCCACGCGTTCGATCTGTGGGCGATGACGCAGACCGACCTCTACGACGGCGACGCGGCCGCGGCGTGGAAGCGCGTCGAGGAGGGCTGGCCCGCCCTGCGCGCGTCGCGCCTCCTGAACGTGGAGCTGATCCGCCTGTTCATGACGAGCACGCGGGCCCGCGCGGCGATCGCCGCCGCGGCGAAGGGTCTCGAGGTCTCCCGCACCGTCGAGATCGCGGCCGACGCGGCCGCGCAGCTCGAGCGCGAGCCCGCGCACTGGGCCCGCCCCCACGCGGCGATGATCCGGGCCGGCCTCGCCGGCGTCCGCGGCGACGCCGTCGAGCGCGCGCGCCTCCTCGCGGTCGCCGCCGACGGCTTCGCCGCATGCGACATGGTGCTCGCCGCGATCTCCGCGCGCCTCCGCCGCGGCCTCGCGCTCGCCACCCCCGAGGGCGCGGACCTCGCCGCGCAGGCGATCGCCGAGCTCCGCGAGCGCACGGTCAAGCAGCCGGAGAAGCTGGCGGCGATGCTCGTGCCCTGACGGGTGACGACTCAGTCGACCGTCAGCTCGCCGAGCGCCCACGCGCTCGGCCCGTGATACTCGGGCGTCGTGACGAGCTCCTGGCTGCGCGTCGAGAGCGCGAGCGCGGCGAGGGCGTCACCGCGCACGATGCCGCCGGTCACGTCGTGCGTGCCGCCGCGATCGATGATCCGACCGAGCGCGATCGCCGCGCGGAAGTGGCCGGTCACGGGCGCCACGTCGAGCCACGACCAGGCCTCGACGACGAGCAACGGTCCACCGCTGCTCGCGAGCAGCGCGCGCTCGGGTGACGTGCCGGGCGGGACGACGATCGCGCGCACGCCGCCGTTGGGCGACACGCCGCGCAGCGACGCCTCGCGACCGTCGAGCGCCAGGTTGCGCGCGACCCCGCGGCCGACGAGCTCGAAGCGACGCACCGCCGCGCCGTCCTCGTCGAGGGGTGCCGATCGCAGGCCGAACGGCAGCGTGCCGTCGCTCGTCACCGTCAGCGGCTGCGCGGCGGCGACCGCGCCCGCGGCGATCGGCTGTCCCGGCCGGTAGCGCACGAGCCCCTGGTGCTCGAGCGCCGGATCGGCCTGCGCGACGATCGCCTCGAAGAGGCCGCGCCCGCCGTGCAGGAGCGCGTCCGCGCGCAGGACCGTCGCCATGCGGCCCGCCGGGGTCTCCAGCGCCTTCGCGCGGCGCAGCGCGCGGTCGACCGCGGCGGCCACGACGACGCCGATCGCCAGCTCCTCGCGGCGCCGGACCACGCGCTCGAGGCGCGCGTACACGCCGTCGCGCAGGAGGCGCGCCTCGACGGTGAACCGGGTCTCCGGCCAGCGCGCGTCGACGTCGCGGCTCGTGATCACCTGCACCGCCTCGACGGCGACCTCGACGCGCACCTCCGCGACGGTGGCGCCCGCGGCGCGCGCCGCGGCCACGACCTGCGCCTCGAGCTCGCCGGGCACGCGCGCCAGGGCCGCGGTCTCGACGGCCGGGTCGGCCACGACCACGCGCGCCGGCGCCGCCGACGGCGGCGAGCGCCAGGGCGGACCGACCGCCCCGCCCGCGCGCACGAGCGCGGCCCGCAACGCCTCGGCGACGACGTCCGACGGGCCGAGCGTGAACGTCGCCGAGCCGCGGCCCTCGGGGGTGTCGCGATGGATCGTCGCCGCGAGCGCCGTCGTCGTCCGCTCGCCTTCCGACGATCCGCGGGCCGCGTCGCCGCGCGCGACCCAGCGCGCACGGGTGAAGCGCGCCCGCGCGCTCCAGTCGGCGATCGCGCGCTCGGCCGCGAGCGCCCGGACCAGCGCCTCGATCGTCATCGGCTGCCCCTCGCGCGTCCGACCAACGCGCGGGTCAGGAGCCACGGCGCCATCACCGCACGCGCCGGCGCAACGGCCACGGCGATCTCGCGCCGATCGCGGCTCGTGCCCATCGCATCCGACAGGAGCTCGCTCGCGCGGCCGCGCACCTCGAGGTCACCCCACTGACGACCGGTGCGGCTGCCCCGGGTGAGCTGGCGTCCGCGCGCGACGCGCAGCACGGCCATGCCCGCGTCGTCGACGTGCACGTTGCGCAGGCCCTCGATCACCAGCCCGTCGTCGATGCCGGCCTCGAGCTCGACCGCCGTCGCCTTGCCCTCGGTGAGCGCCAGCTGCGACGGAGTCTCGGCGAGCCGCCAGTCCGGCGGAACGCGACGCGCGCGGCCGCCGATCGTGCCGTCGTCGTCGAACCAGGAGCCGGCGAACCCGCTGGCCACCGGCTCGTCCACGATCTTCACCGCCGGGCGGTCGGGCAGCTCGACGCGTCGGCTGCGCACGTGCGCGTCGACGAGCGCCGCCACGACGCTCGGATCGAGGAGCACCACCTGACGCCCGATCGGCGGCGGCGTCGGCGTGAACAGCG
>DDTA01000346.1 GCA_002344285.1 Myxococcales bacterium UBA2376
ACGACCGGCGGCAACGCGCTCAAGTTCTACTGCTCGGTGCGGCTCGACATCCGCAAGAAGAAGGTCATCAAGCGGGGCGAGGAGTCGATCGGCAGCGAGGTGCGGGTGAAGGTCGTGAAGAACAAGCTGGCGCCGCCGTTCCGCGAGGCCGAGTTCGAGATCCTGTACGGCACGGGCGTCAACAAGCTCGGCGAGCTGGTCGACACCGCCGAGAAGCTCGGCCTCGTCGAGAAGTCCGGCGCCTGGTACTCGTACGAGGGCGCCAAGCTCGGCCAGGGCAAGGACAAGGTGCTCGCACACCTCGACGACAACCCGGCGCTCGCGCAGCAGCTGCGCGAGCTCCTGGTCAAGCAGGCGCGGCTCGCGACCGCGGGCGCCGGCGGCGGCGCGAACGGCGCCGGGAACGGGGTGGCGTCGTGAGGGCGGCGCGCGCCGACCAGGCGCTGCCCGGCACGGTGGGCCCGACGGTGGCGCAGCTCCTCGCCGAGGAGCTGGTCACCGAGATGGTGCGCCGCCAGGTCGACATCCTCGGCCTGCTCGAGCTCGAGCGCGAGGTCTTCGAGTCGGTCGGCGGCATCGCCGACGATCTGGGCGCGAGCCCGCAGACCATCCCGGCGGCGGCGCTCGCCGCGACGCTCATCGACCAGGCGTTCCGCAAGGTCGAGGCCGAGTGGCGCCAGCAACGCAAGGTGTGCACGACCGACGAGTGCGTGTGCTGCGCGATGGAGCTCGCGGCGTACCAGCGGCGGCGCAACCGCGGCGGCGGCGGCGACGACGGCGGAGGCATCTCGTGAGCGCGCGCGACGATCGCCCCATCGTGCGGTTGCCGCGCGAGCTCTGGTCCTCGCACGACCTCGGCCGCAGCACGCCCTTGCGCACGCGCCCGGCCCCGCGCGGCCGCAAGCCGGCGAGGCCGCCGGCCGCGGCGTCGGAGGTCGCCGCCGAGCCGACCCTGCCGCTCGCGATCACCGAGCTGTGGGATCTGCGCCGCCTCGGCCTCTTCGACGACGACGGCCGCTCACCGCCGAGCTGGCAGGACCGATAGGAGGGTGAGATGGACCCGATGAACGACCTGATCGAGTGGAACGACGCGACGTGGAACCCGATCCGCGGCTGCACCAAGGTGTCGCCTGGCTGCGACAACTGCTACGCGGCGCGGCTGGCGACGCGCTGGAACCGCGCCCCCGGCCAACCGTACGAGCGCGGCTTCGAGCCGCGCGAGGTCCCCGAGAACCTCGACCAGCCGCTGCGCTGGAAGCGGCCGCGCAGGATCCTCGTCGCGTCGATGGGCGATCTGTTCCACGAGGACATCGACGCCACCTTCGTACGTCAGGTGTTCGAGACGATGCTCGTCGCGCAGTGGCACGTGTACCAGGTGCTCACGCGGCGACCGGAGCGCATGCGCGAGCTCGTGCGCGGCTTGCCTCGTGAGCTCGCCGATCAGCCCCACATCTGGATGGGTGTGTCGGTCGAGGATCGCGCGCACGGCGTGCCGCGCATCGACGTCTTGCGCGAGGTCCCGGCCGCCGTGCGCTTCGTCTGCGTCGAGCCGCTCCTCGAAGACCTGGGCGAGCTCGACCTCACCGGCATCCACGGCGTCGCGGTCGGCGGCGAGAGCGGCGCACGCGCGCGCCCGATGCACGCCGAGTGGGTGCAAGCGATCCGTCGCCAGTGCGAGGCGCAGGACGTGGCCTTCTTCTTCAAGGGCTGGGGCGGCGCGCGGCGCGAGCTGACGGGCCGCTTCCTCGACGGGAAGACGTGGGCGCAGCTCCCGCGCGGAGGCGGCGCCGTCGAGGATTCGCCGTGGCGAGCGTGATCCCACCCCGGTACAATCCGGGGATGAGCGCCGGGCGCAAGCAGGCGACGTACGCGGACGTCCTCGCGGCGCCCGAGCACGTGGTGGCCGAGGTCGTCGACGGCGAGCTGTTCCTTTCGCCCCGCCCCGCGCCTCGTCACGCGCTCGCGTCGAGCCGGCTCGGAAGCTTGCTCGACGCCCCGTTCGGCCTCGGTCGAGGTGGTCCTGGCGGCTGGCTCATCCTCGACGAGCCCGAGCTGCACCTGATCGACGACATCATGGTGCCGGATCTCGCGGGCTGGCGCATCGAGCGGATGCCGCGGCTGCCGTCGGAGGCCTACTTCAGCGTCGCGCCCGACTGGATCTGCGAGGTGCTGTCGCCTTCGACCAAGCGCCTCGACCGGATGAAGAAGTTCCCGCGCTACGGCAAGCACGGCGTCGCGCACGCGTGGTTCGTCGATCCCGATGAGCGCTCGCTCGAGACCTACTCGCTCTTCCGCGAGCGGTGGCAGCTCGGCGACCTCGCGGGTGACGACGAGCGCCTGCGCGTCGCGCCCTTCGACGCGATCGAGCTCGAGCTCGGCCTCCTGTGGGAGCCCACGCCACCAGCGGCTGCCGATCCAGCGCCGTCTCCCTGACGACGGCCGCGCCGATCGCGAGTACGCGCGACGAGCCGTCGCAAGCTGCCGCTCCCTGCCATGCCGATGCCGCGCCCACCGGATAGAGTAGCCCGCATGCGCATTGCGTTGTGGATGGGGGTGGTCGTGCTCTCAGCGGCGCATGGCGCCTGCGCGCCGTGCGACGAGACGATTCAGCTCGGCAACTACGATCGCGTGCGGTACCTGGATGTCTCGATCGCGAGCTACGCGGGTGCGGCGTACGTGATGTGGAGCGTCAGCTCCTTGATCGACGGAGGCGAGCGCGGCGTGTTCATCACACGGGTCGGGAGCCGCACCGTCCGACTGTCGGACAGCCCCGCGCTGGTGTCGCTCGGCCGGACCGACGCGGGCCTGCTCGCGTGCCGCGAGTCGGGCGACGAGACCCGCTGCGCGCTGCTGGACTGGAGGCTGGAGACGCTGCGGCGCGAGCGCGTCGTGGATCTTCCGGGCCTCGAAGAGGTCGTCGAGCTCGGAGGCCAGCTCCACGCACAGGTCAGCGGACGCGGCCCTTTTCCGAACTACAGGCTCGTGCCGATCGAGCCGGACGGCACACCGACCGGCGAGCCGGCCTTCCAGCCGTGTTTTTCGTTCCGACCCATCCCGGTCGCCTCCGATCAGGCGGCGTGCCTCGACGATAACAGCACGGAGAGTGGGGAGTGCCAGGCGGCCGATGGCACCGCGGCGACCTGCGAGGTGCGCGCGCTCCTGCGGTCGCCGCAAGGCGGAAGCCGGTCGGTCGTCCTCGGCGAGGGCAGCGCGCCTCTCGGCGTCGCTCGCGGCGACGATATCCTGGTTCTGTGGCAGGGGTGCGACGGAACGTGCACGCGTGTCATCCGTGGCGACGGTTCACTCGGTCCGACGTACTCCGTGCCCGAACCCGCCTTCGGTGCATACGCGACCGACGGTGGCTACGTCGTCGTGTGGCCGGCGGATATCGACAGCTTCGAGCCGGTCGGCGCCCCCCAAGCGCGCCGCCTCGACCACGAGGGCGCTCCGACGGGCGAAGCCGAGGCGCTTGGACCGCCCGAGGGTGTCTACGGCTGGCATGGTGCCACCGCGACCGACGGTGGCTTCACGGCCGTGTGGACGTTCCGCGCGGGCCTCTCCAACTTCGAGGGTATCCACGCACGTCGCGTCTGCGAAGACTGACGCGATCCTCAGGCCGGGCGCGTGGGCGTCTTGGCGAGCGCCTCGATCATGGCGACGGCGTCGGCGCGCGAGCCGACGAGGCGGACCACGCCGGGGACGATGATCGCGACCTCGTCGCCGCGGTGCTCGATCGTGATGTCGACCTGGCCGAAGCGGCGGCGCTCGCTGAGGTCGGGCGGGCGCATCGGCGGTGCGGTGCTCGGCAGCTCGCGCGACACGCCGGGTTGCGTGCCGGCGGGCAAGACGACCACGGGCAGATCGCGCTCGGTGACGCGATGATCCTTGGCCGCGAACGCGTCGCGGATCGCAGTCTCGGAACCCGTTCCGCCAGGACGCCGCCGGATCAGACGGTACGTGCGATCGTCGGACACGGAAGGAGCGTAGAGAATCGCGCGCGATCTGAGAATCCCCTTAATGAGGTGAGGACCGTTTCAGTCGATGACAGGATCTCACCGGGCGCACGACGGGCTTCACAAGAGCGCAGCGACCGCGGCGAACGCGACGATGCCCAGCACCGACGCGAGCGCCGAGACACCGGCGAGCCGCCACGCGTGATCACGCGGCGGGCGACTCGCGGCGGCGCGGCCGACGGGCTCGAGCGCAACCGCGGTGGCCTCCGCTACGATCCGCGCCGATTCGGCGTCACCCGCGCACTGCGGACAGCGACGCTCCGAGGGGAAGACCGAGATGCACGTCGGGCAGATCGCGTAGGCGGTGACGCTCATCGGTCACTTCAACGCACCGCGCGGCCAGGGGATTTCCCCAACCCTGTCAGGGTGGTGTAAGCGCCTCACCCACCACGTCGACGCCGGGCGGCAGGAGCAGCCAGAAGCGCCCCGGGCCGCCCATCCGGCCGGCGATGTCCGCGGCGACGGCGTCGTCCCCCCAGTAGATGTCTCCGCGCAGCGGTCCGAGGATGCCGCCGCCGGTGTCCTGCGCGATGAGGAGCTGCCGCCAGGGCGCCGTACCGGTGCCACCTGCGACCGGTGCGTCGGTCTCGATCCAGATCGGCGTCGAGTGCGCGACGTACGCGCGATCGATCGCCATCGATCGTCGCGGCGTGAGGAAGACACCCTGCGAGCCGCGCGCGCCGGCGCGCGTGCGGAGCGCGAAGAACACCTTGCTCGGGTTGAGATCCATGATCTCGTCGACGCGATCGGGGTTGGCCTCGAACCACGCGCGGATGCCCTGCATCGTGCCCTGCCCCGGCGCGAGCTCGCCCATCTCGCGCAAGAGCTTGCCCACGCCCTGGTACGGCTGGCCGTTCTTGCCGTCGAACTCGAGCCAGACCGTGGTGCCGTCGTCGAGGCGCGCGCGCGCCGAGCCCTGGATCTCGGCGAACAGGAGATCGACCTTGCTGTCGCACCAGAGGATCTCGAGCTTCTGGCCAGCGAGGGCGCCCTCCCGGATCTCGGCGCGGGTCGCGTACGGCACGACGGTGCCGGTCTTCTTGTCGAGCCGGCCCCACACGCGGCGCCCGCGCGCGTCGTCGACGAAGCTGGTCAGGTCGACGGACACGAGGTCGGGCGGCCGCCGGTACACCGGCACCTGGTAGCGGCCGCGGCGTGTGCGCGACGCGCGGATCTCCGCGAGGTAGTAGCCGGTCAGCTTGCCGACGTCCGAGGCGTTGTTGGAGGCGGCGTAGGGCACGAGCTCGCGCTCGAGCATCGCCCGCGCCGCCGCGTGATCGCCGGCGCGCACCTTGCCGGCGGCCGCGCAGAGCGAGCGCCAGTCGGCCGCGGTCCCGCCGTACGGCGCGACGCCGAGGTGCTCGTGGTCCTGCTTGCGCGCCAGCTTCGCGCACGACGCCAGGAGCGCCGGCAAGACCTCCGCCGTCCTGTCGTCCGCCCACCCGGGCAGGTCCGCAAACGTCACCTTCGCGAGCACGAGCCGATCCGCCACCGCCGGCACCGTCGCGAGCACGTCCGCCGACACCCCGCCGGTGGCTGACACCGTTTCGGTGGGTGACACCGTTTCGGTGGGTGACACCGTTTCGGTGGGTGACACCGTTTCGGTGGGTGACACCGGCGCGGGTGGCTGACACCCGATCGTCGCGAGCAGGGCGAGGGCGCTGACGGGCCGGGGCGCCATGACGTCAGTGTGCCAGACGCCTGGGGCCCCGCGCGCATTCCGAAAATGGAGAAGGCCCCCGCGACGCGGGGGCCGGATTCCACCCCGGGCGTCGGCCGCGCTCTCGCGGGGCCGGGCTCGGGATGAAGGGGTCAGTTGGGGCCGACGACGCGCTCGCCGCGGAAGGTCGAGGCGCCGAGCGTCACCGGCTGGTTGGCGTACGACATCGAGCCGGTCCAGGTGCCGTTCTGCAGGATGTCGATCTTGCGGTCGGTGTTGGTGTCCATCGGGCGCGCGTTGCCGGCGATGTTGAGGAGCAGCGCCGAGCTGTCGAGCGAGCGGATGCGGCCCTCGACGTAGTTGGCCGCGTAGCCGATGCCGAGGCGGCACGCGCCGGCGTAGAGCGACGGCGAGCCGAAGCCGATGAAGTCCGAGATCTCGGCGCCGATGTAGTTGCAGTCGACGAGGTTGGTGAGGAACGTCTGGAGGTTGGTCGCCTGCGGATCGATGGCCGGGATGATGACCTCGTTGAGCGCGACCAGGAGCACCGTGCCGTAGCTGAGCGGGAACTGGTGCTGCGCGATGTCCGTGCGGTCATCGGTCTGCGCGTAGCCGAGGTTCGGGGCCTCGAGGTTGGTCATGCCGAGGTCCGAGAGCAGGAACTGCGAGGTGGCGCCGTCGACCGTGAACACGACGTGGGTGAGCGTGTGCTTGCCGGCGAAGCCCTCGCTCGCCGCGATCACCTCGAGCGTCGACTGGGTGCCGAACTTGCGCGCGACCTGACCGAAGTCGTTCCCGACCTCGAGGATGTCCTGCACGATGGTCGGCGACGCCGCGAGCAGCGCGTCGTTGACGATGGCGTCGAGCGCCGGGCGCGCGCCGTTGATGAAGGCGCGGGTCGTGGAGTCGCTGATCGACGCGACCGCCTGGTCGAGGAGGAACGTGGCGGGGTCGTACGGGCTGTCGGTCATGTCGATGAACGTGTTGGTCACCTGACCGATGGTCCCGGGCAGGCCCGACACCAGATCGAAGTTGCTGCGGACGCTGTACGTGCCCTTGGGATCGAGCGGGCCCGTCGGCTGATCGGTGCGGACGGCGATGCGCCAGCTCACGGGGTCGGCGTACTCGGCGACGGCCGACACGGTGAACGCCGCGTCGCCGCTCGCGCCGGCGTTGACGTTGACGGTCGCCTCGCCGTCGCGGTTGGTGATCGCGCTGGGCGCCGAGAGCGTGGCGCCGCCGGCGGTGCCGCCGATCGCGAAGTCGACCTCGCCGGCGAGCGGGTTGTTGTCGCCGTCGTGGTAGCGGACGATGACGGCCTGCTGCCAGCCGTTCTCCATGAACACGCTGGTCTCGCCGACGATGGTCAGGAAGGCGTCGCCTTCCTCGGGCGCACGCGGTCCCGAGTCGTCGCTGGAGCAGCCGGCGCCGACGCCGACGAAGAGTCCGAGGAGGATGGCAGTGGTGAGCTGGGTCTTCATGGGGTGGGCACCTTCGCTGGAGTTGCCGACCCCTTCTGCGAGCACCATGCCACGACGGCTTGCGTCGCGATCTTCGCCACTTGAGGCCTGCGGTCATCGCCCCTGGGGACGCATGTCCCTCGCAGGAGCCAGGATCCGGCAACTGCAGTGGTCGGGCTCAGCGACCCCGGATCCAGGCGTCGGTGCGCGCCGCGATCTCGTCGGGGCATTCGGCCGCGAGGAAGTGCCCGGCACACTCGACGACCTCGGCCTTGTACTCGGCGGCGAAGTAACGCTCGGCGCCGCGCGCCGCCGACGGCGCGATGCAGCCGTCGTCCGCGCCGTGCAGATAGAGGATGGGCACCGTGAGCCGGCGCGCGATGCCCGTGGTCGGACGCAGGCGGCGCATCGCCTCGCCGAACGGCCGGAACATCGCGCGATAGTAGAGGAGCGGCGCGGGCCAGCTCGCGCGCAGGCAGTCGAACACCTCGTCGCGCAGCGCCGCCGGCAGCGCGTACCCCGGCGACCACGTCCGCCACAGCCGCTCGATGAGCGCGAAGTCGCGCGCCGCCGCGACCCGCTCCGCGCCCGGCACCTGGAAGAAGAACATGTACCAGCTGCGCAGCACCTGGGTCGTGCGCGTGGCCGAGCGCAGGAACGCGAGCGGATGCGGCACCGACAATGTGACGCTCGCGCCGAAGCGCGCCGGCGCCAGCGCGCACGCCGTGTACGTCACCACCGCGCCCCAGTCGTGCCCGAGCAGGTGCACGTGATCCCCATCGGGCGCGAGCCCGTCGCACATCGCCATGACGTCCGCCGCCAGCGTCTCGACATCGAACGGGCCCTCGAGCGGCGACGGCGCATAACCCCGCGCCCACGGCGCCACCGCGCGGTACCCACGCGTCGCCAGCTCGCCGAGCAAGGTCGCGAACGTCGGCGGCGCGTCGGGGAACCCGTGCAGCACGAGCACGAGCGGGGCCCCAGGCTCCCCGGCGGCCAGCGCCCGGAACGAGCCGGTCGAGACGTCGAGCTGGATGGTCTCGACCACGGACGCATCCTACGAGAAAATGTCGCGCACGGGGGGCAAGCGCGTCGACCCCGCGGAGCCGACCCAGCTCGCCAGCAAAGCGCGACGTCGGGCCTTCGATCCGGCGCTGAACCGCGGCGTCGCGCTCGAGCTCGCCTCCGCCGGTGACCTCGAGGCGCGGCGACGCGCGCGCGACGAGGGGCGCGCGCTGGCCAAGCGCTCGCACCCGAACGTCGTCCCCAGGCGGCGTCCGGCCGGGGGCGGCCGGCGGACCGGACGCCTCTGTCCGGATCTCGGACACGCCGATCGCGAAGCGCGCGAGATGAGCCGGACGGCCCGCTGGCATCGCGGTTGCTGTTGGGGCGCGCCATGCGAACCACATGGCCTCTCCTCGTCGTGCTCTCCAGCCTCTTCGTCCTCCTCGGTGCGACGCGCGTCGCGCGCGCCGACACGTGCGCGCCGTCGCGGCTCGTCGTCGTGCTCGATCGATCGAGCTCGATGAACGGCGCGGCCGACGCGCTCACCATGATCAGCAAGTGGTCGGCGGCGCGCGGCGCGATCGATCAGGTCGCGGCGGCGTACGGCGGGTCCGTCGAGCTCGGACTCGCCACGTTCCCGTTCCCCGACGCGTGCGGGCCCGGGCGGATCGACGTGGCGCCCGCGCTGGGACGGCGCGAGGTCATCGCGGCGGCGCTGGCGACGGCGCCGCCGGCGTACGGCGCCTACACGCCGCTGGGCGAGACCTTGCTCGCGCTGGCCGACGAGCCGGTCGTGACGGCAGGCGACGCGCCGGCGCACGCCGTGGTCATCACCGACGGGTTCCAGTGGTGCGACCCGTACGATCCCGACGCGCGCGACCTGCCCGTGCACGGCGCCAAGGCGCTGAGCGACGCGGGCGTGACGGTGTTCGTCGTCGGCTTCGGCGGCGGCGTCGACGAGGAGACCCTCGACCGGATGGCGCTGACGGCGGGCACGGCGCGCGCCGGATGCGTCCCGGGCGGCGCCGACGCGAGCACGCGCTGTTACTACCAGGCCGACGACGCCCAGGCGCTGCTGGCGGCGCTCATGGACATCGCCGCGGTGACGGCGGCGGAGGTCTGCGACGGCCTCGACAACGACTGCGACGGCGAGGTCGACGAGGACGCGTGCCCGCCGCCGCCGATGGTCGACGCCGGCGCCGACGCCGCGGCGGCCGAGGACGCGGTGGCGGTTCCGACGGGCGGCTGCGGCTGCGGCGCCGCGGCGGAGGCCGGCGCGACCCTCGGCGCCGTGCTCGTGTTCGGCCTGGGCCTCGTGCTCGTGCTCAGGCCGCGTCGTCGTCGCGCGCGGGCGCGTGCTCGGGGTCGGGCTCGTCGGTGATGACCTGGTGCTCGACCAGGCGCTTGTAGATGCCGCCCCGGGCCATGAGCTCGGCGTGGCGCCCGCGCTCGGCCACGCGCCCGCCGTCGAGGACGATGATGCGGTCGGCGTCGCGGACCGTCGACAGGCGGTGCGCCACCACGAGCGTGGTGCGACCCTTCATCAGGCGCGCGAGCGCTTCCTGGACCAGAGCCTCGCTGCCCGCGTCGAGGTTGCTGGTCGCCTCGTCGAGGATGAGGATGCGCGGGTCCACGAGGAGCGCGCGCGCGATCGCGATGCGCTGCTTCTGTCCGCCGGAGAGCTTCACGCCGCGCTCGCCGATGACGGTCTGGTATCCCCGGGAGAAGGCCGTGATGAAGTCGTGCGCGTTGGCGAGGGCGGCGACGCGCTCGATCTCGGCGTCGGTCGCGTGGTCACGGCCGTAGGCGATGTTGTCGCGCAGCGTCCCGGCGAAGAGCACCGGCTCCTGCGCCACCATCGCGGTCGCGCGCCGCAGCTCGCCGAGCCGCAGCTCGCGTACGTCGACGCCCTCGATCGTCACCCGCCCCCGGTCGACGTCGAAGAAGCGGAGGAGGAGCTGGAGCACCGTGGTCTTGCCGGCCCCCGACGGGCCGACGAGCGCGACCACCTCGCCGGGCGCGACGTCGAGGTCGAAGTCGCGTAGCACCGGGTGATCGGCGCGCGAGGGATAGGCGAAGTCGACGTGCTCGAAGCGGATGGCGCCGCCGCCGGCGGGCAGGGGCCTTGGGTCGATCGGGTCGCGGAGCTCGGGCACGGTGTCGACGATGGCGAACAGGCGCTCGGTGGCGCCGGCGGCACGCTGCAGCGAGCCCCACAGGCTCGCCAGCTCGGCGAGCGCGCCGGCGACGATGAACGTGTAGATGAAGAACGAGGTCAGCTCGCCCGGGCTGATGTCGCCGCGGATGAGCGCCCGGCCGCCGAGCCATGCGACCGAGGCGATCGCGATGTAGCCGGCGAGCGTCGCCGCCGAGAAGAACGACGACCGCCAGCGCGCGAGCGAGAGCGCGCGCTGGAACGCGGCCTCGACGCCGACCTTGTAGCGCTCGGCCTCCTTCTGCTCGCGCACGAAGGCCTGCACGGTGTGGATCGCGCCCAGCGACTCCTGCACGTGGCCGGAGACCTTGGCCAGCTCGTCCTGCACGCCCTTGCTCATCCGGCGGATCGCGCGCCCGAAGAACATCGTGGCGATCACCAGCGGAGGGACGACCGCGAGCATGAGCGCGGTGAGGCGCGGGTCGGTGATGAAGAGGAGCACGATGCCGCCGACCAGCTGGATGCCGTTGCGCAGCGCCATCGAGAGCTCGGTGCCGACCACGCCCTCGACCACGGTCACGTCGGAGGCCAGGCGCCCGACCAGCTCGCCCGTGCGGCGCTCGTGGAACCAGCCGAGCGGGAGCCGCAGGATGCGGTCGAAGACCAGCGCGCGCAGGTCGGCGACCACCCGCTCGCCCAGCCAGCTCATCGAGTAGTGGCGGATCCAGACCAGGACGGCGTGGACGATGAAGACGACGACGATGAACGCGATGACGCCGTCGAGCCGCGCCGTCGAGCCGCCGGAGATGCCGGCGTCGACCGCCTCCTTGGCCGCCCACGGGTAGACGAGCGAGAGGAGCGACGCCGACATCAGCGCCAGCACCGCGACGGCGAAGCGGCCGCCGTGGGGCTCGAGCAGCGCGGTCAGCCGCCACAGCACGGCGAGCCGCTTGCGGTTGCGCGGTTCCTCGGCGTCGAGGTCGGGATCGGCGGCGGGGACGTCGTCCTGGCTCACGGGCGCTCGCTCACGGGCGGGCCTACCGTACCCCGGTCACCTGCGTCCGGCGACCTACCTCTTCGGTCGGGCTCTCCCCCGCGGTCTCCTCGATCGGCTCGGCGCAGGGCGCGAAGAAGCGGACGAGCTCCTCCTCCTGGGCGGCGGCGTCGCGACGACCGAGCGCGATGAGCTCGGAGGCCCAGTTGCCGTCGAAGAGCAGGTACGAGAGCAGATCGTTCTCGCGGCGCGACTCGCCCTCGGCCAGGCGCGCGATCAGCTTCCGCGTCACCCGGCTGGTCACGATGATCTTGCCGGCGGCGACGAAGTCCGAGGCCATCGCGCCGATGTCGAGCGAGGGCCGGATCTGCATCGCCTCGATGCGACGGATCGGCGCGCCTCGCAGGCGGACGAGCTCGCGGTTCATGACCTCCTCGAACTGCGGGCCGAACGCCGCCTCGCCGGCCGCGAGGATCGCGTTGAGCCGCTGCATGCGGTCGAGGTCGTACTCGGTGTGATCGAGCATGAGCGCGTTGAGCGCCTTGCCGACCAGGAAGAGCGGCTTGGGGTAGGCCTCGACGTTCGCCGGACCGAAGACCGCCTGCTCCTCGGGCGTGGCGACGTGACGCAAGGACACGAGCAGCATGCGATCGGCGCCGAGCCGGATCGCCGGCGACATCGGCGTGTTCTGGCGTAATCCGCCGTCGGTGTAGAACTCGCCGCCGATCTTCACCGACGGGAAGAGCAGCGGGATCGCCGCCGACGCGAGCACGTGGCGAGGACCGATGCGCGCCGCGCGATGGCGCACGAACGGGTCGCGGCTCCAGCTCGCCGGCACCGGATCGGCCGCCGAGATGAAGACCACGGTGTGGCCGGTGCCGACGTGCGTCGCCGACACCGACATCGCGAGGAGCGCCCGCTTGCGCAGCGCGCGCTCGATGCCGCGCCACGGGATGTTCTTGATGACGAAGCGCTCGAGGCCGCTGGTGTCGAGGATGCCGCCGTAGCGGAAGCTCCCCGGGTCGGGCGGCGGCGGCTCGCGCCCGAGGAGCGTCGTCACCGCGCGCCAGGCGTCGCGGGCGCCGAGCCCGATCAGCTCCTCGATGCGCAGCGCCCGCCAGGCCGAGACGAGGCGCTGCGCCTGCGTCGGCGGGTCGTCCATGGTCGACGCGATGAAGGCGGCGTTGATCGCCCCGACGCTGGTGCCGGTGACGATGTCGAGCGGGGGCTGGAACCCGAGCCGGCGCGGCAGGTCCTCGCGCAGGTACTGGATGATCCCGGCCTCGTAGGCTCCGCGCGAGCCACCGCCGGAGAGCACGAAGCCGACCCTGGGGCGAGCCGGGGACATTGCCCGAATTGTAAGTGAAACCGGGTGCGGCATGGCGTGTCGATCGAGCGATGCGCGCGCGAACACGGTTTCCGGTCCTCGCGACGGTCTGGCTCGTTCCAGGGATTGCGCACGGCGACCTGCGAGGCGCCCCCGCCCCCGTCACCGAGGCGGGCTGCGACGTCGCCGTCACGCTCGAGGGACCGATCGCGCACGTCACGGAGCGACACGATCTCGTCCCCGGCGGCGCGGAGCCGGCGCTGGCCGCCTATGGCTGGACCCTCGCGCCGGGGGCGATCGTCGAGGGCTTCGCCGTCGCCGCGGGCGGACGCGACGAGGCCGGTCTCGTGGTCCCTGCCGAGGCGCTCGCGCAGCGCACCCCCGACTCCCTGGGCCTCGCGCCGGACCTCGGGGTGCTCCGCATCGGCGACGACGACGGCGGCGGCCCGACGGTGGAGGCGCAGGTGTACCCCGTCGCGCCCGGTCGCGTGACCGGCTTCACGCTGCGCTGGTCCGCGCCCGCGGTCTACGAGGACGGGGTCCTGTCGCTGACGCTTCCGGCGCGCGGGACGTCGACGAACCTGAGCCGCTGCACGGTGAAGGTCGACGCACGCCCGGCGAGCGGCATCCGCGGGTGGTCCGCCGTGCGCGTCGCCGGCGTCTGGCTCGGCGAGGGCGCACGCGTCCGCGGCGCGGTGCCCGGCTGGGCCTCCGACGGCGAGCTGCGCGTCGAGGCGCGGCCCACGTGGAGCCGGACCGCGCCGGTCGTGGCCGCGGCGTACGCGAAGGACGGCGCCGGGACCCGCGCCAGCGTCGGGATCTACGTCCCCGACGTGGCGACGCGGACCCGGTTCACGCCTCACCGCCTCCTCTTCGTCGTGGACGTGTCGCGCAGCCTGGGTGGCGGCGGTCGCCGGGCCGCGATCGAGCTCGTCGAGTCGCTCGGGCGCGCGGCGCCACCGGGCACGCCGGTCGAGGCGGTCCTCTTCGCGCGCGAACCGACGCGCGCGCTCGGCACCTGGATCGGCGCCGACCTCGGCGGCGTCGCGCGCATCACGCGCGCGATCCGCGAGGCGCCGGTGAACGGCGGGACCGAGCTGACGACCGCGCTGCGGCTGGCGAGCGACGTGATCGGCGACGAGGACGCGCACGTCATCGTGATCACCGACGGGATGCTGCCGGTCGATCACACGGGCGCCGCGCTCCTCGGCCACTTTCCCGTGACGACCGACAAGGTCGCGGTCGATGTCCTGGTCCCGCTCGTCGACGACGCCGCGGCCCCCGAGCACGGCGCGCTCGAGGTGCTCGCCAGCACGTTCCACGGGCGCGTCGTCGCGTTCCCGGCCGACCGGCCGATGCCGGTATCGGCGCTCACCGGGCGCCTGGCCGCGGCGCTGCCCGTGAGCGACCTCGCCGTCACCGCCGACGGCGAACCGGTCTCCCTGGACGGCGTCCCCGATCCGCTCGCCGGCGGCGCCGGGGTCCTCCTCACCGCCGAGCTGGACCGCCGACCCCGGAAGCTCGTCCTCACCGTGCAGCGCGCCGGCCGCGAGGTGCACGCGACCGCGATCCCCCTGCCGGCGGCGGCCGCACGCTTCGCGGCCGAGAAGCGCGACGTCGCCTTCGTCGTGATCGACCGGCGCGCGAGCGGCGGCGCCGCGCGACACGATCTGGCGCGCCGCACCGGCCTCTACACCCACAACGCGCCGCCGGCGGAGCTCGCGCCGCGCACGCGTGCGACGCCGCGCGTGCGGACGGGCAAGGCCGCGCGCGCGGGTGGCGAGCTGCCGCTCACCAGCGTGCGCGTCGCGCTCCGCGATCAGCTCGCGCCGCGCCTGCGCACGTGCTACCGCGAGGCGCTCCGCGCCGCACCCCGGCTCGCCGGCACCCTCGAGATCGAGCTGGAGATCGCCCGCGGCGAGGTGATGGCGGTCGCGCTGCGCGGCGACCACTTCCCGGAGCAGATGATCGGGTGTGTCGCCGCGGCGGGCTACGAGCTCACGACCCCGTCCTACGAGCTCGGCGGCCTGCCCGATGTCGTCTACGTCGTGCGCAAGCCAGTGACCTTCCAGGCGCCCGCCGCGCCCGCCGCCGAGCCGACGGTCGTGCTCGACGACGTCCTGTACAGCGAGCCGGTCGTCCCGGGTGCGGCGCCTCCCGTCGAGGTCTCGCCCGACTCGCCGCTTTGATCCCGTGCCCGTGCCCGGGCCCGTGCCCGGGCCCGGGCTCGGAACGACTGTTCCGCTGACCTCCAGGAGCGCCGCTCGCTCCACCGCACTACGCTGGAAGCAACGCGCGGAGGTTGACCATGCGGAACGTGACGCATTCGAGCGGCGCTCGCACGACGCTGGACGGCAAGTACGAGCTCCGCGAGCTGGTCGAGTACGTCGGCGACCGCGACCACACCTCGCTCTGGCACGGCGTCGTGAACGGCGCCGCCGGGTTCACCCGCGACGTCGCGATCCGACGCCTCCCCGTCGCCGTCACGGCGCGTCACGAGGCGCTGCGCGGCGCGGCGATCGAGCACGCCAACATCACCCGCGTCTACGACGTGAGCCGCGACGACGTCGGCTATCTGTACCTGATCATGGAGTGGATCGACGGCGTGTCGCTCGGCGAGATGACCCGCGGCGCGCACCACCTCGGCCTCCGCCTGCCGTGGCCGATCGTCGGGTGCATCGGCGTCGGCGCCCTGCACGGGCTCGCCGCCGGGCACGCCCGCCTCGACGCGTGGCACGAGCCCGACCCGGCGATCCACGGCCACGTGTCCGAGCGCAGCTTGCTCGTCGATCGCCGGGGCGTGGTCCACCTGACGCCGTTCGGGCTCGCGCCGCCCTCGCCCGCGCCGCTCACCATCGCCGACGACCTGCGCGACCTCGCGGGCTCGCTGTGGGACGCGCTCGCGAGCGGACCGGCCGTCGTCGGCGACGACGACGCACCGCCGTCACCCGTGCGCGACGTCCTCGCCCGGGCGCTCGACGGCGCCTACGCGACCGCCAACGCGATGGCGCGCGACCTGGCCGGGGCGCTGCAGCGCGTCCCGTGGCTGCGAGGCCCGCAGGCCGACACCGGCGACGTCGTCGCCGAGGTCCAGCACGCGCTCGCGTGGAGCCCCACCGAGCCCTACGCCGTCGAGGCCTTGCGCGGCGGACACGTCGTCCTCGTCCACCTCGCCCCGGACGCGCTCGCCGACGCGCGCCGGCTCGCGGACCCGGACTTCCCCTTCGATCTCTCGGACATGGCCACCGGCGAGCACGAGCCGTACGAATCGTACGAGCTGCGCCGCTGACGTCAGGGCGGCGGCATCGCCCACGGCGGCAGCGGCCCCGGATCGGCGACGAGGTCGGGCGCCTCGTCGAGGCGGCCGTCGACGAAGGCGCGCATCCAGGGCTCGAGCAGGACGCCGCGCGTGGTGACCGTGTGGATGCTCTCGAGCCGGATGTTGCCGAGTCCCTCGAGCGCCGACTGCGGGATCTCGACGCCGGCGACGTCGACGCCGACGAACGCCGAGAGCGCGCCGAGCGTCGCGGTGTGAGCGTCGCCCTGCCACAGGAAGCGGCGGTAGCGATCGGGGTGGGCCGCGCGGATCTCGTCGGTCGCCGCGATCACGTTGGCGCGGAAGGTGTCGGGCGGCACCTCGAGGAACACGTTCGAGATGACGAAGTCGTACTCGCTGGTCAGGGTCGCGATGCGCACGCCGGGATCGCGACCGAGCGCGTAGCGCACGAGCCGCGTCACGTTGCCGTCGGCGATGCAGTCGGTGCAGTCGTCAGGCACGAAGTCGCCGGCGCCCCACTCGTCGATCAGGTCGGCGACGAACGACGGATCCTCGGGGTGCGCGACGCCGACGCCGGCGTCGTTGATGACGACGATGGGCACGCCCCGGTACACGTAGCGGACGAGGAAGACGGCGAGGATGGTGCCGAAGCCGCCGCCGGAGCTCCCCACCAGGACGATGCGCGACGGGTCCGGGAACTCGTCGTAGCCGGCGGTGAGCCCCGCGGAGAGGTTGGCGAGCCCGTGGTGGATCCGGTCGGGGGTGTCGTCGGCGTCGTCGTCGATCTCGGTGTCGCCGGCGAACAGCGACGCGTCGCAGTACGGCACGTAGAGGAGGTCGTGGTCCTGGAACGGGTTCGTGGCGTCGAGCTTCAGGAGGTCCGTCTCCGGCATGTCGGGCGGCGCGGTCGTGATCGCGAAGCAGAAGTCGCTCCAGCACGCGCCGCCGCCCTGCAAGAAGATGAGGAGATCGCGACGCGAGCGCGAGCGCGTGATCGCCCGGAACTCGCGGCCGCGAAGGCACTGCGGGCCGTCGGCGGCGTCGAACTCGTGGATCTTGGTCCCGGCGTTGCCCGGGTACGAGCTCACGACCGGCACCTCGCCCAGGTAACGCGTGATCCCGTTGTCGTACGCGACCGCCTCGGGGCTGCCCGGCTCGGGCACGTAGGGCACGAACGGCCCGGGATCCGAGGAACAGGCGACGAGGGACGCGCCGAGCAGCACCAGGACGAACGACTTCATGGGCACCCGCTTTCGGGCCCCGCCCCGGTTTCGATGGGACCGGCGGCGACGCCTCTTGGCGGCGCCGATGGTACACGCCCGCTCGCGCGACGCGCGAGGGTTTCGTACGATGAGCCGTGCTCGCCGCGATCGCCTCCGCCCTGCACGTCCTGGGGATCGCGCTCGCCGCGACGTTCGGGACGCTGCGCCTCGTCGCGCTCCGCCGGAAGGACATCCCGGGCACGCGGCTCGCCGACAACGGCAACGGCATCGCGGCGATCCTCCTCTTCGGCGCCGGCTTCTGGCGGCTCTTCGCCGAGCTCGAGAAGCCGCTCGGCTTCTACACGGCCAACCCGATCTTCTGGACCAAGATGGGCGTGGTGGCCGTGATGGTCGGGCTGGAGATGTACCCGCAGTACGTCGTCCTCCCCTGGCACATCCGCCACAGCCGCAAGCAGCCGATCGAGCCGAAGCCGGGTCAGTTCGAGCGCATGTTCAAGCTCTGCGCGCTGCAGCTCCCCTGCATCCTCGTCCTGATCGTGTGCGCGGCGCTCATGTCGCGCGGCGTCGGCCTGCCGACACCCGCAGCGCCGGCGGCGGCGGCCATGACGAGCCGTCTCCCGGGCGCGTCGGTCTACGCCACCTACTGCCAGCCGTGCCATCAACCCGACGGCCGCGGCCTCGGCGGCAAGGCCGCCGGCGACTTCGTCGGTGACCCGACGATCCTCGCGAAGCCGGACGCGGAGCTGCTCGACGTCATCGCGCGCGGCAAGACCGGGCGCATCGGCTCGATGCCCGGCTGGGGCGCGGCGCTGTCGCCGCAGCAGCAGCGCGACGTGCTCGCGTATCTCCGGGCGACCTTCGGTCAGTCCGCGGCACACGCCTCGCCGGCCGCGCGCTGAATCCGGCAGCGCAGGCGTCGCGCCGGGGCCTGCAGGTTGGGGTCGACGTTGGCGCGGAGCAGGTCGTCCACCAGGCGCCGGGCCAGTGCGTGGTCGCCGCGTGTGAAGGCGAGGCGCGCGAGGTCGTAGCGGGCGGCGGCCGCGACGCGCGCCGTGGGCACGGTGACGATGACCTCGCGCAGGAGCCGCTCGGCGCGCGCGTGCTCGCCGGCGCGCATCGCCGCCTCCGCGCGGACGTACGCGGCCGCGGCGACGGTCTCCGGATCCGGCCCGGGCGGCTCGTCGGGTCCGGGCGCCTCCTCGGGCGCGGGCACGTCGTCGGGCGCGGGCGCGTCGTCGGGCGCGGGCGCCGGTTCGAGCGGCCGCGTGGCCGCACGGACGCGGGGCCGCGGCTCCTCGAGCTGCGCGGGCGGCGCGGGCGCGGGCGACGGCACCGACGGCGCCGGTGGCGGCGCGAGCGTGAACGTGGTGCGCTCGACGAGCGCGGCGGCGGCCTCCTCGCCGCTCGCGAGCTCGGTGCCTTGCGCGTGCACGCGCAGGGCGAACACGGGCCCGACGACCCACGCGGTGGACGTGGGCGTCGAGACCACGAGCGGGGCGCCGGCGTGGCGGACGTGGACCGTGCCCTCGCCGACCTCGAGGACGCCGAGCCCGAGGCGACGCTCGAAGCGCAGCTCGGCCGGACCGACGACGTCGACCCGCACGTCCTCCCACCGCTGGGTCACGTGCGCGCCAGCCGCGACGACCACGACGTGCGCGGCCGCGGGCGCCGCGCCAGCGGGTGCGCCGGCGCGCAGCGAGACCCAGGCGGTGACCGCCAGCGCCGCGACCGCGGCCGACGAGACCAGCGCGAGGCGCACGCGCAGCGGTCGCATGCGCGGCGGAGGTGGCGTGTCGATCGCCCGCTCGACGCGCTGCCACACGCTCGCGCGTGCGATGTCGGAGAGAGGCGAGACCGTGGCCTCGACGGCCTGGCGGAGCTCCGGGACGTTCATCGCACCCTCCCCGTCGTGTCGATCCGCGCCAGCGCGCGGGTGGCCGCGGCGACGCGCATGCGCGCGGTCGTGGTGAAGGTGCCCATCAGCCGTGCGATCTCGGGATACGAGAGCTCGAGCACCTCGCGCAGGATGAAGGCGATCCGCTGCTTGGCGCCGAGCCCGTCGAGGAGCGCCATGGCCCGCTCGATCTCCGCGCGCTGGGCGAACCGCTGCGCGGGAGACGCCGCAACGTCGGCGAGGTCCTCGTCGAGGACCGCGGTGGGCTCGGGCCGCCGCCGGCGCGCGCGCAGGTGATCGATCGCGACGCGCACGGCGATCTGGTGCAGGAACGTCGCCAGGGCCGCGTCACCACGGTAGCGGGGCAGCGCGCGGTGAAGGCGGACGAACACCTCCTGCATCAGGTCCTCCCGCTCGGGACGCGGCCCGACGAGCCGCGTGAGCAGCCGGTGGACGGCGTCGGCGTGCAGGCGATAGATCGCCGCGAACGCGAGCTGGTCGCCGGCGACCGCCCGTTCCACGAGCCCCTCCACCTCGCCCCCCGGCGCGGCAGGTGACACGCGAGCGATCGCAACGGTCACGACGGCTCCGTCACGACGTCCACTCGATCCCGGCGCCGAGCCAGCCGCCGTACGCGGTGTAGTTCGAGGCCGAGTTGCACGTGGTCGGTTCGTTGCCGACCGCGAAGTGCCCACCGAGCTCGCCGACGAGCCGCGATCGCGCGCCGAGCGGAGCGAAGACCTTGGCCGCGCCGTAGGCGCTCTTGACGTCTCCCCACTCGGGGACGCCGCACGATCGCTCGCGGAAGTTGAGCACCTGGGCACCGAGCTCGATCGCCGCCGCGCCGGCGCGCCCCTCGACGCCGACCCGCACCGGCACGAGCACGCTGCTCGTGGCGAGGTACCCGTCGTGGCGCGCCAGCCCCAGCGAACCGACCAGCCGCAGGTTCGGCGCCAGCGCGCGCGCCACGCCGACGTTCACGAACGGGATCCAGTAGCCGTTGTCGTCGCGGCTGATCGTCGTGCCCGCCTGGAGCCAGGTCCGGCGCGCGGGGACCGGCGCCGGCGGCGTCACCTCCGCGATCACGGGCTCCTCGGCATCGGCCACCTGCGATCCGTCGAGCATGCTGGTGACGACCAGCGCGACCACGCGGCTGGATGCGGCACGGTCACGATCGGGCAGGGTCACCACCTGGCTCCGGTCGCCGACGATGACCGCGAGCTGGTCGGTGCCAAGCCGCGCGATCCGGATCACGATGTCACCGGTGGCCGCGGGCGTACGGAGGTCGACGGCCCGCGCGAGGTCGCCCTCGGTGAAGGGCGCGCCGGGGTCGACCTCGACGAGGACGTCGGCGGAGGCTTCGGGGAGGGAGGTGGCGCCGACCGCGGCGAGGAGGAGGAGGAACGGGCGGATGGGGGTGGGCTGCATGTCCGGTTAGTCGCCGGACGTGGTGCGAATCAGCAACGCGAGGCGCGCTTTTCCTCAGGTCGAGCGCACGCGCAGGAGCGCGAGGTCCGACGGCCGCAGGCGCACGCGCTCACCCGCGCGCTTGCCGCGCAGGATCTCCACGTCGATCCAGCCGAGGATCTCGAAGTCGATCACGCGCACGCGCGTGTTGGGACGCAGGAGGATCTGCTTGCTGTCGCGGATCCGCACGCCGGTGATGAGCGCCCCGCGCGCGTCGGTCGTGGCGAGCTGGTCCCCCACCTTGAGTCGCGTCTGTCGCAAGAGAGTGAGCACGATTGGAGCCCCTCTGCAGTTGGTGTTCCAACCCTAACGAAGGGATCTGACGTGATCCAAAAAACAACGGGCGGCCTTCCGGCCGCCCGCTGCACATCTGATCAGCTCTCGCCCTTCGACTCGGCGCTGCGCGCCTCGTTCAGGGCGAACGGGTGGATCAGTCCATGTCGTGATCGTGGCCGTGACCGCCCGCCGCCTTCTCGTCCTTCTTGGGCTTCTCGGCGATGAGCGTCTCGGTGGTGAGCATCAGACCCGCGACCGAGGCCGCGTTCTGCAGCGCCGTGCGCACGACCTTGGTCGGGTCGATGACGCCGGCCGCGACGAGGTCCTCGTACACGAGCTTGGCGGCGTTGAAGCCGAACGCGTCCTTGCCCTCGCGCACCTTGGCCACGACGATCGAGCCGTCGACGCCGGCGTTGTGCGAGATCTGGCGGAGCGGCTCCTCGAGCGCGCGGCGGACGATGTTGACGCCGTAGCGGCGGTCGTCATCGAACGTCAGCTTGTCGAGCGCCGAGAGGCAGCGGATGAGCGCCACGCCACCGCCGGGGACGATGCCCTCCTCGACGGCCGCGCGGGTCGCGTGCATCGCGTCCTCGACGCGCGCCTTCTTCTCCTTCATCTCGACCTCGGTCGCCGCGCCGACGCGGATCACCGCGACGCCGCCGACCAGCTTGGCCAGGCGCTCCTGGAGCTTCTCGCGATCGTAGTCGCTGGTCGTGTCCTCGACCTCGCGGCGGATGGTCTTCACCCGCTCGTCGATCTTGGCCTTGGTGCCGGCGCCCTCGATGATCGTGGTGTTCTCCTTGTCGATCACGACGCGCTTGGCGCGGCCGAGATCCTGGAGCGTGAGGTTCTCGAGCTTGAGGCCGAGATCCTCCGTGACGGCCTGGCCGCCGGTCAGGATCGCGATGTCCTGCAGCATCGCCTTGCGGCGATCGCCGAAGCCCGGCGCCTTGACCGCGACCACGTTGAGCGTGCCGCGCAGCTTGTTGACCACCAGCGTGGCCAGCGCCTCACCGTCGACGTCCTCGGCGATGATGAGGAGCGGGCGGCCCGACTTGGCGAC
>DDTA01000311.1 GCA_002344285.1 Myxococcales bacterium UBA2376
TTCCTCGAGCTCGACCACCGGACGATGGTCTGTCGCGGTGGTCAACCGACCGCCGATGGGATGCGATGGCTCTGCGCGCCCCATAACCAGTACGAGGCGGAGCGTCTCTTGGGCGCCGACTTCATGCGCGCGAAGCGCGAGCAGGCGCGTGAGCGCCGGGGCGGCCGGACGCCCACAACGGATGCACGGCCGATCGAGCCACCGCCCGGGTGTTCGACCGCCGAGGAGACCGCCGGTAGCAGGCTTGATGGCGCCGCCGGGGACAGCTCGACGCCGGTGCACCCGTTCCGGTGCTCCGAAGGAACCTTCGATCGGCTCGCGCTGACGCTGGCGGTTGCCCTCACGGAGCCACACGTCGGGCGAACGACGATGTGTTGAATCGTCAGGCCTGATGCCTGACGCCTTCCTTGAACAATGAGCCCTTCGGCTCCCCGACTCACTCCGCCAGGTATTTCTCGAAGGCCTTGAAGTTGTACTCGCGGCCGAGGAAGTCCTTCACCAGCACGGCGGCGTCCTTGGCGCCGCCGGGCACGAGGATCTTGTCGCGGTAGGCGTAGGTCGTGGCCGTGTCCATCAGGCCCTTCTTGGCGAACGGCGTGAGCAGATCCTTCGCGATCACGAGGGACCACATGTACGTGTAGTACATGGCCGAGTAGCCCATCAGGTGGCCGAAGCTCGCGTGGAAGCGCGTACCCTCGACGTAGCGGAAGGGCGTGTACTTCGCCTGGAGCCGCTTGACCTCGGCGAGCTGGTCGAGCTTGTCGGGCTCGATGGTGTGGAACTGGAGCGAGATCGACGCGTAGAACATCTGCTGCACGGTCTGCGTGCCGACGCCGAACTTGTCGGCCTTGCGCATGCGCGTGACCAGCGCCTCGGGGATGACCTCGCCGGCGGCGTTCCGGGCGAAGCGCTTGAGCGTCTCGTGGCTCCACGCCCACTCCTCGAACATCTGCGAGGGCGCCTCGACGAAGTCGTGCTCGGTGGCGACGCCGCTGTGGCGGATCCACGCGTGGTGCCCGCCGAGCACGTGGTGCATGAGGTGACCGAACTCGTGGAACATGGTGACGACGTCGTCGTGCTCCATGAGCTCGTTGCCCTTGGCGAAGTTGCAGACCAGGACACCTTCGGGCAGCTGCACGCCGGTCACGCCGTCGTGGAGCGTGAACTGCGCGGCGTGCTTGTACTTGCCCTCGCGCGGGTGCATGTCGAGGTAGACGCGGCCGAGCTTCTCGTCGCCGCGCACCACGTCGAGCACCTTGACGTCGGTGTGCCACGGCGCCGCGTCGGTCACCGGGACGTACTGGATGTCGTAGATCGTGCCCGTGATCTCCAGCAGACCGGCGAGCGTCTGCTCGTACGGGAAGTACGGGCGCACCTCCTTGGAGTCGACCTCGTACTTCTTCTTCTTCACCCGGTTCTCGAGGAACGTCTTCTGCCAGTCCTCGACGCGGGTCGCCTTCTTGTCGATCGTCTTCAGCTCCTTGAGGAGCTCGGCGTAGTCCTTCTTGGCCCGCGCCTGCGCGAGCTTGGCGACGCGCTCGATGAAGTCGGCGGCGTTCTTGGCCGACTTGATCATCTTGTCCTCGGTGATGTAGCTCGCGAAGTCGTCGTAGCCGAGGAGCTCCGCCTTCTCGTCGCGCAGGGCGAGCACCTGGGCCAGGAGCGCCTCGTTGTGCTGGTCGCCGCGCGAACGGAAGACGACGTAGAGCTGCTTGCGCGCCTCGTCGTCCTCCGCGTACGCCATGAACGGGTTGTAGTCGGGGTAGTCCGTCGTGATCTTCACCCGGCCCGTCGCGTCGGGCGGGTGGCTGGCGACGAAGTCCTCGGGCAGGCCGGCGAGCTGCTCGGGCGCGAGCTCGATGGCGCGGACGTCCTCGGCGATGTTCTTCGAGAACTGCTGGCCGAGCTTGGTCAGCTCCTCGTCGATCTGCTGGAGGCGCTGGCGCGTCGCGTTGTCCTTGTCGACGCCGGCGCGGCGGAAGTCGCGCAGGACCCGCTCGTGGAAGCGCGCGGCCGCGGCGTCGGCCGGATCGACCTTCACGGCGGCGATGGCGTCGTAGAGCGCGCGGTTGAGCTGCAGCTCGCTGGCGAAGGTCGAGGCCTCCTGCTCGCACGCGCGCGCGGCGTCACGGATCGACTCCGTCGGGTGGACCTCCGAGTAGAGCCCGGCGAGCGAGAACGTGTTCGAGAGGCCGGTGTGCAGCTCGTTGAGCAGCTGGAGCGTGTTCTCGACGGTGCGCTCCCCCTCGACCTCCAGGATCTGCGGCAGGATCTCCCTGGCGGTCGCGAGGCCGATGCGGCACTCGGCGAGGAAGAGCTCCTCCGGGGACTTGGGCTTGACGGGCTTCTCCACGACGGGTTCCTCCACGGGCGGCGCCGCAGGTTTCTGCTTCGGTCCACACGCGACGGCGACGACGGCGACGACGGCGGCGAGGTTCGCGAGACGACGCGTGCTCATCGCTGCGTCTTTAGCATAGGATGCGCCGGTGCCGGCCCTGGACGTACCGCTACCGCTGACCGCGACCCCCGCCGCGTGGCTCGCGGTCGCGCTCGCCGACCTCGACGCCGTGCACCAGGACCACCTCCACTGCGAGCGCAAGGCGGCGCAGTCGGCGCTCTCGCTCATGCGCAGCTACCCGGAGCGCTCCGACCTCGTCGTCGCCGTCGCGCGCCTCGCGCACGAGGAGACCGCGCACGTCGTGCAGGTCACGCAGCTCCTCGGCAAGAAGGGCAAGGAGGCGACGATGGACTTCGGCGACGAGTACGCCGCCGCCCTGCGCGATCTCGTGCGCCGCGGCGAGCCCGGCCGCCTCCTCGATCGCCTGCTCGTGTTCGCGCTGATCGAGGCGCGCTCCGCCGAGCGCCTCGAGCTCCTCGCCGGCGCGATCCCCGACGAGGCGACCGCCACGCTCTACGGCGGGCTGGCCAGCGCCGAGGTCCGCCACCGCGACACCTTCCTCGAGCTCGCCGCCGCGGCCGCCCCCGATACCTGGCGCGAGCGGCTCGCCGTCCTGGCACGCGCCGAGGCCGACATCATCGCGGCGATGCCGATCCGCGCCCGCATCCACTGACGCGCGTCGCGGCGTTCATCGCAGCCGGCGGACCGGCAGCTCGAACGCGCGCGTGCCCGTCGACAGGTAGACGGTGCCGCCGGTGACGGCGACGTCCCAGGCGTTGGTGCGGTCGAGCGTCGCGGCCACCGCGTCGAGCACGCCGGCGTCGAGCTCGTAGAGCTCGATCTCCTCCGCCTTGTAGACCTTCTCCTCGTCCAGCGCGGCGGCCAGCGCCTCGACGCGGTGCCAGCCGTAGACGGCGACCCGGGGCACGGCCTTCCTCGCCTTGTGCAGTCGCTGCGGCGACGGCGACCCGACCTCGATCCACGCCTGCAGGTCGCCGCGCAGGTCGCGTTGCCAGAGCGCCGGCTCGTCGTCGGCCGACAGGCCACCCTTGCTCCAGCTCACGCCGTCGGCGTGCTCGAGCGCGCGCGCGACGAGGCGCGCGATCAGGTACCGGTCGCTCTCCGACGGGTGCTGCGCCACGCGAAGATCGAGGGATTCGTACACGCCGCGATCGCTGTCGGCCAGCGTCATCTCGAACCGGCGCATCGTCGCGGTCAACGCCATGGCTGGCTCGCTCCCACGCTCACGGCCGCGCCGAGAACATCACGTCGTCGATGCCGCCGGCGCGCACGGCGTCGAGGACGCGGATGAGGCGCTCGTAGGGGACGTCGGGGTGGCTGAGCACCTCGGCCCTGGTGAAGCCGACGCGCGTGCGCAACGACGCCACACGCGCCTCGAGATCGTCGAGCGTGACGTCCGAGCCGTAGACGCGGATCGACGAGAGATCGACGTCGACGACCAGCGTGTCCGAGGCGCTCGGGATCCTTCCCGGGGGTGGCGGTGGCACCTGGAACGTGACGTCGTCGTCGGGGTCGGCGTCGACGTCACGTCGGGTGCTCGCGGCGAGGATGAGCGTGCGCATCGAGAGCGCCTCGGCCTCGGCCGGCGAGAGTCCCGCATGCCGCAGCAGCGCGCGGTCGAGCTCGATCACGCGCCCGATGACCGAATCATCGCCGAACCGATCGAGCGGTGCGATGCACCCGCGCAGCGGTGCGCCGCCGCTGTCCCGGATACAGGCGCGCCGGCACGTCGCCTCGATCACCTCGAGCTCGCTCGAGACGTCGCCCGTCTCCTCGCCGAGGCGCGTCCACGCCGCCGCGCACGCGGGGTCGCGATACATGCGGTCGCACGCGAGCGCCTCGCGCAGCGCGAGCGACGCCTGCCCCTTCTCCGCGACGGCCTCGATCGCCGCGCGACATCCCTGGGCCGCGTCGCGCGGAGGAGGACGCCGGTCCCGAGCGCATGCGCACACCGCGACGACGAGCACGATCAGAGGCCACGAACGCGACACGGCCTGCTGATGGTAGCGCATACGCCGGATGGCCACTCCACCAGCCATGACCTCGTTGCGTACCGTGTCGAGCCCGCACACCCGGGAGGACGTCATTCTGGTGAGCTACGGCGGCACGCATGCTGCAGCACGTCACGCACCATGCGTCTCACGAATGTCATTCTGTCGCTCGCGACCATCGTGTCGCTCGCCGCCGTCACGGGCTGTTCGAAGAAGAGCAAGTCCACCGAGGTGATCGGCCCGAAGACCGCCGCGCCCGCGGCGTCGAGCGAGCAGGCGACCAAGGCCAGCGAGGCCTCGGTCACCGTCGAGGATTCGACCGGCACCGCGCCGCCCGCGGGCCCGATCTACTTCGAGTTCGACTCCGCCCTGCTCACCGCCGAGTCGCGCGACCTGCTCGCGACCTTCGCCACCTGGGCCACCAAGCAGAAACCGCGGCTCGAGATCGAGGGCCACACCGACGAGCGCGGCACGACCGAGTACAACCTCGCGCTCGGTGATCGCCGCGCGCGCGCCGTCGCCGACTACCTGATCGATCTCGGCGTCGACCGCGCGCTGATCCAGACCATCACGTACGGCGAGGAGCGCCCGGCGCAGGCCGGCGACAGCGAGGCCGCGCATGCCGCCAACCGCCGCGGCGAGGTGAAGACGAACTAGCTCGAGACGGGCACGGGCACGGGCACGGGTCAAACCGTGGCAAACGCGTCCGTCGGGATCTCGACCGGGGTCTTGTCTTCCTTGCCGATGAGCACGGCCTTGCCGGGGACGGTGGCGACGACGTTGGCCGCGTAGAAGAGCGCCGCGTAGCGCTTGCCCAGGTAGAACGGGCGATCGGCGTGGCCCTCGGGCAAGGACGCGAGCGCCTTCTCGGCGAGCGCCGACTGCTCGAGCAGCAGCCAGCCGATCACGGTCTCCGACATCATCTCGAGGAAACGGTTGGCGGCGAGCGGCACCATCTCCATCTTGCCGCCGCCGAACCAGCCGAGGAACCGCATCGCGGTGCCCATGCAGGCGTCGGCCGCCTGCGACAGCGACGCGGACGCGTCCTTGTAGGTCGCGTCCTCCTTGATCGTCGCCGCGAACGACTGCACGTCCTTGATGAACGCCTGCATGTTGGCGCCGCCGCGCTGGCCGAGCTTGCGGCCGACGAGGTCGAGCGCCTGGATGTGGTTCGTGCCCTC
>DDTA01000060.1 GCA_002344285.1 Myxococcales bacterium UBA2376
TACCGGGACGCCGTACGAGATGCGATTCCTCGGTGAAACCCTCGCCGCGCGGGGCATGACCGTGCGTGGGATCGCGCTCCCTGGGCACGCGACCCGCGTGCAGGATCTCGAGCCGCTCGGCATGATCGCATGGACGGACGCGGTGGCCGCCGCGTTCGACGAGCTCGCCGCCCGCTGTCGCTCGGTCGCCGTCGTCGGCCAGTCGATGGGCGGGCTCCTCGCGATGCACCTCGCGACCCGGCGCCCGGTCGCCGCCGCCGCGTCGCTCGCCGCCCCGCTCTGGTTCGAGGGGCTGTCGGGGTTCGTCGCACGCGTCACCACGCGCGGCCCGCTCGCCGGCAAGGTGCGCTACCTGCCCAAGCTCGGCGGCTCGGACGTGCGCGCCGCCGACGCCCGGCGCGCCAACCCGTCGTACCGCGCCTTCCCCGTGCGCGCGCTCGGTCAGCTCATCGCGTTCATGGACCTCGTCGACGACGCGCTCCCCGACGTGCGCGTGCCGCTGCTCGTCCTGCACGGCGAGCACGATCACACCGCCCCGGTCGCCTCGGCGGCGCGCATCGCCGAGCGCGTGGGCGCCCGCGAGCTCCGCGTGCGCATCCTGCCGCGCAGCTTCCACCTGGTCGCGATCGACGAGGAGCGAACGATCGTGGCCGCCGAGGTCGGGCACTTCTTCGAGCGTCACCTGCGGGCGAGGTAGCGCGCGGGCGTGATAGATCCGGCCCCAGGACCATGCGCCACGTCATCGCCATCGACCAGGGCACCACCGGAACCACCGTCTTCGTCCTCGACGAGGAGCTCCGGCTCCGCGGCCGCGGATATCGCGAGTTCCAGCAGCACTATCCGCAGCCCGGCTGGGTGGAGCACGACCCGGCGCAGATCTGGGCCTCGGTGACCGACGCGCTCGGGCAGGCGCTGGCGCAGGCGAAGCTCGGCCCGAAGGACGTCGCGGCGATCGGCATCACCAACCAGCGCGAGACGGCCGTGATGTGGGATCGCGCGAGCGGCAAGCCGGTGCACAACGCGATCGTGTGGCAGGACCGGCGCACGGCGGACCTGTGCGCCGCGCTCAAGCAGGCCGGCCACGCCGCGCGCGTGCGCGAGCTGGCCGGGCTCACGATCGACCCGTACTTCTCGGGGACGAAGGTGGCGTGGATGCTCGACCGAGCCGGGCTCCGTGTCCGCGCCGAGAAGGGCGAGCTGGCGTTCGGCACCGTCGACAGCTACCTCCTCCACCGGCTCACGGGCGGCGGCGTGCACGTGACCGACGTGACCAACGCGTCGCGCACGCTCGTGTTCGACATCGGCGCGCTCGACTGGTCCGACGAGCTCCTCTCGCTCCTCGAGCTGCCGCGCTCGATCCTGCCGACGGTCTTGCCGTCGGCCGGCGTGTTCGGGACCACGCGCGGCGTGCCCGGCCTGCCCGACGGCGTGCCCATCGCGGGCATCGCCGGTGACCAGCAGTCGGCGCTGTTCGGACAGGCGTGCTTCGAGCCGGGCGACGCGAAGTGCACCTACGGCACGGGCGCGTTCATCCTCATGAACACCGGCGCGGCGCCGGTGGCGTCGCGCGCCGGCTTGCTCACGACGGTGGCCTGGAAGATCCCCGGCGAGCTCGCGTATGCGCTCGAGGGCTCGGCGTTCATCGCCGGCGCGGCGGTGCAGTGGCTGCGCGACGGCCTCGGCTTCTTCACCAGCGCCGCCGAGGTCGAGGCGCTGGCGACCTCCGTCGAGGATTCGGGCGGTGTGGTCGTCGTGCCGGCCTTCACCGGCCTCGGCGCGCCGCACTGGCGCCCGGAGGCGCGCGGCGTCATCACCGGGCTCACGCGCGGCACGACGCGGGCGCACATCGCGCGCGCCACGCTCGAGGGCATCGCGCTGCAGAACGTCGACATCCTGCGCGCCATGGAGCGCGACTCGGGCAAGGCGCTGCGCGTGCTCAAGGTCGACGGCGGCGCCGCGGCCAACGACCTTCTGATGCAGTTCCAGAGCGACGTGCTCGGCGTCGAGATCAGCCGCCCCGAGATGCTCGAGACGACCGCCATGGGCGCCGCGTTCCTCGCCGGCCTCGGCGCCGGCGTGTGGCAGTCGAAGGACGCGATCACGCAGGTGTGGCGCGAGCAACGCCGTTTCGTGCCGACCACGGATCGCGCCGCGGTCGCGGCGCACCTCGCGCGCTGGACCGAGTCGGTGGCCAAGGCATGAGCGAGGAAGCTCCGGCCCCGGCCGGACCGTCGGCTGGCGAGGTCTCGAGCGGCACTCGCCGCAAGCTCGCGGTCGTGGGCATGCTGGCCGCCGGCCTCGCCGTGCCGGCGCTGGGCCTCGCCGTCGCCTGGAAGAGCTGCGGGCGCAGCGCGGTGGCCGGCTCGGTCGCGGTCGAGGGCTCGACGCTCGGCTCGTGGCGGACGACGATCCTGCGCTGCCGCCGCGCCGCCGTGGGCGTGCGCGGCGTCGAGCTCGTGGCCCGGGGCGGCGAGACGCCGGTCGCGCGCGTCGAGATCGACCCGATCGACGGACCGATCGTCACCGTGTGGTCGGCCGACGGCCAGGGTCCGCTGGTGGTGCGGAAGCAAGCGTGCGCGGCCCTCGCGGCGGACGTGCGCGATCGGGGCGCAGGCGACGACGCGCCGGCGCGCTTCGACGGCAACGTCGAGGGCACCTGCCCGCTGCCCGGCGGAGGCACGCTGGCGATCGACGCGTGGTGGCGCGACTGCGGTGAGTGACGAGCGCACCGACGGCGTCTGCATCGATCTCGCGGCGGTCGAGAGCGTGGGCGACCTCCATCGCGCGCTGGCCACGGCGCTCGACCTGCCGCCCGACGTCGCGCCGACGTGGGAGGCGTTCTGGGAGCGCGTCACCGGCGACCGGCCACTCCCCGAGGCGATCCTCCTGCGCGGGCTCGATCACGTCGAGGCCGCGCTGCCGGACGACGCCCAGCGCTTCCTCGAGCTGCTCGGCGAGTACAACAACGTCCCGGACGGTCCGCGCTGCGCCGTCGGCGTCAGCGACGACTACCGCTGCTCGATGTACTTCCTCCTCTTCGAGGCGGTCCCGACCGTCGACGCCGAGTTCGACGACGCGAAGGGCGCGCTCATCTGCTGCTGGGTGAAGACCGAGAGCGCGCGCGAGGCCCATCGCGTCGCGCGCGACCACATCGAGGCGTCCGGCTGGCTGATCGTCAAGCAGGAGGAGATCACGCCGGCGGTGCGCGAGGACTACGACGACGACACGACCGGCCTGCCCTACTACGAGCAGGCCTGCATCGACGGCACCGTCTTCGTGTTCCACACGTGGTCGAGCGAGGACGGGGACGAGGACGACGACGACGACGACGCTGACGACGTCAGCGTCCCGGGCGGCGGAGGTCGAAGCGATCGAGGTTCATGACCTTGGTCCACGCGGCGACGAAGTCGCGGACCAGCTTCTCCTTGCCGTCGGCGTAGGCGTACACCTCGGCGATCGCGCGCAGCTCGGCGTTCGAGCCGAAGACGAGATCGACCTCGGTCGCCGTCCACCGCACCTGACCCGACGCCCGGTCGACGCCCTCGAACTCGTACGGCTTCGCCGCCGGGCGCCACTGCGTCGTCATGTCGAGGAGGTTGACGAAGAAGTCGTTGGTCAGGACGCCGGGCTTGGCGGTGAGGACGCCGTGCTTCGAGCCACCGCTGTTGGCGCCGAGCGCGCGCATGCCGCCGACGAGCACGGTCATCTCGGGGACGGTGAGCGTCAGCAGGTCGGCCTTGTCCACGAGCAGCGTCGCCGGCGAGCGCTCGTAGCCCGCCGCCATGACGGCGGTGTCGCCCAGGTAGTTACGGAAGCCGTCGGCCAGCGGCTCGAGCACCGCGAACGAGCTCGGATCGGTCTGCGCCTCCGTGGCGTCGGTACGCCCCGGGCTGAACGGTACCTCCACCGGCACACCGGCGTCGCGCGCCGCCTGCTCCACCGCGGCGCCGCCGCCGAGGACGATGAGGTCCGCCAGCGACACCTGCTTGCCGCCCTTCGCCGACGCGTTGAACGCCGCCTGGATCTCGCCCAGCTTGGCGAGCACCTTCGCGACCTCCGCCGGATCGTTGGCGGCCCAGTCCTTCTGCGGCGCGAGCCGCAGCCTCGCGCCGTTCGCGCCGCCGCGCATGTCGGTGCCGCGGAAGCTCGAGGCCGCCGCCCACGCCGTGCGCACGAGCTCGGGCACCGTGAGCCCCGACGCCAGGATGTCGCGCTCGAGGCGCGTGACGTCGGCCGCGTCGATCAGCTTGTGGGAGACCGCGGGCACCGGGTCCTGCCAGATGAACTCCTCCGTCGGGACCTCGGCGCCGACGTAGCGGGCGCGCGGCCCCATGTCTCGGTGCGTGAGCTTGAACCACGCCCTGGCGAACGCGTCCTCGAAGGCCTTGGGATCCTCGAGGAACCGCTTCGAGATCTTGGCGTACTCGGGGTCCATCTTCAGCGCGAGGTCGGTGGTCAGCATGATCGGCGCGTGGCGCTTCGACGGATCGTGGGCGTCGGGCACCAGGTTGGCCGCGGCCGGGTCGGTCGGGATCCACTGGGTCGCGCCGCCCGGGCTCCTGGTCTGTTTCCACTCGAACGTGAAGAGGTTGCTCAGGAACTGGTGCGTCCACTGCGCGGGCGCCGAGGTCCACGCGCCCTCGAGGCCGCTGGTGACGGTGTCCACGCCCTTGCCGGTGCCGCACTTGTTCTTCCAGCCGAAGCCCTGCGCCTCCGCGCCCGCGGCGGCCGGCTCGACGTCGACGCAGTTGCCCGGGATGTGCGCGCCGTGGGCCTTGCCGAAGGTGTGACCACCGGCGATGAGCGCGACGGTCTCCTCGTCGTTCATGCCCATGCGCCCGAACGTGTCGCGGATGTCCTTGGCGGCCGCGAGCGGATCCGGCTTCCCGTTGGGTCCCTCCGGGTTCACGTAGATGAGCCCCATCTGCACCGCGGCCAGCGGTTTCTGCAGCTCGCGCTTCCCCTTGTAGCGCTCGTCCGCGAGCATCTTGGCCTCGGGCCCCCAGTAGACGAGGTCCGCCTCCCAGTCGTCGGCGCGGCCGCCGGCGAAGCCGAGCGTCTTGAAGCCCATCTGCTCCATCGCCACGTTGCCGGCGAGGACCATCAGGTCGGCCCACGAGAGCTTGTGGCCGTACTTCTGCTTGATCGGCCACACCAGCCGGCGCGCCTTGTCCAGGTTGGCGTTGTCGGGCCAGCTGTTGAGCGGCTCGAAGCGCTGCTGACCACCGCCGGCGCCGCCACGTCCGTCGAGCGTGCGGTAGGTGCCGGCGCTGTGCCACGCCATGCGGATGAAGAGCGGGCCGTAGTTCCCGTAGTCGGCGGGCCACCAGTCCTGCGACGTGGTGAGGATCGCGGCGAGCTCCTGCTTCACCTGCGCGAGATCGAGGCTCGCGAACTCCTTCGCGTAGTCGGCGGCCACGCCCGGCGGGACCGAGCTCGCGCCGTGATCGCGCAGCGGCTGCAGGTCGACCTGCGTCGGCCACCAGAACGTGTTGGGCCTGGCGCCCGGCGCGACCGACGCCGCGGCGGCGCCGCCGGCGGCCTTGTCGCCATCACCGGGGACCGGCGACGTGGGAAGGGGGGCCGGATCTCCGCCGGACGGCTTCTTCTGCCCGCAGGCAGCTCCGGCGACGAGCGTGAACGCCGCGAGCGTCGAGAGCGTCGCGGTTCCTGGCGTGACCTTCATCGGGCAGGCTCCTCTCGACCTCCTCGGATGATGGGAGGCTCCTGACTACCTACCGCCGATCGTCGCGACCTCCTAATAGGCAGTGGCTATCGACGTGATAGACGCGCGTGGTCGATAGCGGTAATCGACGGAGACGCGGAGCTCGTCGGCGGTGACGTTGGGCAGCGCGCGGTGGATGGTCAGCGACGAGAAGAAGAGGACGTCCCCGGGAGCGAGCGCAGACGCACACCAGGGCGCGCCCTCCGGCACGTCGGTGCCGACCACGCCGTCGCCCGCAGCGACCGGTGCGTGCGCGCGCAGCCCGCCGGTGTGCGAGCCGGGGTAGAGCGCGAGCGGGCCGAGCGCGAGTGGGCACGGGCCGAGCGCGAGCCAGGCGGTCCAGACGTCGGCGGCGTCGCGCAGGTAGGCCGCGTCCTGGTGTGGCGGGGTGGTGAGGTCGACGGCGCCTGGCGAGACGAGGCGGCAGACGTCGCCCACGTGCAGCTCGGGATCGTCGCCACACAGGAGCCGGATCACCCCGAGGAGCTCGGGCGCCGCCGCGAGGGCCTGGTACGGCGCCGAGGCGAGGACGTCGGCGAGGAACGCGGTCCAGCGTGTGTCATCCCAGCGGCCGAGGCGCAGCGCCGGATCGCTCCGACCGTCGACGAGCCAGCCGCGACGCGCGAGCGCCTCGTCGACGAGCGCGCGCAGCGGCGCGAGCTGAGCCGGCGCCAGCAGGCCGGGGACGTAGAGGAAGCCGTCCTCGTGGGCGCGCGCGCGGCGGCCCTCGTCGTCGCCCGGCGCGATCGGGAGCGGACCGATCGTGAACGTCGACGTCGTCAAGTTGCAGCGGGCTCCCCGGGCGCTTCGAGGTGGCAGCGCGGCTGCTTCGACCAGCCCAGCGAGAGGAAGACGTCGAGGCGCGCCGACGGATCGATCGGCGCCGGCGGCCAGGCGCGCACGCTGACCTCGAGCGCGGCGAGCGGCGGCCGGACGTGCTCGCTCATGCGGTCCGTGTACGCGCGCCAGTCGTACGCGAAGCGGCGGGTGACGAGGGCGCCGTCGGGCGGCAGCGCCTGCAGCGCGTCCCATGCGACCGCGTCGCGCACGAGCGCGGCGTCGTCGGACGACGTCGTGATCGCCGCGACCGCGTCGGCGACCTCGGCGTAGAAGCCCTCCGGGTCGGCGAGCACGACCGCGCACACGGCGTCGGTCGGCTCGCGGCGACGCGGGCCGGCGCCGTCGACCGGCAACGTCGTCGCCTCGCCGGCGAGGACGGCCGCGGCGAGGCGTGCCAGCGCGTCGCGCGCGGCCCGGAGGCGCGGCCCGGCCCCCGCGAGGAGCGCGTCGACGAGCGCCGGCACCTCGAGGCCGAGCACGAAGCGCGCGACGTGGATCGTCGTCGCCAGGACCCGCTGGTTCCACAGCGCGGACAGGAGGTAGCCGAAGGCGTAGGCGTCGCGCCACGCGGCGACCGGCAGCGCGCTGGTCGCGACCACGATCTCCTCGTGCTCGAGGACGTGGGCGGCCTCGGCGGGATCCGGCGGGTGCCAGGGCACGAGCCGGGTCTCGATGCCGTGCCGCGCGCGATACGCCGGCTCCGCGAGCTCGGCGTTCTCGAGGACGCGCGTGGGATAGAGGAAGAAGGAGTCGCCGGGGAACGGCGTGATCGCCGCCGCCACGCTCCGGCGGATCGAGGCGGTCGTCTGCCCGGGGAGCCCGAGGAGCAGCTCGTTCAAGGTCGGGATGCCCTGCGCGTGACAGCGCTCGCGCAGGGCGAGCGCGTCGGCGGCGCGGATGTTGTCGCGCTTGATCGCGACGAGCACGTCGGGGTCGAAGTCCTGCATCGAGAGCGCGACCTGGGTCGCGACCCCGTGATCGCGGAGGATCTCGACAGTGCGCAGGTTCTTCGCGGTCGCGTTCTTGGTGAGGTGGAAGAACACGAAGGAGGGCGCGCCGTGCGAGCGCGCCAGCTCGCCGATCTTGCGCGTGAGGTCCTCGTCGCGGCGGCGGATGCCGAAGTTGGCGTCGACGATGTAGAGGTACGGGATCTTGCGCTCGGCGAGCCACGCCAGCTCGCGCTCGACGCGCGCGCCGGGGAGCTCGTGCACGCGGCTCTGCGTGGCCTGGCCCCAGTCGCAGAACGTGCACGCGAACGGGCAGCCGCGGTTGGTCTCGAGCACGGCGGCGCCGAACGGCGCGATCTCGCCACGCGCGACGAGCTCCTCGAACGTGCCGTCGAGGTACGGCGAGCCGACCGCGTCGAACGCCTCGCCCGACATGCGCTCGCGCGGCGGGCCGAAGCGCGGCGCGTCGCCGGCGCGCGTGACCACGCCGGCGATCCCGTCGAGCGGTGCGCCCGCGCGCGCGGCGCGGATGACATCGGGGAACGTGCGCTCGCCCTCGCCGAGGACGAGCGCGTCGAGCGCCGGGTGCGCGTCGAGGAAGCGGGCGACGGCGTCGGGGCGCCGCGGCACCGACGGTCCGCCGGCGACGAGGCGCAGGTCCGGGTTGCGGGCGCGCGCGGCCCGCGCGACGGCGAGCGCGTACCGCTCGTTCCACGTGTAGAGCGACACCCCCGCGAGGTCGGCGTCGGCGAGCGCGTCGGCCGCGCGCTCGAGCTCGCGGCGCGCCGCCAGCACCGTGACCGCGACGTCGCCGAGGTCGGGCTCGCGCCGCACCGTCGCCGCGAGCAGGCCGGCGGCCAGCGGCGGCGCGCGCAGCGTCGTCGAGCCCTCGTACTGCGCGATCGCGACCCGGAACACGGAGGAGAGAGGATAGCCGTTCAGGCGGTCCGTGGCGGGGCGACCGCGAGCAGGCGCGCGGCGCGCTCGGCGGCGGCGTCGGCCAGGTCGGCCTCGCCCAGCCCGCGGCGGGCCGCGGCCAGGTCGCGCAACGTCTCGCCGAGCGCGCGCTCGCGCCCGGAAAGGCGCTCCCAGCCGAGCACGGCGCGCTCGAGCGGGCCGATCGCGTCGGCCGGACGCCCCTCGGCGACGCGCAGGCGCCCGACCAGCGCCTGGCAGCGCAGCCGCGTCGGCGTCGGCGCGAGGCGATCGGGCTGGCACAGGGCCCACGCGCGATCGAGGACGATCGCGGCGTCACCGAGCTTGCCCGACGTGATGTGGGCCTCGGCGAGGTGGAGCAGCGACACCGCGACGAAGCCGTGGTTCGCGCCGTGGGTGATGCTGTCGAGCTCGACCGCGCGCAGGAAGCACTCGGCGGCTTCCAGCGCGCGACCGCGCGCGAGCAGGCACGTGCCCCAGTTGTTGAGCAGGCGCGAGCGCAAGGACGCGTTCTCGCCGACCCGCTCGAGCGCGACCTCGGCGGCGGCCATCACGCCCTCGGCCTCGTCGAAGCGCTTGAGCCCGAGCCCGACGACGAGCACGAGGAAGATCCACGTGTTCGCGACCTGCCAGTCGTCGCCGGCGCGCGCCGCCTCGCGCGCCGCCTCGAGCAGCGTCACGCGGGCGCCGAGCGCGTCGCCGGTGCGGTACTGCAGGTTGCCGCGCAGGTAGAAGAGCGCGGCGCGCAGCGGCCGGTATCCGAGCCGCTCGATCTCCGGTCCAGCCTCGGCGACGAGCTTGAGCGCCGCGGGCAAGGCGCCGCGCGACTTGTGCGCCCATGCGCGCTCGAGCTGGCTGCGCAGCTCCTCGACCTTGCGCGCGACGTACAGGTCGTCGGGCGGGGGGAACGCCGCCAGCATCGGGTCCATCGACGCCGAGCCGTCGAGCGCCGCGCGCCGCTCGTGCTCGCGGTCGCGGGTCAGCTCCTCGACGATCGCGTGCATCGACGGCCAGCGGTCCGCGGGGCGCACCGACACCGCGCGCTCGACGAGCGAGCGCAACCAGCGCGGGGCCGTGCACGTCGCCGGCCACGGCCGCATGTCTCCCGAGGCGACGGCCTTCATGAGCGACGCGATGTTGTCGCCGAGGAACGGCCGCTGCCCGGCGAGCGCCTCGTACAGGCACACGCCGAAGGCGAACTGGTCCGCCGCCGGCCCGACGGCGACCGCCCGGATCTGCTCGGGCGACATGTAGCGCGGCGTGCCCACGGCCGCGCCCGCCGGCGTGATGCTCTCGTCGAGCGCGAGCACCGCCGCCTCGCCGGGCACGACCGCGGCGTCGTCGCCCTCGGCCCAGCGCACGAGCCCGAAGTCAACGACGCGGACGCGCCCGTCCCGGCCGACCAGCACGTTCTCGGGCTTGAAGTCGCGGTGTACGAGCCCCGCGTCGTGCGCGGCCGCGAGCCCGCGCGCCGCCTGCACGAACACCCCGACGATCTCGCGCAGCGTGCGCGGCCCGGCCGCCATCCAGTCCCGGAGGCGCGGCCCCTCGATCAACTCCATGCAGATGAAGACCTGCTCGCCGCCGGGATCGCGGTGGATGCCGACGTCGTGGATCGCGACGATGTTGGGGTGCGCGACCCGCGCGATCGCCTGCGCCTCGCGCAGGAGCCGCGTCGACCGCGCCGCCGAGCTCCCGGCGTGGACGAGCTTGATCGCGACCTGCCGCCCGAGATCGGGATCGTGCGCGCGGTAGACGACGCCCATGGCGCCCGCGCCCAGCTCCTCGATCACGACGTAGCGCGCGATCTCGCGCAGGGGCTCGAGGATCGGCCCGAGCTCGTCGGCGAAGGCTCCTTGATCGACGGTGCTGTCGGGGCGGCGACTCACGGCCGCCGCACTTTACACCTACAGCGAGGAGCTGCCGGTGTTGTTGAAGCCGTCGCGTACGTCGACCCGCGTGATCGTCGCCGCCGCGCCGCCGAAATCGTGGGTCACGCGACCCTGCGCGTCGGTCGTGAGCGTCTGCGGCGTGCCCACCATCACGTCGCCGGTGGCGTACGCCGTGATCGTGACCGACTGCGTACGGAGCGGCACCGGGACGTTCGAGGGGAGCTGCATGTCGAGGAGGCGGAAGCCCTTGGGCGCGTGCCAGTTGCTCGCCACCGTCACGCTGTTGCCGCTGCGCGACGCCGCCACGGTCAGCGTGCCGGCGACCACGTCGAACGCGTTCGAGTCGAGTGTCCAGCCGTCGCCGACGACGTGGAATCGGTACTTGCCGAGCTGCAGCGCGCCGCGCCGGTCGAGCGCGTCGAGGCCCATGGCCGCGCCGGTCCACGGCACCGGCTGCCACTCGACGGCCCAGACGTGGGTCTGCGGCCCGCTCTCGCGGATGAGCGGGCTCGGCGCGTACGTGAGGATGAAGTCGCCGTCCTGCACCGTGCGACCGCTGCCACGCCGAACGTCCTCGTAGGTGCCGCTCCCCGCCGAGGTCTCGCGCTGCAGCGTCACCACCGGCGTCTTCGTCAGCGGATCGTCGCCGTGCCACACGAACGTCGCGAGCCCGGTCACGCGCGGCACGGTGGCCGCCGGCTGCGCCTGCGCCGGGGGCCCCGAGCGCATCCACAGATCCGCCGACACCGTCGCCGGCACCGTCCCGGCCTGCGGCGCCGGATCGTCGTGCGGCAGGCTGTCCATCGGCACCGCGATGACGGTGCGGTCGGCGCCGCCCGCGGCACCGTCGACGCGGGTCGCGCTCATCACCTCGGGCATGAGCGCGATGACCCGCTCCGCGACCAGCTCGGCCTCGAGCGGGCCGCCGAACGTGACGCTCGACTCGTAGCCGCCGTGCAGCCAGTCCTCGGCGGTCATGCAGTAGCCGATGTGCCCCTGCGAGTAGCCGATCGGGATCGTGTGCGGCAGGTCGACCGGCGACTCCTCGCGGATGCGGTCGGCGAGGAGCACCGACAGCTCGCCCGGCATCGTCGGGACCAGGTAGTCGCCCAGCCGCAGCACCGACACCGTGGTGCGCGTCATGCCGCAGGCGGGGCCGGTCGAGCTGACATCGTCGAGCGTGAGGCCGAGGAGCTGCGACAGGATCGCGCCGGCCTCGTCGATGCGCACGCACGAGCCGTAGACCGGGAGCCCGTCGGTGCCGGGCATCGCCGCCACCGGGAAGAGCGCGGTGTCGGTCTCGCACAGCGCGGCGCCGACCGGCGCGTTGTACTCGTCGATCGGCGAGATGAGGCCCGTGCGCGCGCTCGGGTTGGTCCAGATCCGCCCGTCGGCCGGGCGCTCCAGGTCGAACGGCGCGTACGTGAGCTCGCCGCCGCGGACCGAGTAGGTGTCGTGGTACGGGCCGAGCTCGACCGACTGGGTCACCATCGCCAGGGCGAGCTGATCGGTCATCGCGCTGCCCGCCGACGTCCACGCCGCCATGATCGTGTCGACGGCGGCGCGGCCGTGGCCCTCCGCCTTGAGCCAGCCGAAGCAGGGGTCGCTGCTGGCGCCGGGCTTCACGTTGCAGTCCACGCCGCCGTGGCCGACCGACGACACGTCGGCGCCCGCGCCCTGGACGTGCATGACCACGACCTCCCGGGCGAAGCGCTCCTCCACCTGGCGCTCGAGGTGGCCGACCGACTCGGTCGTCGCCACCGGGTTGTCCTGGTCGTTCAGCGTCGGGTGCATGCCGAAGATCGGGATGATCGCGATGGGCTGACCGCCGGTCGTGTCGACGCGGATGAGGCGGAACTGGTCGTCCTTGCGGTTGCCGCCCGGCAGCTCGTCGTTCTCGCGACGGCGCTCGCGGCTGATCTGATCGTTCGGATCGAAGTCGATGTCGCTGAAGAAGCCGATGCGCGCCGGCTGCAGGTCGGCGATCGCGGCGCGCGCCGCGGCCTCGAAGGCGTCGGTGAAGCGGGCGTGGATCACCTCGCGGAACTCACCCGAGCCGAGCTTGAGCGGCGTGTGGCCGGTGAACTGCGAGAACGACGAGTGGCTGTGCGACGTCGAGATGAGGACCTTGCCGCGGTACGCGGGGCCCAGCCGGCGCTCGAGGTCGAAGACCCAGTCCTCGTACGCGAAGATGGCGTCGACCTTGAGCCACACGACCGTCTCGACGCCGACCTTGAGGGCCACGGCCTTGACCATCGAGCGCGTCTCGATCCCGACCGACGGTTGCCACTCGTTGGCGATCGCGATGATCCGGTTGTCGACGGGGTCGAACGAGCCGAGGAAGTTGGCGCGGCCGGTGTAACCGCCCATGCCGGTCCCGACCGGGACGTCGATCACGACCTCGGCGGCGCCGGCCTCGAGCGTGCCCGGCGTCACCGGCGTGCCGGCGTTGGCGTTGGGCTGGACCGGCTCGTAGGTGCAGTGCGCGGTCGAGACGCCGCCGTCGGGATCGGCGGGACCGTCATCGCCGCCGCAGCTGCATGCGGGGACGGCGCCGGCGGCAGCCACGACGAGAACCGCACGGACGAAAGACGCAGCTCGGCTCACCCTCATGCCGCGGAACGTACCGCACCGCCCGCCGCCGGGAGTGGTACTTCGACGGTCTCCTACGCGGCGGGCCCGGCGTCCTGTAGCCCGCGCCACAGCGCCGACCGGACGTCGTCGTACTTCGCAGCCAGCTCGACGGGCTGGTTGCGCCAGCGCGGCGACGGGACGTCGGCCAGACGGTGCTCGTGGTAGCCGACCTTGAAGTCGGCGAACTTGAGGCCGCTCGCCGTCGACACCACGACCACGCGATCGTGACGGCGCACCTGGCCGCCGGCGACCAGCTTCTCGAGCGCCGCCAGCGCCACGCCGGTGTGCGGGCAGGTGAACAGGCCGAAGCGATCCGCGCGTGCGGCGGCGTCGGCGAGCTCGGCCTCCGACGCCGCCTCGACCACGCCGTCGGCCCGCTGGATCGCGCGCACGGCCTTCTTCCAGCTCACCGGGTTGCCGATCTGGATCGCCGACGCGAGCGTCGCCTTCGCCGGCACCGACTCGAACGAGTCGAACCCGCGGAGGAACGCGGCGTGGAGCGGGCTCGCGTTCGCCGCCTGCGCGACGCAGATGCGCGGGCTGCGGGTGATGAGCCCGAGATCGATGAGCATCTGGAAGCCGGCGCCGAGCGCGCTCACGTTGCCGAGGTTGCCGCCGGGGATGACGACCCAGTCGGGGAGCTCCCAGCCGAGCTGCTGGACGATCTCCATCGCCACGGTCTTCTGGCCCTCGAGGCGCAGCGAGTTCATCGAGTTGGCGAGGTACACGCCCTCGCGCTCGGCCAGCTCCTGCACGATCGCCATGCAGCCGTCGAAGTCGGTGTCGAGCGCGAGCACGAGGGCGCCGTTGGCCAGCGGCTGGACCAGCTGCGCCGTCGAGATCTTGCCGCGGGGCAGGATGACCACCGTGCGCACGCCGGCGGCGGCGCCGTACGCCGCCAGCGCCGCGGACGTGTCGCCCGTCGACGCGCACGCGATCGCGGCGATGCGCTTGCCGTCGGCGATCATCTGCTTGACCGTCGAGACCAGGACCGTCATCCCGAGGTCCTTGAACGAGCCGGTGTGCGACACGCCGCACTGCTTGACCCGCACCTCCTCGATGCCCAGCTCGGCGGCGAGCCCGGGCACCGGCAGGAGCGCGCTCGCGCCCTCGGCCGCCGTCACGATGTGCTCCTCGCGGACGTGGGGCGCGACCAGCTCGCGCTTGCCCCAGACGCCCGACGTGTCGGGGTGGCGCGTCGCGCGCCAGCGCTCGTCGAAGAGCGCGCGCCACGCCGCCGGCGGCCGGGCGAGGAGCGCGTCGCGATCGTGCACGACCTCGAGCAGGTCGTTGCACCGCGGACATCGGTAGCGGACCTCGTCCAGCGGCCACCGACCGTCGCAGCCGGAGATGCACTGGAACCACGCCGAGAAGCTCATGAGCGCCTCACGCCTGGACTATCGCACCATCCTCAGGCCGAGCGAGCTTCGATCGCGGCAAGGCGTGGTCGGAGCTCCTGGGCCAGGGACCGCCGGCCACGGCGGATCGCCGCGCGGTAGAGGGCGGCGGCCTGGCGAGGGCGGCGCAGGTACTCCATGGCCATGGCAGCGACGACCATGCGCTCGACCGGCTCGTCCTCCCAGCGGCGAACGCCGCGCTCGCGGGTCGAGCGCAGCAGCGCCAGCGCCAGGGACGGCCGCACGCGGGCCAGGAGGTCGCCGATCCAGCGCGGCGTGTCGACCATCATCTGCGGGCGTGCGCGGCCGGCGATGAGGCGATCGGCCATGGCGAGCTCTCCGGCCTCGAGCGCGATGCGCGCGGCCTGGATCATCGTGGCGTCGGGGATCGCCGCCGACGCGAGGAGCGCCGGCCCGAGGGCGATGACCAGCTCGGGGCGGCGGTGCAGCTCGGGCAGCGCGACGACGAGGGGCAAGGTGACGTCGTCGAGCGGATGGTCGAGCGCCTCGACGAGGCGCGCGACCAGGGCGCCGGGCGCGATCGTGGCGAGCTCCTTGCGCAGCTCCGCATCCGCGGCGAGCGCGGGGAAGCGCTCCACCAGATCGTGCGCGCCGTCGTCGTACCACTCGTCGGCGACGAGCGTGCTGACGGTGCCGCTGCCGACGACCTCGGTGTGCATGCGCGCCGCGAGCTCGAGCGCGCGATCGCGCACGATCCGGCCGAACTCGAGCTTGCCGTCGTGGGCGTAGGGCTCGAACGTGAGGATGCGCCCGCCGTCGGTGAGGGCGAAGAGACACCGCCCGGCCACCTTGCCGTCGGAGCGGTACGCGTAGAGCACGCGCTTGTTGATGTCCGCCGCGTTGGTGACCACCGAGAAGAAGTTCACGCCGTCGGCGCCGAGGCAGGTGTTGAAGTGCTCGCCCATGACGAAGACCTCGAGCGGGTCGTCGGCGAAGCCCACGGTGAGCACGGTGCCGTCGGCCGCCGTCACCGGACGCGGCGGATCCTCGACCCACGGCGCGACGTCGATCCCACGCCGCGCGAGGGAGGCGCAGAACGCCGCGTTCTTCGGATCGTCTCGCAGGTCCCAGGGCTTCTGGCCGGCGCGCTTACGCAGGAGCCGCATCGCGAGCTCGCGCGGCCCCGACGGCAGCTTGGTGAGCGCGGCCAGGACCGCGACGCGCTGGCGATCGAGCGTCCACCCGGGCCACGCCGGCAAACCGCAGCTCTCGGCGATCGCGGCGGTCGCCGCGGCGGTGACCGCCGCGCCGAAGCGATCGAGCGCGACCTGCGCGGCGACGCGCTCGATGCGCTCGGCGAGCCGCGCGAGCCGCACGGCGCCGGGAACGCGGGACCCGCGCTCGAGACGGCGCAGGCGCCCGACCGCCGACGGGCTCCGGTGGCGGCCGGCGCGTAGCGCCGAGAGCTCCTTCGCGGCGTCGTCGGGGTGGGGCAGGTCGCGGCGCAGGATGCGGCGCGCGGTCAGCTCCGCCTGGGGATCGGCGCCGGCGAGGCGGGTCAGCGCCGCGCGCAGCTCGGCCGGATATCCATCGAGCCAGCGTTGACCACGCGCATCGCGCACCAGCCCAGGCCATCGCTTCCGCGGCACCACGGCCGCGACGGCGGCCGCGTCGACGATCACCCGGCTCCGCTTCTCGTCGACGAGCCGGCGCAGCACCCACGTCCCGCCGTCGCCGCGCGCGTGCTCGACCAGCGCGGCGACCTCACCGGCCGCGCGTCCCGGGAGGTCGTCGCACATCGTCGTGATGATCTCGAGGGCCGCCACCAGCTCCGAGACCGCCTCCCCGCCGAGCGCGACCGCGGCGCGCACCTGCGCCGCGTCGAAGTAGCCGCGCACGCGGGACGCCTCGGCGATCACCTGCGCGACGAGCGGCGGCGCGAGGGGTGTGGGCACGAACGCCATCGCCCGATCGACGACGGTGTAGCCGAGCTCGCCGCGGGCAGCGCACTGCGCGAGGATCGCGGCGACCCGCTTGGCGTCGGCCTTCGAGACGACCGCGCTGCGGATCGGCTGCGCGTAGCAGCCTCCGGTCGCGTCCATCGCGGCGCGCCACGGCGCGAGCAGGCGCTCGGGCGAGCTCCCCCGCCAGATCTCGGCGGCGAGCGCGTCCCACAACCACGCCATCTTGCCTTCGCCCGCGATCGCCGCGTCGTCGCGGAGCTCGTCGAGCAGGCGCAGCCGCGCCAGCGCGCCGATGCGGCTCGGGACGGCCTCGAGCAAGCGCAGGAGCGAAGGCAGGTACGGCGCGAACGCCGGGGCAGCGGCTTGCTCGACGATCGCGATCGCGTCGATGACCTCGAAGACCACCGGCCCGTGCTTCACCAGCTCCTCGACGGCCTCGAGGTTCGCACGCACGTAGTCGATGTCGAGGGTCGCGCCCTCGGCCACCGTCTCCGCCCGCTGGAGCTGCGGCTGCGCACGCCGCCACCAGGAACGCACCAAGAGGAGCGGGGTCTCGAGATCGACGAGGCCGAGCAGCGCGAGCACGCGCGCACGCGCCGCGGCGTCGGCGCCGGCGAGGCGCGCGATCCAGTCGACGATGATGGGCGTGGTCGTCTTCGGCGGCACCGGCCTGACGCTCGCGTTCGACCGGAGGCGCTGCACGATCGCCCGACCCATCTCGACGGCCGGTCCCGGCAGCGGCGCGTCCATGCACGCGAGCGCGACCAGCGGCGCCACCGCGGCGGCGCCGGCGTCGGCGGCGAACCGGGCGAGGCGCAGACACGCGAGCACGCCGCGCGGACCGGGCTCCACGCGCGCGAGCCCGGAGAGGGGCTCGGCGTTCGCCTCGATCCACGCGAGCGTGGAGACGAGCTCGGTGGGCCGCGCCACCATCGCCATCACGGCGCCGTCGACGACCGCGGCGAGCGCGGGATACGCGCCGATCACCGACGCGACCGTGCGGCGCGCGCGCGCCGGCAGGAGCGCCACCGGCGCCGCCGGCGACACGCCGGTGCGCAACGCCTGCGCGATGGCCGCGAGCACACCCTCGACCGCCGGCCCCCAGCGCCCCACGTCGCCGACCACCTTCTCCAGCGCGTCGGCGTGGTCGGAGATCAGCGTGCGCTGCGCGCGACGGGCCCGCGCGACGAGCGCGCCGTCGAGGACGAAGGACGCCGTGCCGTCGAGACGATGCCAGCGCAGCCCGCCGTCGGTGGCCTCGGGGAACCCCTCGAGCCACGCCAGGTGCGCGTGCACGAACATGCGCGCGCGCCGCTCGCTCTCGGCGGCGCGCGCACGCTTGGCGGCACGCCCGTCAGCCCCCTTCTTGACCATCGGGCGGAATAGCTAGCACGCCGGCGTCGACGGTCACGGGCGCCCCGGCGCCGCGCACCAGGCTCGCCACGCCTGCCGCGTCGAGCGCCGCGCGCAGCTCCTCCCAGGTCGCCTGCCGGGCGTCACCCGCGACGATCACGTCGGCCCCCGCCGCCGCCGCCTTGCACGCGGTCACGACCTCGCTCACCGCGGCGACCTTCCCGTCCATCGTGATCCCGGTTCCGTCCACCCGCACCATGCACCGCGCGCTGCCCGTGCCCGTGCCCGTGCCCGATCCGGTCTCCGTCTTCAGCGCCCGCCCGCTCCCCAGCCCCGCCCCGCCCTTGCCGAGCCCGAACCCGCCGCCGCACTTCGCGAGCAGGATCACGGCGACGATCGCGGCGATCGCGAACGCCCAGAACAGCAAGCGACCGATCCGACCTCTTCGTCGCAGGCGCTGCGAGGCTTCTCCTCGGCTCACGATCCACCTCCCGCCGGCGTCGTCGGCGCCGGCGCGGCCGGCGCGATCATCGACGGCTCGACGATCACCGCCATCGCCTGCTGCTCGGTCTGGCAGCGCGTCACGTCGCGGCGCAGCCCGGCGACGAGCGCCACCGACAGCTCGCCGAGCGGCACCGCGGGCGCGATCACGACGACGTGACCGGCCAGGTCGGCGACCCGCAGCTCGTGCGCGACGACGCCGCACAGCCGCAGCGCCGGCGCGCGGTCACCCAGGTACGCGACCGCGATGTCGGGATCCGGGACGCGCTCGAGGAGCGGCAGGCCGAGCGCACGCGTCTCACCCGCCCACTCGACGTCGACGATCGTGCCGTCGGCGCTCACGCGCACCGCCACGAGCGGCGCGGTCTCCACGTGCTGCTTCGTCGCCGACACCGCCGCCTCGCGCAACGCCGCGAGCGGCGCCGGCCCCGCCGGCGTGACCAGCGCGGCCGTGTCGTCGACCGGCGGCGCCTCCTCCTCCGCCGCCGTCACCCCGCGCTCCTCGCCGCGCGCCGTCGACTGCACGAGCGACGCGAACACGATGATGAACAGGATATCGAGGAGCGACGTCAACGAGCCGCTCGGCTGGCTCCCGCGCCGCCTCACGCCGCGCCCTCGCCCGCGGCGCGCGCCCGCCGCCGCGCGTCCCACGCCTCGATGTTGCGGTCACACGCGTCGACCCAGGCGTTCAGCTTCACGCCGTAGATCGACGACAGGACGATCGAGAACGCGAGCCCCGACACCGTCGTCCACACCGCCAGCGCCAGCGGGCCGAGCAGCTCCTTGGCGTCACCGCTGACCGCGAGCGAGAGCCCGAGCCCGAGCACCGTCCCGAGCAGCCCGAGCTGCTTGAGCAGGTCCGTCCAGAACGCGAGCGCCGGCTCGACCCGCAGCGCGCGCAGCTGCCACGAGCGCACCTGCTTCTGCGCCCAGGCCGCATCGCTGGACGCCAGCACCGCGTGCGCCTCGTCGCGGATGGCCTCGATCTCCAGGCCGGTCTGCCGCGCCGCCGCCTGCTGATCGACGAGGTCGACCCCGAGATGGTCCGAGACCGCTCGTACCCAGCGCAGCTCGGCGCGCAGGTGCAGCGCCGCGCCGAGGAAGACCAGCGTGATGACGACCAGCATGAGGGCGGTGAGCCCCCAACCGTTCACGAGCTCGGCGAGCACGTCGCCATGCTATCCCTCAGCCGATCGGTTCGTCGAGGGGCGCGGGCGGCACGAGGAAGAACACGTCGCGCGTGTCCAGCACCGTGACGCCGTCGCCGATCACCTCGATCGTCGCGCGGAAGAGCTGCGGCTGGGTGGTCGCCGGCACCGTCGTGTTCATCTTGGGGATGAGCTTCCAGCAGACCGGCGTGCCGGCGCGGACGTCGACGTAGGCGTCGCGGAACGTGTCGGCGTTGGTGTCGATGTCGGTCAGGCCGTTGGCGCACATCGGCGTGCCGAGCTGGAGCGTCTCGAGGTGATCGACGAACGCGGTGACCGCGTTGACGGTGTCGCTCGGGTCGTCGTTCGGGACCGCCGCCATGTCGAGCGGGATGTTGTTGGCCAGCGTGCGGATGCCGTTCTCGATCGCCGCCGCCGCGTTGGTGCCGGTGCCGGAGAACACGAGCGGCGCGTTGCCGTTCTGCGAGTCGACGGCGCCGGTGTTCGTCGCCATCGTCCGCAGATCGGTGGTGACCGCCGCGGCCGCGCCGTCGCCGACGATGCCGACGAGCTTGGCGCTGCGGTTGTTCATCTGCGGCAGGACGATCGTGCTCCACGCCGGGCACTTGTTGGTGTCACCCGACGACAGCGGGACCTCGTCGGTGGCGAGCACGATGACCGGCAGCGAGCCGGAGCGGAAGCAGGGGTAACCGAACGGGTTGAAGCCGCCGTTCGCCGCGGGCGAGCCCGCGCACGTCGAGCGCGGGTTGACGGCCTGGATGCCGCACGCCGGCGCCGGGATCTGCGCGGTGCCGTTGCCGGTGATGGCAGCGTACACGCCGAACGTGAGCGGCTCGGCGCAGCAGCCGTTGGGCTCGCTGCCGTTCAGGCCCGAGACGTTCGGGTTGGCCTGCATGTCGACCGTGTGGCGATAGGCGTCGCCGCCCGTCGAGCCCGAGTAGCCGATCGTGCCGGCGCCCGCCCAGAGGTCCGGGATGCAGGTCGCCGGGTTGCCGGTGCCGAGCGGCGGGCACGTCAGGTTGCGGATCACGGTGCCCAGGTTGCTGCGCACGGTGGCGAACTCGGTCGACATCGAGCCCGAGCGATCGAGCATGACGTACATGTCGAGCTGCTGGAGGCGGCTCGTGAAGTCGAGATCGTCCTCCATCGGCGTGGGCGGGTCCTGGTAGGGCACGATGAAGACGAAGTCGCCGTTGGCCTGCGGGTTGTCCGCCGGGTTGTTCGGGTTGGTGCCGGCGGCTTCCTCGACGAGGTCGCTCACGCCGTCGCCGTCGGTGTCGGCGTTGCCGGCGTCGGTCTCGGTGCCGTCGCGCACGCCGTTGCAGTTGGCGTCCTCCACCGAGTCGGCGATGCCGTCGTCGTCGCTGTCGCGATCGATGAAGTCGTAGCGGCCGTCGCCGTCGGTGTCACGCGGCGGGTTGGTCCCACCGGACTCGAGCTGGTCGCCGCGGCAGTCGTCGTCGCTGTCGAGGTCGCGCCAGTTCCCGACGCCGTCCATGTCGAAGTCGGTCGTGCCCTCGTACAGGTCGTGGATCGTGTCGTTGTCGCTGTCGGTGTCCTGGTAGTCGGGGACCCCGTCGCCGTCGGTGTCGACGGGGTTGTTGGGATCGCTGCCGATCTCGAACGCGTCGCCGATGAAGTCACCGTCGTTGTCGGGATCCTGCCAGTCGCCGAGCCCGTCGCCGTCGATGTCACCGGTGCCCTCGAGCTGATCGGGGACGCCGTTGCCATCGGAGTCGAGATCCCGGAAGTCGGGGATGCCGTCGTTGTCCGAGTCGACGGGGCGCGTGCCGGCGTCGGTGTCGCCCGCCTCGCGGTAGTCGGGGATGCCGTCGTTGTCCGAGTCGTCGTCCTGCCAGTCGGGTGTGCCATCGCCGTCGGTGTCGACGTTCGCGTCGCGACCCTCGTCGGCGTCCGAGATCCCGTCGCCGTCCTCGTCGCCGATCGGCGGGTTCACGCCGTCGTCGTCGTTCGGGCCACCGCAGGCAAAGACGAGCGCCGCCAGGCTGGCGGCAATGAACAAGCGAAGGGTCATCGAAGCTCCCCGGAAGAAAGGTCCAACGTGACTCATACAAGTATCGTGCGAGACGACCAGGTATCGCAAGTCACTGAAATCCCTACGTTGTCGCTGATGTGGTTCAACCTCGGTGCGGCCACATGACCTGAGCCAACTTGTCACAGTTGCCAACGGCGTTGAACGAGCCTCGTCCGGTAGAGTCTCACCCTGTGGGAACCCTCACGCTCGTGCGGCATGGCCAAGCCTCGTATGGCGCCGCCGAGTACGACCGCCTGAGCGAGCGCGGCGTCGAGCAGGCGCGGGCGCTCGGGCGTCGATGGGCCGAGGCGCGCTTCACGCCCGACGCGATCTACACGGGCCCGATGCGGCGGCAGCTGGACACCGCGACGCACGCGGTCGTCGCCGCCGCGGACGCCGGCCACCCGCTGCCCGCGCCGACGGTGCTCGACGGGCTCGCGGAGTACCCGGCCTTCGAGCTGCTCGGCCGGTTCATGCCGCAGTTCGTGCGCGACTACCCGGAGCTGCGCGCGCTGCTCGACGGGACGGCCACGCCCGCCGATCGTCACGCGCTGATGGATCGCGGCTTCTGGCTCGTGATCGACGCGTGGACGCGCGATCAGCTCGACTGCGGCGACATCGAGACCTTCGGTGCGTTCGTCGCGCGCGTCGGCGCGGCGATGGCGCGCATGACGTCGAGCCACGCCGGCGGCGGCGCGCGCATCGCCGCCGTCACCTCGGGCGGACCGATCGGCGTCGCGCTCAAGCTCGCCCTCGGCCTCGACGCGATGGCCACCGTCAACCACTGGCGCCTGGTGCGCAACGCGTCGGTGACCGAGCTCCTCTGGCGCTCGAAGCAGCCGGGAGCGCTCCCAAGCTACTCTACGGGAGGGGCTCCAGCGAATGCGTCAGCATTCGTTGGAGAGCTCTCGCTCCTGGGCTTCAACCACATCGATCATCTCCCGGCCGAGCTGCACACCTTCCGCTGAGAACTGGAGCCGCCATGGACTTCGCCCTCCCGTCGCATCTCGTCCCCACGCTCGAGCGCATCGATCAGGTCGTCGCCGAGCGCATCATCCCCGCCGAGCGCGAGGTGATGGAGCGCGGCTGGATCGGCGCCGCCGGTCTCCTCGAGGAGCTGCGCGCCGCGGTGAAGGCCGCGGGGCTCTGGGGTCCGCAGATCCCCAAGGAGCTCGGCGGCATGGGCCTCGGCCTGGTCGATCACGCGCTCGTGAGCGAGCGCCTCGGCCGGTCGCCGCTCGGTCACTACTCGTTCGGAGCGCAGGCGCCCGACGCCGGCAACCTCGAGGTGCTGCACAGGTGGGGATCGCCCGAGCAGAAGGCGCGCTGGCTCGAGCCGCTCGCGAAGGGCGCGATCCGCTCCTGCTTCTCGATGACCGAGCCGGAGAACCCGGGCTCGAACCCGGTGATCCTCTCGTGCGCCGCCGAGAAGGACGGTGACGACTACGTCATCAACGGCCACAAGTGGTTCACCTCGAGCGCCGACGGCGCCGCGTTCGCGATCGTCATGGCGGTCACCGACCCGAAGGCCGCGCCGCACGGGCGCGCGTCGATGATCATCGTGCCCACCGACACGCCAGGCTTCGAGCTGGTGCGCAACATCCCGATCATGGGCGACGCGGGCGCCGGCTGGGCGAGCCACGCCGAGATCAACTACACGAACGTGCGCGTGCCGCAGTCGAACCGGCTGGGCGCGGAAGGCGCCGGCTTCCTCATCGCGCAGGAGCGCCTCGGCCCGGGACGCATCCACCACTGCATGCGGTGGATCGGCATCTGCGAGCGCGTGTTCGACCTCATGTGCACGCGCGCGGCGACGCGCAAGATCGACGAAGAGAAGACCCTCGCGTCGCGCCAGATCATCCAGGCGTGGGTCGCCGAGGCGCGCGCCGAGATCGACGCGGCGAAGATGCTGACCCTGCGGGCGGCGTGGACGATCGAGAACCAGGGGTTCCACGCGGCGCGCGATCAGGTGTCGATCATCAAGTTCTACGTCGCCGACGTGATGATGCGCCTCATCGATCGCGCCATCCAGGTCCACGGCGCGCTCGGCATCACGAGCGATACGCTGCTCGCCCACTACTACGTGCACGAGCGCGGCGCGCGCATCTACGACGGCCCCGACGAGGTCCACAAGATGGTGGTCTCGCGCCGGATCCTCGACCGCTACGGAGTGAAGCGGTGACGGGATCGACGGATCTGCGCCCGCCGCGCGCGGGCGAGGAGCTGCCCGTCGACACGCTCGGGGCGTGGCTCGACGCCGAGCTCGGCGGTCACGCGCCGATCGAGGTGCTGCAGTTCCCCGGCGGCCACTCGAACCTCACGTACCTCGTGCGCCGCGCCGGCGCCGAGTACGTGCTCCGCCGGCCGCCCTTCGGCAGCAAGGTGAAGAGCGCGCACGACATGGGACGCGAGCACACCGTGCTCTCGGCGCTCGCGCCGGTCTACGACAAGGCGCCGCGCCCGATCGCGCTCTGCCGCGACGAGGCGGTGATGGGCTGCACCTTCTACCTGATGGAGCGGCGCGAGGGCGTCATCCTGCGCAAGGAGCTCCCGCCTGGCGTCACCGTCGACGCCGCGACGGCGCGCCGCCTGTGCGAGCTGCTCGTCGACGCGCTCGCCGAGCTCCACGCCGTGGACTTCGCGGCCGCCGGCCTCGGCGGTCTGGGCAAGCCCGAGGGCTACGTCCGCCGCCAGGTCGAGGGCTGGACCGAGCGCTACCACGGCTCGAAGACCGACGACCTGCCGGTCGTGCTCGAGGTCGCGCGGTGGCTCGCCGCGCACCTGCCCGCGGACAGCGGCCCGGCGCTCATCCACAACGACTGGAAGTTCGACAACGTCATCTTCGACCCCTCGCTCACGCGCATCGTCGGCGTCCTCGACTGGGAGATGTCGACCGTCGGCGACCCGCTCATGGATCTCGGCACGTCGGTCGGGTACTGGGTCGAGGCCACCGACGATCAGGTGCTGCACATGCTGCGCTTCGGGCTCACGCACCTGCCCGGCATGATGAGCCGCCTCGAGGTCGTCGACCGCTACGCGCGCGCGTCGGGCCGCACCCTCTCGCCGGCGGACGCCGTCTTCTACTACGCCTACGGCCTCTTCAAGACCGCGGTCGTCGCCCAGCAGATCTACTACCGCTACGCCACCGGCCTCACCAAGGACGCGCGCTTCGCGACCTTCATCCATGGCGTCCGCGCCCTCTGCGACCAGGCGCAGCGCGCGATCACCGCCGGCACCGTCGCCGCCCGCTGACCGCCCGCGGCCCGAACCGGACGTGACCGGTGGCGCGGACGCGGGGCGCGCGTGATATGCCCGCGGGCGCGTGATCGAGCGGCTGTCGATCGAGCTGTCGAACCGGTGCCGGAAGGCCTGCGCGTTTTGCTACAGCACGTCGACGCCCGACGGCGCGACCCGCTGGACGGCCGACGACGTCATCGCGCTGGTGCGCGACTGCGCGCGGCACGGGGCGAAGGCGGTGTCGTTCGGCGGCGGCGAGCCGCTCGAGGCGCCAGCGCTGCTCTGGCCCGTGCTCACGGCGCTGCGCGGCGTCGTGTTCCGCTCGTTCACGACCAGCGGGCTCGATCTCGACGCTGCCTTCCACGACGTCGTTGCCGCCGCGCCGGACAAGGTGCACGTGTCGATCCATCACCCCGGCGCGCGCGCCGAGGTCGACCGCGTCGTCGCCCAGGTCACGCGGCTCGCGCGCGCCGGCGTCGCCAGCGGCGTGAACCTGCTGGTCGCACGCTCGCAGCTCGCGGCCGCGCGCGCGACGGCGCAGGCGCTGCACGCGGCCGGCATCGACAACACGCGCATCGTCTACCTGCCGATGCGCGGCCGCACCGCCGAGACGCCCACGCCCGACGAGCTCGCCGTCGTCGCCGGCGGCCGCCGCTTCCAGTCGATGACGTGCCTCACCGCGTGCGCGCCGAGCCCGCGCTTCGTTGCCGTCGCGTGGGATCGCACGATCGCGCACTGCTCGTACACGACCGCGCGCCGCCCACTCGCCGCCGCCCACAGCATGGACACGACGTGGTTCGCCGTCGACCGTGACGGCCACGTCGCCGTCTTCGACTCCGGCGAGGCCGGCGCCGTCCCGATCGACGGCTACACCGACGACTTCGCCCCGATCCTCGACGAGCTCGTGAAGGCCGCGGGCGGAAAGGAGCTCGACTGGGACGAGCTCCCCGAGCGCCTCGCCGAGCTCGGCATCTTCTTCTACACGCACGAGGAGTGGGAGAACGCGCTCGCCGGCCCCTACGAACGAAGAGGAACGCCGGCCCAGCCGATGCCCGGCCACCAGGTGCCGCGCGGGCTCCGCGCCCACATGGTGTCGTTCGACGGCCGCTTCGCCGAGACCGACCAGCTCCAGCCGCTCGAGCACTGGAAGTCGGAGGCCTGGAGCGCGGCATGGATCGCCACCGACGGCGTGTCCGTGCACTGCGTTCCAGGCCACGAGGAGGAGTACGCCGCGGAGGTCGAAGAGCTCGCGTCCGTGTACGAGGGCGAGCGCAAGCTGCAGGTCGATCCGCCGGGCGGCCCCTCCGAGGCGGTGCAGCCGGCGGCGCGCGTCATCTCCCCGCGCCGCTGGTGGCAGTTCTGGCGGAAGTAGGGCGGGGCTTCGCGGCCTTCACGTAGCGATCGAACCACTCGATCTGCTCGGCCACCACGTGCTCGATCGACTCGATCGCGCGGTAGCCGTGAGACTCGAAGGGCAGCATCACGAGGCGGGTCGTGCCGCCGGCGCCGCGCACGGCCTCGAACAGCTTCTCCGACTGGAGCGCCACCGTGCCCGGGTTGGCGTCGATGGCGCCGTGGATGATGAGCAGCGGCTCGTCGATCTTGTCGGCGTTGAGGGTCGGCGAGAGCTTGTGATAGGTGGCGCGCGCCGCGAAGTACGTGCGGTGCTCGCGCTGGAAGCCGAACGGCCGCAGCGTGTGGTTGTACGCGCCGCTGCGCGCGATCCCCGCACGGAACAGGTCCGAGTACGCGAGCAGGTTGGCGGTCATGAGGGCGCCGTGGCTGTGACCGGTCACGCCGATGCGATCACGATCGGTCACCCCAATCGCGACCGCCTTGTCGATCGCCGCCTTCGCGTTCGCCACGATCTGCTCGACGAAGGAGTCGTACACGGTCTCGGGCGGGCCCACGACGGGCATCGAGACGTCGAGCACCGCGTAGCCGGCGAGCGCGTAGAGCTCGATGGCGGCGCCCCACGGCGACGTGAACTCGGTCGGCGTCGCGACGACCTGCCCGGCGGTCGCGGCGTCGGAGTACTCGAGCGGATAGGCCCAGAACACCGTCGGCAGGCGCGTCCCCGCCTTGTGCCCGGGCGGCAGGTACAGCGTGAAGCTCACCTGCACGCCATCGGCGCGCTTCGTGGTGACGAGCTGCTTGGTGACGCCCCGGATCTGCGGGGTCGGATCCGGATAGTTCGTCACCAGCGCGACGGACGGGTCGCCGAGCTTGCGGCGCTCGAGGTTCGGCGGTTCGGTCGGCGACTGTCCGTACGTGAGGAAGCTGCCCGCGCCGACGTCGAGCCACGCCACGAACCTCTCGAGGCGCCCCGGCGCCGATTGCCAGAGCCGCTCGCTCTTCAACGTCGTCAGATCGAGCCGATCGAGGAACGGCCGGTTGCCCGTGGGCGACGCTCCCTCGCCGCTCAGGAAGATGGCGTCGCCGTGGCGGCGCACGACGGACGCGCCGGTGGGCAGGACCTCGTACACCGGCGTGCCCGGATCCTTGTACGCGTCGTTGACGCTGCGATCGAACACCTTGCGCGCCGTCTTGCCGTCGAGGGTGACCAGCTGCGTCCAGCTCCACCGGGTGTCGCGGTCGTAGTCGGTGACGAGCGCGAGGTCGCCGCCCGCGATCCACTCGATGTCGTCGAATCGATGCTCGATCTCGCGCCAGATCGCCGCCGGCTGGCCGACCGGCTTGCGCATCAGCCGATCGCGATGCGGCACCTTGACCGCCCAGTCTCCGCGGTCGAGCGCCTCGACCCACACCAGCGTGGCCGGCTGCGTCGGATCGAAGCGCACGTCGCGCGGCCCCGTGGGCACGCCGTGGATCGGGACCTGATCGGCCAGGGGCAAGGCGGCGACGGTCTCCACGCGCGTGCCGTCCCGGGTCCACACCGCGATGTCCTGCGGAAACCGGTTCCACGGGCGTGCGTACGAGTACGGCCGCTTGATCTCGTTCACCAGCAGGTGCTTGCCGTCGGGCGCGGCCTGGACGTTCGCGAAGACCGCCGGCGCGCCGATGCGGGTCACCTTCAGCGACACCGCGTCGACCAGGGCGAGCTGCGAGGTCATGTAGTGCTCGAACAGATCGGCGTCGTGCGCGTCGCGCAGGAGATCACGCGCCTCGTACGTGCTGCTCGCGGTGCTCACACCGCTCGCGTCCTGGATCATCGGACCGATCGGCGGCGGCTCGGCGGGGGCCGGCTTGCGGCGGAGCGGCACGGTCTTGACGAGCAGCGTGCGGCCGTCGGCGAGCCACTGCAGCTGCCTGCCGAGCAGCGGATTGACGGCCACGCCGCCGACCTTGCGCGCCGTCGCCCTGGCCGGATCTCCCAGCCAGAGCTCGATGCCGGTCGACGCGATCGCCACGAACGCGAACCGCGTCGCCGCGGGGTTCCAGTACGCGCCACCGAACTTCAGATCTCGCGGGAGGCGGATCGGAACTTCCGCGCCGTCCGGCAGCCGTCGCACGGTGAGCGACCCGCGATAGTGCGACCACGCGTGGAAGCCGTTGGTGCGCGGATCGACGCGAACCCCGGCCAGCCGCAGCATCGGCGCCGCGAGCTCGGCGATGCGCGGGTACCTGGGAAACGACGCGGCGAGCGCCCAGCGGCCATCCGGACTCACGCTGACGGACGGCGGATCCGGGGCGACCAGGACCTCGTGCACCGGGGACGGCGCGGCGCGATAGCGATCGTCAGCGGAAGCCGCGTGGACGGAGACGGCGAGCACGGCGAGGACGAGGAGGGGGGTGCGCACGGCGGGATTCTCGAGGAGCGGCCCGGCGATCGCAACGACACGCACCGTCGCGCGCGGATCCTGCCGACGCTTGCCTCCTCGACAACACGGCGCGTCACACGGCGTCACTCGCGGCCGGTTCCCGGCCACCCTCGCGCGTGGTACACCGTGGGCAGATGTCGGTTGCGCGGTCGTTCTCGCTCACTCCCGGCAAGCGGGTCCTGTACCTGACGAAGGATCCGGACCGGATCCGCCGCCAGCTCGCCGGCGAGCTGACCTTGCGAATGCAGGACGTCCGCCCCGAGGACCTGCTCGACGACATCAACACGGACGCGATGACGCCGGCGTGGGTCTGCTTCGACTTCGACCCGGCCGAGATCGCGAAGAACGCGTACGCCGGCCTCGTCGTCGGCGGCGAGCGCCTCATCCCGCCCGACGCGCTCGCGCGCGGCGGCTTCGAGGTCATCGTGTCGGGCGCCCAGAAGGGCGTCGGCAGCTCGCGCGAGACCGCCGCGCAGTGCGAGGTCTTCAGCGGCAGCCGCATGGCCGTCGCCTCGTCGTTCGCGCCGATCCACGCGCGCAACAACATCAACATCGGGCAGCTCATGGGCGACCACGCGCTGCTGGCGCGACTCGAGGCGGGCGAGACCATCGGGCTCGACGAGCTGACCCGCGGCCACGACGCGATCACGGCGCTCGTGATCGAATCCGGCGGCCTCCTCCCGTTCTGCTCGCGGCTCGCGAAGGGCGAGATCACCGTGCCACCGACCGGCACCGGCCCACGCCCGATGAACCTCGCCGAGAAGGTGCTCGCCTCGAAGCTGCTGCCGGGTCAGGGCACGCACGTCAAGCCGCACGACGCCGTGCTGGTCAAGGTCGACGCCGGCTACTCCCACGAGTTCACGACGGCGCAGGTCGACTGGTTCCTCCAGCAGGAGTACGGCGCCGACTACCAGCTCAAGGATCCGTCGAAGTTCGCGGTCTTCGAGGATCACCTCATCTACGCCACCGGCGTGCCGGCGATGGCGAAGTACGCCGACAAGATCCAGCGACTGCGCGACATGCAGCGCGCGTTCGCCGCGCGCACCGGCGCCCGCAACTACTCCGCCGAGAACGGCGTGTCGCCCGGCATCTGCCACCAGGTCGCGCGCGAGCAGTTCATCGATCCCGGCGACTTCGTCCAGGCGACGGACAGCCACACCTGCATGGGCGGCGCCTCGGGCGCGCTGGCGTGGGGCGTCGGCTCGACGGAGTACGCCGCGCTCGCGTACTGGGGCTTCACGCCGATCGCGGTGCCCGAGTCGATCCGCTTCGAGCTGCGCGGGCGGCTCCGCCCCGGCGTCACGGCCAAGGACGTCATGCTCCACATCCTCGCGACGCACGCGAAGCGCGAGGAGACGCTCGACCGCGTGATGGAGTTCGGCGGCGACGGCCTGTTCGCGCTCTCGCCCGACGAGCGCGCCACGCTGGCCAACATGGCGACCGAGTGCTCGGCGCGCGGCGCGATCATGGAGGTCGACGACGTGATGCTCGCGTGGATCGCGAGCCGTCGCCCCGGCGTCTCCCCGGAGGCGACGATGGGCGCGAAGATGGCCGGGCTCCGCGCCAAGGTGGTCACGCCCGATCCCGGCGCCCACTACGACGGCGGCGTGCACGTCATCGACCTCGCCACGATCGGCCCCATGCTGGCGACGCCGGGCGATCCCGACCGCGGCATCGCGTCGGATCCCAAGAACGGCGCGCGCGTCCCCGAGGTCGGCCGGGTCAAGCTCGACATCGCGTACGGCGGCTCGTGCACGGCCGGCAAGCGCGACGACATCGACTTCTACGCGCGCGTGATCGCCGAGGCCGATCGCGCCGGCAAGCGCGTCGCCGACGGCGTCCGCTTCTACATCCAGTTCGGCAGCAAGGAGGTCGAGGAGTACGCCCGCGACAAGGGGTACCTCGAGCTCTTCGCGCGCGCCGGCGTCGAGGTCATCAAGCCCGGCTGCGGCGCGTGCATCGGCTGCGGCCCGGGCGTCTCCGATCGCGGCGACCAGGTCACGGTCTCCGCGATCAACCGCAACTACAAGGGCCGCAGCGGCCCCGGCAAGCTCTACCTCGCCTCGCCCCTCACCGTCGCCGCGTCCGCGGTCGCCGGCGAGATCGTCGAGTACCGCGAGGGCATGTTCGACGCCGACGCCTGACGAGCCTCACGCCCGCCGGGGCGCGGCGATCGCGCGCAGGGCCTCCAGCAGCTTCGCCGAGTCGGAGCCCTTGGCGAACACCGGGCGTCCCTGGACCACGCGCTCGGCGCCGTCGCCGGGTCGCTCGGCGAGGAACACGACCCGCTCGAGGAGCCACGGGCGGAACGTCACGACCCAGTTGAAGACGTGGCCGCCCGAGCCGTTGGCCATGTGCCAGTCGCACAGGATGATGTCGTAGTCGCCCTTGTCGAGCGCCTCGGTCGCCGCGTTGCCGCTGTCGACCGGCGTGACCGCCCATCCGTGATCGGTGAGGAGCTCGCTCATGACGCCGAGCAGGAGCGGGTCGTCGTCGGCGAGGAGCAACGTGGGCTGGCCGCTCTCGGACCACGCCGGCTCCGGATCGGCCGTGCGCGCCCGGTGGCTGCGCGTCGCCGTCGCCTCTGCGACCCGGATGATCTCCGGAGTGTCGCTGGGTCGCACCAGCAGGCAGCGCCCGGCCACGATGCGATCGAACTCCGCCGGCACCTCCTCCCCGACGAAGACGAAGCGATCGCGCAGCTCGAACCTGTGCTCCAGCGCCCACCGGTACACGTCACCGCCGAGGTTGTGCGCACCATCCCACGCCGCCACCACGGCATCGAGTGGTCGGTCCGCGGCGAGCATCGTGCGCGCCTGCATCGGCGTCGCCGCCAGGTTCACGACGAAGCCGCGCGCCTCGAACACCCGCGTGAGCAGGTCCAGGAGCAGCGCGTCGTGGTGCAGCAGCAGGATCGTCCGGCGCGGGCCCACCCCTGCGAGTGTATACTGGGTGGCCCGGGGTCCGCTTCCGGTCGCCTTCCGATGCCCTCCGCTCGCGCCATCCCCACGATCATCGGCATCGATCTGGGGACCTCGAACACCGCCGTCTCGGTCGTCCGTGAAGGCAAGGTGAGCGTGCTCGCCGGCCCCGACGGATGCAAGGCGATCCCGTCGGTCGTCTCGTTCCCGCACAAGGGCGAGGGCCCACCGATCGTCGGCGCCGAGGCCCGCCGCCGCATCGCCACCGACCCGTCGCGCACGATCTCGTCGCCCAAGCGGCTCCTCGGCCGCAAGTTCAACGACCGCGAGGTCCAGAGCTTCATCGGCGGCGCCGCCTACCGCACCGAGGCCGCGGACGACGGCACCGTGCTCGTCGAGATGGACGGCGAGCGCTACGCCATGCCCCAGCTCTGCGGCTTCATCCTCGACGCCGCGCGCAAGACGGCCGAGCGCCAGCTCGACGACGTGCGCCTCGCCGTGCTGGCGGTGCCGGTCAGCTTCGACGAAGGCCGCTGCAAGGCGGTCGAGGTGGCCGCCCGCCTCGCCGGCCTGGAGGTGGTCGGGCTCATCGCCGAGCCCAACGCCGCCGCCCTCGCCAATCGCTACGTGCCCGGGTTCGGCGGCCTGGTCGGCATCTACGACTTCGGCGGCGGCACCTTCGACTTCTCGATCGTCGACGTGTCGCGCTCGCGCTTCCAGGTCGTGGCCTCGGGCGGCGATCCGTGGCTCGGCGGCGACGACATCGACGCGGTGCTCTCCGACGCCGCCGCCAACCAGTTCTGGCGCCAGCACAAGGTCGACCTGCGCAAGCA
>DDTA01000071.1 GCA_002344285.1 Myxococcales bacterium UBA2376
TGCGGTTCGCACAGCGCTTACTTCCATTCCTGTCTGCGTGCCGCTGCCCATCCGGCAGCGAGCGGGCACAGAGCAGGTGGTGTGCCAATCCCGCCGCGACTTTCGAACCAAGTCTTCTCGCCGAGATCGGCCGCTTCGTGCGGGCTGATGCGCGATGGTGCGGGTTTCGCTGTTCCGCTGTTTGTTCCGTCGGCGGGTCGGATGGGAGCTGCGCACGAAATCAGTGCCGCGTCAGGAACCGCCGGATCCGGGGCCTCACCGCGAACGGAAGTAGGAGCGCAGGGCGGCGCGCAGGCGAGTTGCCTCGGCGATGCACGCATCGATGCGAGCCATGTGACGATCGCGGCCGGCCTCGCCGACGTCCGGCAGCGCCACGAAGTGCGCGTCGAGGAGCGCCGCGACGCGGTCGCGCTGGGGCGCGTGGCAGATCCAGGGCGCGACGGTCGCGCGCCAGTCCTCGGCGATCTTCGCGTGCAGCCCCGGCAGTTGCTCCTCGAGCACAGCCAGCTTCACGTCGACGAGCGCGGGTTCGTACTGGCCCCAGAACACGCCGATGAGCTCGGGCGAGATCGCGGCCGGCGCGGTCACCGTCTCGAGCGCGCGGCGCAGGCGAGCCGGGTCGCGGGTCCGACCGAGCGTGCGCGCGATCGCGCGGCGAACGGCGATGTCGGACTCGACCGGGAGCTTCGCGAGCATCTGGTCGAAGAGCGTGCCGTCGTCGGACCTGATCGCGGCGCGCAGCACCGCGCTCCATTCGTCGCGGCCGATGGCGCCGTGGTCGTCGAGCCAGCGACGGGCGCGCGAGCGCGCATCGCGGTTGAGCACCTCGTCGCTGCCGACGCCCGCCACGAGCGGGACGACGGTGTCGCGTAGCACCGCCGCGAGCACCCCCTCGCGCGGTCGCGCCGCCCACCCCGTCGTGCGCGCGACCTTGCCGAGCGCGCGCGTGATCAGGCGTTGCAGCCGGGGCCGATCGGCGTCGTCGACGTGCGCCGCGTACCACTCGACCGCGGGCACGATGGCCTTGATCGCGACACGGTTACGGCTCTCGCCGACGAGCGGGAGCAGGTCCAGCGTCGCGCCTGGCGTCAGCAGGCCCGCTCCGACGAGCGCGGTCGTGTCGTTGACGAGGGCGGCCTGCTCGACCGGGTCGAGGCGCGCCCACTCGCGCACGAGCGCGGCGCGCAGGGGCGCCGAGAGCTCGGTCCGGTAGTGGCCGCGGCCGGTCGGGACGACGAGCTTGGGACATCGCGCGCCCAGCTCGATGCGACCTGTGCGCTCGACGAGCTCCGTACACCGCGGCGCGGTCTCGCCGGGGACGCGGACGCAGACGGGCGTCGGCCAGATCGTGGCGTCGTCCCCCGCCACACCTTCGACCGGCATCCGTCGCTGGGAGAGCTCGACCGCGGCGGGATGGCCCGCCTTGCAGGCGAGGGACATCGTCACCAGCGGCGCGCCGCGACGATCCAGCCAGGTCGCGAGCGCCGGCGCGAGATCGCGGCCCGCCGCCTCCGACAGCGCGCTGATGAAGTCGGAAGCGGTGGCGTTGCCCCACCGCCGGCGGTCGAGGTAGGCGCGCACGCCGGTCCGCATCACGTCGGCGCCGAGCGACTGCTCGTACATGTGGAGGATCGTTGCGCCCTTGTCGTACGTGATGCTGTCGAACGCTCGGGCGATGTCGGCGCGATGCACGATGGGCTCGCGGACCGCGCGGACCGTCGGATCGTATTCCCCGTCGAGCGCGGTCATGCGGCTCGCCGCGGTGATGAGCCCGCCATCGTAGGCGTCGTACAGCCGCAGCATCACGTGATCGCCGGCCCAGTTCGAGAACGCCTCGTTGAGCCAGATGTCGTCCCACCACGCGAGCGTCACGAGGTTGCCGAACCACTGGTGCGCGACCTCGTGGGCCATGAACCAGAGCGCCACGCGTCGCACATCGTCGTTCTCGCGCTCGGGGATGAGGAGGAAGTCGGGCGCGTACGTGATGAGCCCGACGTTCTCCATGGCGCCGCCGGGCGCGCTCGGAAACACGACGTGGTCGAGCTTGGGATACGGAAAGGCGATGCCCGTGTAGTCCTCGAGCGCCGCCACGATGGGGCCTGACTCGCGCGCCATGAAGGCGGCGTCGGCGCCGCGACCGCGCGGGACGAGGATGCGCATCGGCGCGCCGCCGCGCGTTGCGCCGGCGTCGACGGCGTCGAACGGCCCGACGACGAACGCGAACAGGTAGCTGGGCATCGGCGGGGTCGGCGCGAAGCGGGTCCGTCGCCGGTCGCCCGACACCTCGTCGACCTGCTCGATCGGCGTGTTCGACGCGACGAGGAGCTCCGCGGGTGCGGTCAGCTCGAGCTGCCAGGGCACCTTGAAGGCCGGCTCGTCGAAGCACGGCAGGATGCGGCGCGCGCCCTGCGGCTCGAGATCCGTCACCAGGTACCAGTCCCCCGCGTCCTGGCGCCGGATGATGCCGTCGGACTGCTGATGGGTCTGGACGCCTCGATACGCGATCGTGATCTGGTGGCGCCCCGCGGGAATCGGCTGCTCGTCGGCGAGCCCGATGAGGAGCTCGCCGCCCGGCACGATGCGCAGGCTGCGACCCGCCGCGCCAGTGACGTCGATGATCGTGGCGGTCTCGATCGACAGGTTCTCCGCGTTGAGCCACAGCGGATGCGCGGGCGCGTCGAGCTCGATGTCGATCACCACGCGTCCACGAAACGTCTCGAGCGAGGGGTCGACCTCGAGCGCGAGGCGGTAGCCGAGCGGCCGCGCCGTCGTCGGGAGACGCAGCCCCTCCGGCGCGGGCTTGAGCGCAGCCTGCGCGCTGGCGGACGACGGCGCGGTGGTCGTCGGCGTGGAAGGCTCGGCGGTGAGCGCCCTAGGAGGAGGGGCACCGCCGCAGCTGATAAGGGTGGCGATGAGGGCGAGATGGGGGAGCTTGGGCATGAGGAGATCCTGGTCGGGCAACGCCGACGGTTCGTGGCGGGGATATGAGGGAGGGGCGGCGTGTCAGACAGCGGCAGCGACGTCCTCGGGCTCGAGAGCGGTTGCTCCGGTCAGGCTATCGAGCGCGGACTTCAACTTCGCCAGCGCGTCGAGTCGTGCGTCGAACGTCGGAGCGAAGCAGTCGATCGCGAGCTCATCGGCAGCGTAGCTCGCGCTCAGTACCGCGAGCTGCGCTGCGACCTGCTCGGGCGTTCCGACGAAACTCGGCTTCGGAGGTGCATGTCCAAAGTACGCGTTCCACTCCGTTGTGGCCTGGTCATCGGACGAGGCGCAGTGTCCGTACGCGGCGACGAGTAAGCGCGGCGGTTGCTCATCGAATCCTACGAACGACGATCTGTACGCATCCGCGACGTCGCTCGCGATCCGCTGGTCGGCGCTCGCCAGGTAGTGGTGATATGCAAACGAGATTCCGAGGGTGCCCGCGAGCCGCGCCGCGCGTTCACTTGTACCGCACAGCCATAGCTCAGGCCGCGAGTCGCTCCGTGGTCCGATGAAGCCGCCCCCGCCAGGCAGGCGCTGGCTTCGTACCATCTCGACGAGCCGGGTGAGCCGTTCTGCGTACGCACCGTCAGACGCGAGCGGCAGGTCGCGCTCGAGCGAACGTGCGTGATCACCGGGCGGCGTCGCGCCCGCGATTCCGAGGTCGATCCGACCGGGGAAGAACAGCTCCAGCGTGGCGAAGTCCTCGACGACGCGGAGCGCCGAGGTGGCACGCAACAGTACCCCGGCCGTTCCGACGCGGATGTGATCGGTGATTCCGGCGGCCAGGCTGGCCACGATGGTAGGGCTTGCGCTCTGCGTCTCGGAATGGTGCTCCGTCGCCCAGTACCGATGAAAGCCAAGCCGATCGAGCTCTGGGAGGAGCTCAGGCAGATGCGCTGGCGATTGTGTGTCGAGCACAGAGACGAGCACGTCGTTGCCTCAGTTCGCCGTGGCCTTCCGAACGCCGGTCGGCGTGGGCGTGGTGCTCGTGGTCGAGCGAAAGACCACGGCGCCATCGAAAGCGCTGGCCATGTCGTAGAGCGACCAGCCGCCCCCTTCCTGGACGATGCCACCTAGCCAGCGAACGTAGCGCAGCTTGGAGAGCCACTCTCGCCGCGCCGGAGAGAGCTGGGAGAACAGCACGTACGTAGGACCATCTCCGTCGGGCCCGAGTGCTGCTTCGATGGAATGCGCTGGCGCCTCCTCGAGCGCGTGCGGAACTACGCCGATCTTCTTCTCCTGGTCCCATGCACGCGCTGAGCCGCCGACGCTCAACATGGCCAGCGCCACGTACCGCGGTCCGAGCTTGGCCGCCAAGAACGTCCCCATGGTCGGTTGGCCGAACATCCAACGTTTCGTCACATGGTTCATGTGTGCCCAGACCACGGACAGGTGTTTGCCGTCGTCGGTGAGGCGTCCAGTCATCTCCGCCATGTGCAGGTCCCTCACTCTCATCTGCTCGAGCTCCGGGCCAGAGTACGAGGCGATGAGTGCCAGGCGGGCGGCGATCGACGCCGCGGCCAATGCGTTCGTATCGTGCGCGCGGCGCGGTACAGCAAGTCGGCCGAGAAGGTCGTGGATCAGGCGACGCTCATCGTCCGTCATCTCATTCCACTTGGCGCCATAGTTGTCCGAGAGTTTCGCGAGTGCTGCACGCTCCTCGGGGGACAGACGCACTGAGCGGTCCGAGAGCAGCGCGTCGACTGCGCCCGCCGTCATCTGGACGTCGGTCCCCAAGAATCCGATCCGCTCCTTCGGAGCTCGCTTCTTGTTGTGGGCGCGAATCATCTCGACCGCCCGTATGTGCTCCTCGGTATCCCACATCCAGAACTTGAGACCAGCCACGGCCTTCCGAGTATCGCCGGCGCCAGTTCGCACGTATCGATCCAGCGCGAGCGTTTCGCCGAAGCTAGCTTCCAGAAGGATGAACCGCACGGGACGTGTCTTGGCAAGCTCGAGCGTGATCCTCGCGCGCTCGATCGCGTACTCCGCGGTGCCATGAGTCGATTCGCCGATTGCCAAGACGCCGAGCTCGCGTGGCAGATCGCGGATCATCCCTTCAACCGTCCCGGCGGACCAAGGATCAAGACTTCGAGAAGGTGGTTCCGTCTTGGCGGTCGCTTCGCGCGTAGCGACGTAGACGACCGGCTCGGTGGACGGCAGATCGAAGACGACGCCTCCTCCTACCTCGTCTAGTTCCGTGTCGATGTAGTATTTCCCAGGCGGCAAGCAACCTTCGAAGACACCGGTGTTGTCGATGCGAGTCGAGAACACGGGCAGCGACGACGCTCCATACGGAACGATGTGTGCGATCTCAACGGAGTGAGCTCCACTCAATGAGCTTTGGTCCTCGACGCTTCCTCTGAATGGGGCGCATCGCTGGTCGAGCACGAGCGAGAGAGGTGCGGCGTGTCCCGCGGGAATCGATGCGACGCCGAAGCCGCTCGAGGTTAGTACGGCTACCTTCGCATCGCCCGACGCTGTCTGTACGGTCACCTCGCCCGCGACATCGGTCACGGCGAGCGTCGGTCGGCGCTGCTCCGCTGCTAGCGCGAGCGCGACGAGCTCTTCCGATACCGGTGTGCCGGTGGACCTGCGCACCAAGAGTTTCGTGCCTCGCGACGGTTCAGACGCGGCGGTGCGCTCCCACTCATCACGTGCGAAGGACCCGCTCCCCGTCGCCGAGGCGGGTTCCACACTCGGTGCCGTCAAGCTGCCGCATCCCATCAAACAGAGCAGCAGAGCTGCGTGAGGGACCGCCGACACTGCAGATCGGCCCGAGTTCACGTCGCTTCGCACGCCATGAGCGCGCATGATCATCAGCGTTGCGAGAGGCATCGATGAGCTACGGTTTGGGTGGGGTCGCGGTCCGGACACCCGTAGGAGTTGGCGTCGTAGGAGAGGAGATCGGGACGATGCCGAAGGCGGAGTACGCTACAAGCGCCGTTCTCAGGTGCCCGGTACTGTCGAAGCTTGCGCCGAACTCGAGCGCGTAGCGGGGAACTGAAAGCCAGCGTTTGAGAACTCCAGGTAACGCCTCACCGACGAGCAATCCGCCGCGCCCGTCGGTTGCGTCGAGCAGCGCTCGTTCGACTCGATAGGAGGGCGTCGAAATCTCGTGGGAGACAACGCCGACGGCCCCTCGCTCGTCCCAGGCTCGCGCGTGGCCTGCGGCCGTGTACAACGCAATGGGGAAGTACGCTGAACCGGCAGAGCGTGCGATGTGGTGTCCCATCATGGGGAAGCCATCGATCGCTTCACGTGCCACGTGAGCGTTGTGCGCCCAGACGACCACGTTTCCACCGGAGGAGACGCTCGCGGCGGCGAGTGCCATCCTCGCCATCCCAACGTCGCGGTGCAGTATCGCCGCGGTGAACCCCATGGTGGTCGCCTCCAAGCGCTGGCGAAGGGCGCGCGCAGCGAGAGAGCGAAGATGATCACTGCGATTGGACTCAAGGCGCTCGATTGCCTCGAGGACGATCGTTCGATCCGCATCGGAGAACGTCTTCCACGCCGCGCCGCGTTCGCTGCCAAGCTTCCCGATCAGTCCCCTCTCGGCGGCGGACAGGTCATCGACAGCGGTAAGGACTGCGACGCTCGCGGCCGTGTGCTGTACATCGAGGCCCCAAAGGTTGACGCGATCAGCCGCCGGAACGGTCGCATTGTAGGAGCGGAGCGCGTCGAGTACCTTTAGGAACTCCTCGGTGTCCCACATCCAGTACCCCAGTAGCTCGACCGCCTTGCGTACGTCCACGGCTTCACCGTGAATGAAGCGATTGAGCGCCAACGTCTCTCCGAACCCAGCTTCGATCATCAGCGTGCGAAACCCTCGAGCTTGCACAAGCTGCATGGTGATCTTGTGACGCAGCTCGAGAAACTCGCGAGTGCCGTGATTTGACTCGCCGATCGCCACGATGCTCACGGTCGAAGGAACTTGTTCGACAAAGCGAACAGGATCGAGGCCGCGCGAGACACCTGATTCCGGCGCGGGCTCGAGAACGGTCGAGCGCGAGAACGCATGAATCGACAGTTCTGTCGAACCCTCGGTCACGAGCTGTGGGACGGACAGGTAGTCACCCGCCGCAAAGACGGTGAAATCTCCGGGCGGAAGACAGATCTCGAAATTCCGCTTCGCAGCGTGGATCGCGAACTCTTCGTTGAACTCGCGCGTGATCCGCTTGAAGTGAATGGTGGCGCCGACTTCTGAGTTCGCCACGTTCTCCACCTGGCCGCGGTATCTCAGACAATCCTTGCCGAGGGAGATGGAGAGCGGCGCGTTGGAGACCTCCACGCCGGCAGAGGAGTACCAACCGGAGACCGTCGCGGCGGTCACGACGTACGTGCCCGGCGGGACCGTCGGCATGAACCTTCCATCGTCGCCCGTGACGGATCCGGCGATGAGTTTCCCCGTGCCCGGGTCGTTGAAGTTGACGATGGCCCCGGCGACCGGCTCGCCGTCCGGACCTAGAACAAGACCGCTCCCTCGCTCGTGTTGAGGCTTCACTGGGACATCCCGGTGCGAACCAACACAGGCCGTCATGGTGACGAGGAGAGCCGTTCGACGAAGGAGCGGTCGCATGATCACTTGCAGGTTTGGCCAGGTTCGGCGCTAAAGGTCGTCGGGATACCGCCGGCGACCTGGAGGAGTTGCTCGGTGGTCAACAGTCGGAGCGTCTGATGGCGGAGCTTGAGACGAAGCTTGGGTGGGGTGTTGCTGTTCTTGTTCATGGCTTGATTTCCTGAGTTGGGGTGGTGGCTTCTACAACAAATGGGACGTATTCGAGGGTTGAAACATCGACAGTCGTGATCCCGTTGGCAGCGCTACAGAAGTGGAGGCTGGCGTTCGATCCGAATGCGATGCAGGGGATCTCTGGTACTTCTTCAAGCGGCCAAGACGAGATGCCGCGATCTCGCGTATCGATGATTGTGACCGCATGGCCAGATGAGAACGCCGCGTAGCGCTCGTCTGGCGAGCCAGTGAGATACGTGATCGTCGGCGACATTTGTAGCGGCGGGTCAGTCGCGGCCGCGTCCAGTCGCACGATCTGGTTGTTGCCAAGCGCACCGAACCAGCCGAGGTCTGTGCGCACGAAGTGTCGGATCGGCTCGCTCCGATGGAAGAGGATCGTCGACCTCAGCTCGTTCGACCACCTCCGGACCGTTCCATCGCTACCCGACGTGAAGAGCTCCTCGTCGATCCAGCGAAGCTGCGTGACACGCCCATCGTGGCCTTCTCGGGACTTCGTCAAGTGACCCGAGCTCAGGTCGTACACGATCACACTGCCGTCTTGGCCTCCGGCCGCGAGGCGGTTGCCAGCGGTGTCGAGCGCGAGTCGGGCGACCTCCGCGGTGTGGGTGAACAGTCGAGCGGGAGGCGCCCCATCGGCGCTCGCGGCCCAGACCGATCCGTCGGCGACCGCGTAATACAGGGTGGTTAGGGACGTGGTGATCCATCGGACTCGCGCGGAGTGAGATGCCATCATTCGCGTCTTCTTGGTCGCGATGTCCGTGCACATCACCCTGCCATCCCATCCTGCGGAACAGGCTTCGTTTCCGAGCCACGCGACGCTGAACGCAAGCGAGTCGTGTTGATGGAGACGGACTGGAGTCCGCCCCCCGTCCGCCAGCAAGACACTTCCATCCTGGCAGTCGGAGAGCAGCCCGGTGGAATCAGGAGAGCTGACGACGTTCAGAGACTGGCATCCGAGCGCGGCAACGGTGTGCGAGCCCTTCGTGTCCAGCTGCCAGACTCGTACTTCCGTCCCGCCTGCGCTCACGACCAGACGCTCCTCAGGGATGATCTCCACCATGGTGACCACGCCGTCATGCCCGCCGAAGTCCCAGGTCGCCTCCGACGAGGCATCCACCACCCGCACGCTTCCGTCGGAGTATCCCCAGACCGCGAATTCCTCGACCGCCCGCGCTACCGTGGCACGTCCGGTTGCCCTGCCATTGCCGCGCCACAGGGTTCTGGCTCCTGCTTGCATGTGAGGCCGTCCCTCGGCGTCGATGGCAGCGAGCAGCCCTGATGATGAGAGCGAGACATCTGAGTTCTCCCCGAGCTGCATGTGTAGTGTTTCCCGCTGACCATCGCGATCGATGACCAGCGCGTCGTCTCCGACAGGCGCGACGTAGAACGAGCCTGCCGTGGCCAGCAACGAAGCGCTGCCGGGGTGGGCGCATCTACCGAGTGCTGTCGTCCCGCCGTCGACGTCGAATCGCTGCAGCTTCCCGTCCTCCGTGCAAGCCAGAACGCCGGTGCGTGTCCTCGCAATGCCCCTGATACTCGAGGCGACGGGCGTGAGAGTGCTGCTGTCGATTCGTGAGCGTAGGAGTTGCCCGTTCCGCGTGAGGATGAAGAGTTCATCGTGAACGGCAATCAAGGTGTCGGGTGGAACGGTCTCGCCTGAAAGCGAGGCGATGGTGCGTGATGTCGAGGCCTCACGTACCTCGATCTGGGCGTTCGCTCGCGTAGCGTAGAGCCACACACCGTCCACAGCAGCCATGAACGGCGGTTCGACGAGATCGAGCGCGATGGGGCGCGAACGACCGTTCGTCACGTTGAGCTCCATGAGCGTGCTGTCGGACATCGCGGCGGTCACCGTGCGTGATGCTCGATCAAACGCGGCTCTGCGGATGGAGGAAGGTCCGAGGCGCCATCGAGTTCTTGCGATGCCATTGGCGTAGGCCACGCTGCGTACGTGCGCTGCGACGAGTGTCATCGGATGGAACTGGTCGACGACTTCTGCCGACTCGGAGGGATCGCTCGCCAGCAGCGATTTCGCCAGGGCTATCCGGGCTCGGTCGCGTTCGCGTCGAGACTCTTTCGCCGAGCTCTCTGCCGCGGACCGAGCTCTGGTCGCGGCGTCGAGCGCGGAGGTTGCTCGATTGCGTTGCGAGACGATCTCGGAAACGCCTACGAGCCCGAGAATGGTGCCCGTAACTATTGCTAGGCCAAGTGTGACTGTGACGCCGCGGTGCCTGCGCGACCACAGACCGAGGAGGTTCCAGATGGAGTAGTGCCGCGCTGTAATGCGTTGTCCTGCATCGTAGGCGCGCAAGTCGCTCGAAAGCTCCGCCGCGCTTCGGTAACGCAGCGCCTGCCCATCGAGCGCCTTTCGCGTGATGATGGCGAGATCGGGCGGAACGTGTCGATCGGAACGCTCCGCGTGCCAGGGGCGCGGCGTGGTTCCGTAGCACAGCTCGTGCAGGATGGCGCCGATGGCGTAGACGTCGGTGCGTTCGTCGACGTGTTCGCCGCGGGCCTGCTCGGGGGACATGTAGGCGGGCGTGCCGACGATGCTGCCGGCGACGGTGACGCCGTCGGTGGTGGGGGCGGCGGTGCGGTAGGGGCCGTCCTCGACGGGCTCGTCGGTGGGGGCCTGGTCGGAGATGTCCTTGGCGAGACCCCAGTCGATCACGACCGTCTCGCCGAAGTCGCCGACGATGATGTTGGAGGGCTTGAGGTCGCGGTGGATGATCTTGCGATCGTGGGCGTAGGCGATCGCGTCGGCGACGGCGATGACGTGGGGGAGCAGCGCGAGGCGATCCTCGAGGGTCTTGCACTCGTCGATGAGGGCCTTGAGCGGGCGGCCCGCGACGAGCTTCATCGCGTAGAAGGGAGTGCCGTCGGGCCAGCGTCCGGCCTCGTGGACCGGGACGATGCCG
>DDTA01000259.1 GCA_002344285.1 Myxococcales bacterium UBA2376
GCGCCGTGCTTGCCCGGTGGGAGCGACGCCGCGATCCACACGCGCGCGGCGTGCCTGTTCGTCGCCGGCGTGGTCGCGCCAGCCGACGATCCGCGCGTCGCCGCGGCGATCGGGGAGCTCGACGCCCTCGCGGCCGCGGCCACGCCGACGCGACCAGCCTACGGGGCCCCGGCGTCGCTGGCGGCGCTCCTCCGGGCGCGCCAGCGCTTCACCGCCGACGGGTGCTTGCGCTCGCGTCCGTCACCCCGGGACGCGCACGACGCGACGAAGCTCGACCGCGACCTCGCCGGGCCGATCGACTTCTACGCCTCGTACCACGTGCCGTTCTTCTCCACGTGGGCGATCTGTGAGCGGGCCTGGCTCGCGTTCGCGGTGGGGGACGTGCCAGGTGCGCGCTCGCTCCTGCGATCGGTTGTCAGTCGCGCGCCGGGCCGCTGGTGGCTCGATGACGACTTGGCGGCGATGCAGAAGTAGTACGGTCCGGCGCCATGAAGCGCGCCGTCGCCCTCGTCGCTGTGCTCCTGCTCCTGTCGTGCGGGAGCCGCCCGTCGGCGCCGCCGCCCGCCGCGCCCGTCACGGGGGCGCCGCCGCCGGTCGTGGCGCCGCCGGCGCCGCACGTGCCCACCCCGCTCGTGGATCCGGGGATGCGGCTCCCGCGCGACGTGGCGATCGCGTCGTACGGCCTCGAGCTCGAGATCGATCCGTCGCGGCCGACGATGCGCGGCACGGTGGCGATCAGCGGGACCGTGACACGCGCGACCGACGTCGTCTGGCTGCACGCCGAGAACCTCACCATCCGCGACGCGATCGCCCGCGTCGACGACCAGGTCGTCAGGCTGGAGCCGCACGCCACGATCGCGCGCGGCAAGCTCGCCCTGCAGGCGCCACGTCCGCTGCCGGAGGGCCGCATCACGATCCTCGTCGCGTACGACGCGCCGATCTCCGAGGCCGAGACCTCGGGGACGTTTCGCCAGCAGGCGGGTGACGACTGGTACGTCTACACGCAACACGAGCCGATCAGCGCGCGGCGCAGCTTCCCGTGCCTCGACGAGCCCGACAGCAAGGTGCCGTGGCGGGTGCAGCTCACCGTGCCCGCCGAGACGATCGCGGTGGCCAACGCGCCCGTCGAGAGCGACGTCGTCGAGGGCGCGACCCGCAAGGTCACGTTCGCGGCGACCGATCCGCTGCCGTCGTACCTCGTGGCCTACGCCGTCGGGCCGTTCGACATCGTCGACGCCGGCAAGAGCGCGGGCGGCACGCCGCACCGGATCCTGACGCTCAGGGGCCGCGCCGCGGAGGCCGCGTACGCCGCCGAGGTCATGCCCAGGATCACGAGCGAGCTCGAGGCGTGGTTCGGCATGCCGCACCCGTTCCCCAAGCTCGACTCGATCACGATCCCGGCGACGTCGGGGTTCTCGGCGATGGAGAACCCCGGGCTCGTGACCTATCGCGAGACGCGGCTCCTGCTCCCGCCCGACGCGACGCAGGCGCGCAAGGCCGGCCTCGTCGGGATCGCGGCGCACGAGATCGCGCACCAGTGGTTCGGGAACCTGGTCACGCCGGTGTTCTGGGACGACCTGTGGCTCAACGAGTCGTTCGCGAGCTGGCTGCCCGAGAAGGTGTTCGACGCGCTCGAGCCGACGTGGCGCCGCCCCGAGGACGTGATGGACATGCGCGACTCGGCGCTCTCGGCCGACAGCCTCGCCAGCGCGCGCCGCATCCGCCAGCCGATCGACAGCGAGAGCGATATCGTCACCGCGTTCGACGGCATCACCTACGCCAAGGGCGCGACGGTGCTGCGCCTCTTCGAGCGCCGCGTCGGGACCGAGCGCTTCCAGGCGGCGGTGCGCGCGTACATGACGACGTTCGCGCGCCGGAACGCGACCGCTGCTGACTTCCTCGCCGCGCTCGACGCCGCCGCGCCCGACGCGGGCGCCGGCGCCGCGATGGCGACCTTGCTCGACCAGGCGGGGGCGCCGCGCCTCGAGGCCACGATCACGTGTCCGAAAGACGGACAACCTGGCGTGACGCTGCGGCAGGCGCGCTTCGTGCCGTCGGGTGCGGGCGCCGTCGCCGACACGCGCTGGCGGCTGCCGGTGTGTCTCTCGGCCGGCACGGCGAAGGGCGAGGAGGAGGCGTGTACGACCGTCGCCGACGCCGAGACCTTCGTGCCGCTTCGCGCCTGCCCGACCTGGGTGTGGCCCAACACCGGCGGCCTCGGCTACTGGCGCTCGTCGCTCGACGCGGCCGGCTGGCGCGCGCTCCGCACGGTCGGCTGGAAGCATCTCGACGCCGCCGAGCGCGTCGCGGCCGCTCACGACCTGTTCGCCGCCGTCCACGCCGGCCACCTCGATGTCGGCCTCGCCCTCGACCTCGTGCCCGCCCTCGTCGCCGAGCAGAACCGCGCCGCGGTCGCCGCCGCCGTCGGCCTCATCGAGCGCGTCGAGCCGTGGGTCCCCGCGCCGCGGCGCGCGCGCTTCGCCGCGTGGGTGCGCAAGCACCTGGGCAAGCAGGCGGCGGCGCTCGGCTGGCTGCCGGCCAGGGACGACGACATCCAGAAGGACGCGATGCGCGGCCGCGTCGTGCACGTGACCGCGACGATCGGCGCCGACGCGAAGCTGACCAGGGCGGCCGTCACGCTCGCCCGCGAGTGGCAGCAGCTCCCCGAGGCGGCGCGCGGCGACGTCCTGGCCACCGCGGTGCGCGCCTCGCCCGCCGTCGCCGATCAGCTCGTCACCGACTTCCGCGCCGAGACCTCGCGCGCACGCCGCGCCGACCTCGCCCGCGCGCTCGCGCACACGCCCGATCCCGCCCGCCTCCGCGCCGCGCTCGCGCTCACCCTCGACGCCACCCTCGACCTCCGCGATACGCTCCCCATCCTCCACGGCGCCGCCGATCGCGACGAGCAGCGCGCCGTCGCCATCGCCTTCACCCTCGAGCACCTCGACGCGCTCCGCGCCCGCCTCCCCAACGACACCGCCGTCACCCTCATCGGCGTCCTCGCCTCCGGCTGCGACCCCGAGGCCGCCGCTCGCCGCCCCCTCGTCGAGCAACACCTCGGCGCCCTCCGCGGCGCCTCCCGCCGCATCACCCAGGCCTTCGAGCGCGTCGACCAGTGCATCGCTCGCCGCGCCGCGATCTCGCCCGCCCTCACCACCTGGCTCGCAAAGCCCTGAAACCCCTCCCCTTCCATGGGGACGGTGTCAACTTTGACAACTTAAGGGAGGCCTCGCCTTAAGTTGTCAAAGTTGACACCGTCCCCGTTCAAGGGGTGCGGGCAGCGAAGGTGTCGCAGGCCTCGAGGGTGCCCTGCTCGAGGCCGCGCTTGAACCAGCGCACGCGCTGGTCGGAGCTGCCGTGTGTGAAGGTCTCGGGGTTGACCTGCTGGCCCGCCATCTTCTGCAGACGGTCGTCCCCGATCGAGGCGGCGGCGCGGATGGCCTCCTCGATGTCGCCGTTCTCGATCAGCTTGCGCCGCGCCGTCGAGTGCGCCCACACGCCGGCGTAGCAGTCCGCCTGGAGCTCCAGGCGCACGGAGAGATCGTTCTCGCGCGACCGGTCGCGCGCGGTCTCCCGCCGCACCATGTCGGCGGTCCCGAGCACGTGCTGGCAGTGGTGGCCGAACTCGTGGGCGAGCACGTAGGCCTGGGCGAAGTCGCCGGGCGCGCCGAGGTCGGCGCGCAGCTGCTTGTAGAACGAGAGGTCGATGTACGCCTTCTCGTCGGGCGGGCAGTAGAACGGGCCGATCGCCGCCGACGAGAGCCCGCAGCCGGTGTTCACCGCCTCGCGGAAGACGACCAGCTTCGCCTCGCGGTACTGCTTGCCACTCTGCGCGAACGCCTTCGCGAACGTCGGCTGGATGTCGTCGACCACGTAGTTGATGAAGTCGAAGAGCTCGGCGTCGGGGTCGGGGCCCTGCTGGCCCACCGCCGGATCGTCCGACGACGGCTGGGCGCCACCACCGCCACCACCGCCACCGGCCAGGCTGCTGAGCCCGGGCACGTTCACGCCCGCGGCCTGGGCGATGAGGGCGATGATCGCGACGAGGATCGCCCCGCCGCCGCCCACCTTCATGCCGCGCGAGACCCTGGGCGGCGCGTTGCCGCGCCGGTCTTCCACGTTCCTGGAACGATGTCCTCGCTCGAACTTCACGGCGCGAAGGTACCATCACGGGCATGCTCGCCCTCGCCGCGGTCATCTCCACCCTGCAGCTGACCGGTCCGGTCCCGGTCGACGGCGGTGACTACCTCCTCGTGCCGTTCACGGTGCCGGCGGGCACCGTCGAGCTGACGGTCGCGCACGACGACGGCTCCGACGCCCAGATCCTGGACTGGGGCGTCTGGTCCCCCGACGGCTTCCGCGGCTGGGGCGGCGGCCTCACCGAGCCGGCGATCATCGGCGTCGCCGAGTCGTCCCGCGGCTACGTCAACGGCCCGATCACCCCCGGCGAGTGGACGCTCGTGATCGGCAAGGCCAAGCTCGGCGGTCAGGCCGGGCAGTACACGGTGGACCTCGAGTTCCGCGACGCCCCCACCATCCCCGTCGGGCCGCGCGCGCCGTACGATCCGGCGCTGACGCTCTCGACCGAGCGCCGCTGGTACGCCGGCGACTTCCACGTGCACTCGAGCGAGAGCGGCGACGCACCCGCGACGCTCGACGAGATCGTCGACCTCGCGCGCGCGCGGGGGCTCGACTTCATCGTCGTCACCGATCACAACACCATCTCGCACGTGCCGCGCCTCGCCGCGCGCCAGGCCACGCTCCCCGACCTGCTCCTCGTGCCCGGCGCCGAGGTGACCACCTACGGCGGGCACGCGACCGCCGTCGGCACGACGGCCTACATCGATCACCGCGTCGGGCTCGGCGGGGTGACCGCGACCTCGATCATCGACGAGGTCCACGCGCGCGCCGGCGTGTTCTCGGTGAACCACCCCGCGCTCGACCTCGGCGACCTGTGCATCGGCTGCGCCTGGACCCACGCCGACACGCCGTGGGAGCGGGTCGACGGGATCGAGATCCAGACCGGCAACGCCGACCTCACCGCCGCGCTCTTCACGCCGCGCACGCTCGCGCTCTGGGACCAGCAGGAGGACGCGGGGCACACCCTCGCCGCGATCGGCGGCAGCGACGATCACCGCGCCGGCATGGAGACCGGCTCCCTGCCGGCGCGCATCGGCAGCCCGACGACGATGGTGCTCGCCGACGCCCTCACCGAGCAGGCGATCCGCGACGGCGTGTTCCGCGGCCGCACCGTCGTGCGCTTCCACGGCCCCGAGGACCCGATGGTCGTCCTCGTCGCCCGGGACACGCAGTCGAGCAAGGAGGTGGAGCTCGGCGGCACGCTCACGGAGGTCGGCGAGGTCGCGCTCGAGGCGACGATCGAGGGCGGCGTCGGCGCGGTCGCCGAGCTGTGGCGGGACGGCGTGCAGGTCGAGACCCGCGCGATCACCGGCGCCGTCACCCGCTTCGTGCGCCCGGTCTCCGGGGAGCGCGAGCGCTACCGCGTCGAGGTCACGCGCGACGGCAACCGCCTCACGGTGACGAGCCACGTGTACGTCGAGGGCGATCCCGCGCTCGCGCCCGGCGGCGGCTGCTGCGACGGCGGCGGCGGCGACGGCGGCGGCGGGCGGACGGCCACCCTCGTCCTCGCTCTCATGATCCTTGTTAGAGTCCGCGCATGGCCGAAGCCAAGAAGAAGTCGGTAGCGAAGAAGCCCGCCGGCGAGAAGAAGCCCCGCGCCTCGAGGAAGCCCAAGGTCGCGCCCGGCTCCGCCGGCATCGCCGCGACCGAGGCGGTCGGCGGCACGCCCCCGTCGGAGATCGCGGCGCTCGAGCAGCGGATCACCGGCGTCGGCGGCGCGGTCATCGGCCACTACCGCGAGCCGCTCGGCGGGAACTGGTGCGTCTTCGCGATGCTGCCGATCGACCAGGTCGAGCCGACGCCGTACCAGCGCGAGCTGTCGAAGGCGCACGCCGATCGCCTCGCGACGGTGATCCCCAAGGTCGGGCGCTTCCTCGATCCGATCGTGACCGTGCCGACCCCCGAAGGCTTCCGCTCACCCAACGGCATGCACCGCCTCAACGCGATGCGCGCCCTCGGCGCCAAGGCCATCACCGCGCTCGTCGTGCCCGAGCCCGAGGTCGCGTTCCGCATCCTCGCCCTCAACACCGAGAAGGCCCACAACCTCCGCGACAAGTCGCTCGAGGTCGTGCGCATGGTGCGCGCCCTCGTCGCCGACGGCCAGAGCGGCAAGCGGCCGTACAGCGACTTCCAGCTCGAGCTCGAGTCGCCCGCGTTCCTCACGATCGGCATCTGCTACGAGCAGAACGGCCGCTACTCGGGAGGCGCGTACCTCTCGGTGGTCAACAAGTGCGAGGAGTGGAGCGAGAAGTCGCTCGAGGCCGTGCTCGCCGTCTCCGAGAAGCACGCCGAGCGCCTGCTCGAGCTCGACGAGCTGGTGAACGCCGCCGTCGCCAAGCTGAAGGCGCAGGGCTTCCAGAGCGGCTACCTGAAGCCGGTCGTGGTCGCGCGCATCAACCCGCTGCGCTGGATCAAGGCCAAGCCCGGCCAGCCCATCAAGGCAGAGTTCGACAAGACCATCGACAAGATGATCGAGAGCGCCAGGGGCTTCGACGCCTCCAAGGTGAAGGAGTCCGACATCGCCGCGGCGGCCGCCATGGGCGGATCCGCGGACGAGTAAACGAGATTTACAGAACAATCCACAATCAACACAAATCTGTTTCTGTAAACCAGTTATCTGAATCCTGTCATATAGTTATGCATTGACTAGTCAACGGTGACATGTCAGCCTTCTCGTCAGTAAACGACGACGAGGAGGCATCGACATGAGCGAGATCAAGACCGTCGGCATCGTTGGCGCAGGTCTCATGGGCACGGGGATCGCCGAGGTGTGCGCCCTCGCGGGGTTGCGCACCATCCTCATCCGCGCCACGGGAGGCGACCCCGCCGCCGCCGTCGCACGCGTCGAGAAGTCGCTCGACACGCGCGTGGCGAAGGGCAAGCTCGACGCGGCGGCTGCGGAGGCCGCGCTGGCGCAGCTGTCCGCGACCACCGACCTCGCCGCCGCCGCCGAGTGCGATCTCGTGATCGAGTCGATCGTCGAGGACCTCGCGACCAAGCGCGCGCTGTTCGCCAGCCTCGCGCCGCACCTTCGTTCACACGCGATCCTCGCGTCGAACACCTCGACCCTCAAGATCTCGGACCTCGCCGAGGGCTCGCACGATCAGCGCACGATCGGCCTCCACTTCTTCTCGCCGGTCCCCGCCATGAACCTCGTCGAGGTCGCGCACCTCCCCACCACCGATCCCGACGCGCTCGCCGCCGCGGAGGCGTTCGTCGCCACGCTGGGCAAGACCGCCGTGCCGGTGCTCGACTCGACCGGCTTCATCGTCAATCGCCTGCTCGTGCCGATGCTCACCGGCGCGATCGCCGCCTACGAGCAGGGCCTCGCGCCCGCCGAGCACGTCGACACCGCGATGCGCCTCGGCTGCGGCCATCCGCTCGGCCCGCTCGCGCTCGCCGATCTCATCGGCCTCGACGTGGTCTACGCGATGTCGAAGCTGCTCTACAAGGAGTTCGGCGACGACCGCTTCCGTCCGCCCGCGCTGCTGCGCCGCCTGGTGCAGAACGGTCACGTGGGCAAGAAGGCCGGCCTCGGCCTCTACGACTACGCGGTGAAACCGCCGCGCGCGAACACCGCGGCCCTCGTCGTCGACGAGGCCTCGGCCGCCGCGTAGCGCGCCGCCTCGGCGTCAGAACTCGTCGAGCCGGCGCTTCTCGGTGTCTTCGTCGTCGTCGAACGCCCGCGGGCGGCGGCTGGAGACGACCTTGTCGACGGCGAGCGCGACGTCGTCGGCCGCGCACGGCTTGGGCACGAACGCGGCCGCGCCCAGGTGCGCCGACTGCTCGGGCGCCTGCGGCGACGACGACACCAGGATGAGCGGCGGCGGCTCGGGCAGACGCTCGAGCTCCTCGATCAGCGCGCGCGCGGTCCGCGCCGGGTCGATGCTGTCGAGCACGACGGCGTCGATGCCGCCTTCGCGCGCGTGCTGCACGCCGATCGCGATGTCGGACGCTTCGAGCACGGCGTGTCCTTGCGCCCGGAGCGTGATGCTCCAGGCTCCCCGCAGCGCCGGATCCGCTTGAACGACCAGGATCGTGCCCACGCGCGAGCACTCTATCAGCTCAGCGGCCGTCGTTGACGGCGCTGCGCGCGCGTTCTTCGCCCTCGGTCCAGCCGACCTCGATCGCGAGCTCGCGCGCCTCGCGCAGGACTTCAGGAGAAATTCGCATGAGCGTGCGGCCGGGGCCGGTGCCGTAGAGCAGGAGCTCCGCCGTGCCGCGGCGATCGCCCATCTTGCGCAGCTCCTCGACGGCGGCGCGGCGGTGACGGTCGGCGCGGATGTGATCGCCGAGGCGCTCGTGGCAGCTCGCGAGCAGCGACTGCACGCGCGCGGCCCCGGCGCGCGCGCCCGTGCGCTGCGCCTGAGCAAGCGTCAGCTCGCCGAGCTCGACGGCGCGCGGCAGGTCCTGATCGGTCACGGCGAGCTGGGCCAGCTTGAGCGTCAGCCGCCACAGGTTACGCGGCGCGCGCGGCGACGTCGGCCCCTCGCCGAGCGTCACCATGTCGATCGCCTCCTCGAGCTCGCGGCGCGCGGCCGGGCCCTTGCCGACGCGGATGAGCACGGCGGCCAGATCGAGGTAGGTCTCGGCGATGAGGTCGCTCTCGCCCGTGGCGATCGCCGCGCCGACCGAACGCTGGAGGTGCGGGATCGCAGCCGACGGCTCGTTCTCCGCCGCCGCGAGCTGACCCGACGCGCGCAGGAGCAACGCCGACAGGCGCGGGCCCTGCTCGCCCCACAGCTCGGCCTCGTGCAAGACGCCGCGGGCGAGCGCGAGCTCGCCGGTGATGCGCAGACTCTCGGCGAGCTTGATCGAGATCGTGATGAGCTCCGCCGCCGGGAGATCGCCGGCGGAGAGCGCGTGGCGCGCCGCGAGCAGCGCACGCTGGTACAGGTGCGCCGCGCCGTGCTCGTCGAGCTGGCGCGCGGCGAGATCGCCGGCGGCGGCGAGCTGGGCGACGGCGCTCGCGCGGTTGCCGGCGGCCTCGTGGTGCGCGCCGAGCACGGCGGCGGACGCGCCCATCGCGACCAGCTCGTCGATCGCGCCGAGGTGGAGCGCGCGCCGCACGCTCGCCGGGGTGGCGTCGTAGACGACGTCGCGGATGAGCGCGCTCGCGAAGCGCACGACCTCGTCGTTGAGGGTGACCAGCCCCGCCGCGACCGCGACGGCGAGCGCCTTGCCGGTGGCGTCGCCGAGCGCCGAGATACGGCCGGCGGCGTCGGGCGGCGCCTCGGTGCCGAAGACGGCGACCGCCTGGATCGCGACCAGGGTGTCGCGCGGCAAGATCGCCAGGCGCGCGGCGACGAGGTCGGGCAAGGACGACGGTGCCTGCTCGAGGAGCCCGCCCTCGACGAGGTAGCGGAGCAGGTGCTCGACGTGCGCGGCCGAGCCGCCGGTGGTCTCGGTGAGCTGCAGGACCGACGGGATCCCGGCCTGCCCGGCGCGCTGCAGCTGCGCGACGATGAACGCGAGGTCGTCGGCGTCGAGCGGATCGAGGCGCACGCGGATGCAGTCGGCCGGCCACGTCCGCGCGTGGTCCTCGTCGAGCACGACGACGATGCGGGCGTCGCCGACGCGGCGTTCGACCATGCGCCGCAGGAGCTCGAGCGACGGCAGGTCGTAGCGCTCCGCGTCCTCGAAGACGACGGCCGTCGGGCCGCGCTCCGCTTCCGCCGCGAGCGCGCGCGACGTGGCCGCGACGACCTCGCGGCGCCGGATCGGCGGGTCGAGCTCGGACAGCTCCGAGGGGTGGCCGAACAGCTCGGCCAGGCCGGGCACGTCACGCTGCGAGATGCTGCGGGCCTCCGCCGCCGCGTCGAGGTCGGCGCGCGCGCACACCGGCGGCAGCTCGAGCATCGTCGAGATCACCGCGCGCATCGGGTAGAGCGTCGAGCCGACCCCGCTCGGATCGGCGTCGGACTGGAAGATGGTCACGCCCGCCGCCTCGGCGACACGCGTGTACGCCTCGCGCAGGAGCGAGGTGCGGCCCGAGCCCGCGTCGCCGACGAGCAGCAGCGCCGGCGCCGACGTCTTGCCCGAGAGGAAGTCGCAGAGCGCGTCGAGCGCGGCGTCGCGCCCGACGAGCGGGAGCGGGAACACCGGCGCCAGGGCCTCGGGCGCCTCGACGAGCGCGCCGGGGAGCTGCACCGCCGGCATCTCGGCGCTCGGCCGCGGCTGGCGCGGGTGTCCGCATTCCGGACAGAACCGGAAGCGGGCGGGGGAGCGATCCCCGCACGACGGGCACGCGACCTCGTCGGCGATCGCGCTGATCTTGGTGGTGGTGAGCGCGTGCGTGACGAGCTCGTCGATCGCGTCGCGCATCTCGGCGGCGTCGGTGAAGCGATCGGCCGGCTTCTTGGCCAGGGCGCGCGACACCAGCGGCTGCACGCCCGGCGGCAGGTTGGGCACCGCGAGGCCCAGCGCAGGCGGTTCGGCCTTGAGCTGGCGGGTCAGGATGTCGACCGCGGTGCCACCGACGAACGGCGTCTGCCCGGAGAGGAGCTCGTAGAGCACGATGCCGACGGCGTAGAGGTCGCTCGCGAACGACGGCGGCGCCCCGGAGATGATCTCCGGCGCCATGTACTCGGGCGTGCCGCAGATGTTGCGGTCCTCGCCATCGCGCGGCGCGTTGACCAGGCGCGCGATGCCGAAGTCCACGACCTTGACGCTGTCGTGACCGGTGCGGCGCTGCTCGACGACGATGTTGTCGCACTTGAGATCGGCGTGGACGACGCCGGCGGCGTGCGCCTCCTCGATCCCCGAAAGCACCTGCGACACGATGCCGAGCACGCGCGCGACGGGGAGCGGGTGCTCGCGCGAGAGCAGGTGCGTGAGCGTCGGCCCGCGCAGGTACTCCATCACGATGTAGAGCAGCCCGTCGGGCGTCTGGCCGTAGTCGATGATCGAGACGGTGTTGGGGTGGTTCAGCCGGCTGGCGGCGAGCGCCTCGTCGTGGAAGCGCTTGACCAGCCGCGGGTCACTCGCCAGCTCCTCCGCGAGGATCTTGACGGCGACGGTGCGGCGCTGGCCGTCCTTGCCGACCACGACGGCCTTGTGCACCTGCGCGATCGAGGCCGCCGCGNNGACTCCGGAGCCGCCGATCCCGATACACGCACGCAGCCGAAACTTGTCGTCGAGGATCCTCCCGACGAGTCGCTGGGCGCGGGTGAGCTCTTCCGAGACCATGGGGACCTGGGGACGTTACGTCGTAACTCGTTCGTCGGCCGAGCGGTCGGGTTCGTTGCGAAAAAATATGCGTGGTCGGACCGTTCCGGCTGACGGATCAGGCGCCTTCCAGGACGATGGCGATCCCCTGGCCCACGCCGATGCACATC
>DDTA01000003.1 GCA_002344285.1 Myxococcales bacterium UBA2376
TCCGGCGCGGATCCAGGCGCGCTCACCGGATCGGTACGGTCTCCAGGTCACCATCGACGGCGCGACCCGCGACAAGCTCCTGCGCGCCCAGGCGCTCCTGCGCCATCGCCACCCCAGCGGCGAGCTGGCCGAGGTCCTCGATCTCGCCCTCGACGCGCTCCTCGAGAAGCTCGAGAAGCAGAAGTTCGGCAAGACGTCGCGGCCGCGCAAGGCGAAGGCGCGTGGCGAGGACGCCGATGCGCGTTACGTGCCCAGCGAGGTCCGGCGTGTGGTCAGCGAACGCGACGCCGAGCAGTGCGCCTTCGTGAGTGATGACGGCGTGCGCTGTACAGAGCGAGGGTTCCTCGAGCTCGATCACAAGACGATGGTGTGCCGCGGCGGTCAGCCGACCGTCGAGGGGATGCGATGGCTCTGCGCGCCCCATAACCAGTACGAGGCGGAGCGTCTCCTGGGCGCCGACTTCATGCGCGCGAAGCGCGAGCAGGCGCGTGAGCGCCGGGGCGGCGGGGCGGCGCGGTCCACGACGGACGCACGGCCGACCGAGCCACCGCCCGGGCACTCGACCGCCGAGGAGATCTCCGCCAGCACGCCTGACGGTGCCACCTCGGCCCGACCCTTCGACGCCGAGGTCGACGCCGAGGTCATCCTTGCGCTGCGCGGCCTGGGCTTCGCGGCGGCCGAGGTGAGACGCGCCATGGCCTCGACGACCGCGCTTCCGGCGGCCACCTTCGAGGCGCGCTTGCGCGCCGCCCTCGCCGTCCTGACGCCGGTGCACCCGTTCCGGTGCTCGGAAGGAACCTTCGATCAGCTCGCGCTCACGCTGGCAGTGGCGCTCGCGGCTCCACCGGTCGGGCGAACCACGATGTGTTGAATCATCAGCCCCGAGGCCTGACGCCTTCCTTGCGTAACGGGCGCCTCAGCTCCCCGATCTGCTCAAGAAGAAGTGACGCCCTCGCCGTAGGCGTCGCGCGACGCGCGGATGACCGCGAGGGCGGTGGCGCGGTCGTAGGGGTGGTCGACGACGGTCTCCTTGCCCTCGAGGAGCTTGTAGTCGCGAAAGAAGCGATCGAGCTCGAGCATGAGGTGCGGCGGCAGGTGCGCGAGGTCGGTGTAGTGCGCGAACGCCGGGTCGTCGATGCAGACGGCCACGATCTTGTCGTCCTCGCCCTTGTCGTCGCGCATCTTGAGGCCGCCCAGCGCGCGGGCGCGCACGATGGTCAGCGGCTCGACGGGCTCCTGCATGAGCACGAGGATGTCGAGCGCGTCGCCGTCGTCGGCGAGCGTGCGCGGGATGAAGCCGTAGTTCGCCGGGTAGTGCACCGACGAGTAGAGGACGCGATCGAGGACGAGGAGGCCGGTCTGCTTGTCGATCTCGTACTTGAGCTTCGAGCCGCGCGGGATCTCGATCACCGCGGGCACGAAGGGCTCGAGATCGTCGGGCAGCGGCACGTCATGCAGGGCATGCATGCGCGGCAGCATACGCCGGGTCAGACGCGCGCGTCGTGCGGGCGCCGGCGTCCGCGGCGACGCAGCGCCAGCACGCCGACCAGCGCGCCCAGGCCGAGGTTCACGGCGAGCGAGCGTCCGCCGTCCGCGCGGCCGGCGTCGCTCAGGCAGCAGCCGGTCTCGACCGGCGGCGGCGCGCACACGCCCATCTGGCCCGTCGCGCCCGAGCACGCGTACCCGTCCGGGCATCGATCGTTGGGGCCGCCGAAGCAGTCCTCCGTGCACGCCAGCTCGCCGCCGCCGATGTCGGCGCAGACGCCCGAGACGCAGAACTGCGGATAGGTGCACGCGTCGCCGAAGTTGCCGGTCGGCGGATCCCACAGGCAGCGGCCGGCGTCGCAGCGCTGGCCCGCCGCGCAGGTGTCGGCGCTCGCGCAGGGCGCGCCCTTGGTGACCGTCGTGCGATCGGTCGCGCACGCGTCGAGGTCGTTGCAGCCGCGCACGTCGATCTCGAGGATGCCGTCGGGCACCTCGGCGGGGACCGGGATCTGGTACGAGGTGCGGCCGACCTCGCCCTCGACCTGCGCCCACTCGTAACCGTTGACGAGCACCTCGACGCGGTTCACGCCGCGCGGCTCGACCACGCTGGCGACGACGGCGAACGACGCGCCCACCGTCGCACCGTCGGCTGGCATGGTCACCTGGACGGTCGGCGGCGGCGGGATCGCGCCCGTGCCGTGCACGGCGAGCAGCTTGGCGTGCGAGTTCTGCTTGTCGCCGCCGCACACGCACGGGCGGGCCGTGTTCTCGCCGCAGTCGACCAGCTTGTTGCGGAAGTAGCGCGTGCCGCAGCTGCCGCCGCTCGGCGACAGGAACAGGTACGTCAGCGGATCGGTGCAGTCGAGCGCATGATCGAGGCCGAAGGCGTGCGCCGACTCCTGGGCCGCCACCCAGCAGAGCTGCTGGGCGATCGTCAGCCCGGCGCCGCCGCCGAACTGGTTGGCGAAGGTGAAGGAGACGACGTTGTTCTGCGGCTCGCAGGTGCTGGAGTCGAGCGGCGCGACGCCGCCCACACCGGTGAGCATCATGTCGCGGCCGCGCCCGGCGACCACCGCCTCGTGGTGCGGCGTGAGGCCGGGATCGACGTCGGTGATGACGACATCGTACGGCAGGTACACGTCGCGCATGCACGCCATGAACTCGTCCCACACCGCCTGCGGGTGCGAGAACTCGGTGACCGTCATCGGTGTCCCCGCCGGGACGCCACCGATGATGGTCTGGTTCGACGTGGCGTCGTTGATCGACCCCTTGATGAACACGCAGCCGCAGCTCGGACCCGGGCAGCCGGTGCAGCGGTTGAAGTAGATGATGTCGGAGACCAGCCCGCCCGGCGTGCGCACGAACGCCGAGCTCGGCGCCGTGACATACCCGGTGCGGCCGGCGGGGCCTGCCGACGCGAGCCCGGGCGCGAGGAGGAGGAGGAGGAGGAGCGCGGCGAGGCCGACGACGTTCGAGCGCGTCATGATCGACTCGATCACGTCTTGGAGATCGTGAAGCCCGTGATGCAGCGGAACTGCTTGCCCTTGAGCTCGGTGACCGCGTACTCGAGCGAGACCGCGTACTCGCTGCGGAACGCCGCGAACAGGATCTGCACGTTCGACGCGCTCAGATCCTTGCCCGCGCACTGCGCGCCGCCCCAGCGGTAGTTCTGGGTCGCCTTGTCGTGATCGAGCCAGATCGCGCCGTGGAACAGGCGGTAGTTCTTGTCGCCCGACTCCAGGATCATCATCTGGTGGATCGCCGTGACCGGGGTGGTCTCGGCGGCGGCAGGCTGCGCGCCGCCGACGAGCGCCGCCAGCACGCCGGCCGCGACCAGCTGCGCACCGCGCATCAGCGGCTCCGGCGGCGGCGGCGCCGGATCGCGATCAGGCCGACGATGGCGCCGAGGCCGAGGTTCACGGCGAGCGCCATGCGGTTCGACTCGCCGCCGACCGAGCAGCAGCCGGTCTCCTCGGGCGGCGGGGCGCAGACGCCCATCTGGCCGGTGGCGCCGGTGCAGGCGAAGCCGTCGGGGCACTGATCGTTGGGGCCACCGAAGCAGTCCTCGGTGCACGCCATCGTGCCGCCGCCGATGTCGGCGCACACGCCCGACAAGCAGTACTGCGCGAAGGTGCAGTCGTCGCCGAGCTGGCCGACCGGCGGATCCCAGAGGCAGCGGCCCTCGCCGTCGCAGCGCTGACCGGCGGCGCAGCTGTCGGCCGACGTGCACGGCGCGCCCTTGGTGACACGGGTGGTGTCGCTCGCGCACGCGTTCAGGTCGTTGCAGCCACGCACCTCGATGTCGAGGACGCCGTCGGGGACCTCGGTCGGCGTCGGGATGAGGTACGAGGTGCGGTTGGTGACGCCCTCGGCCTGGGCCCACTTGTAGCCGTTGATGAGCACCTCGACGCGGCCGACGCCGCGCGGGTCGACGACGTTCGCGACCACGCTGAAGCCAGCCTGCACGCTCGCGCCGTTCATCGGCGTCGTGAGGTCGACCGCGGGCGGCGGCGGGGTCGTGCCCGTGCCGTGCACCGCGAGCAGCTTGGCGTGCGAGTTCTGCTTGGTGCCGCCGCACACGCAGTTGCGGGCGATGTCCTCGCCGCAGTCGATGAGCTTGTTGCGGAAGTACCGGATGCCGCAGCCCTGGCCGCTCGACGTGGTGAAGAGGTAGGTGAGGGGGTCGCTGCAGTCGAGCGCGTGGTCGAGGCCGAACGCGTGCGCGCTCTCCTGGGCGACGGTCCAGCACAGGTGCTCGGCGGTCGACAGGCCGGCGACGGGCCCGTGCGCGTTGGCGAACGAGAACGAGACGACGTTGTTCTTGGGCTCGCACTGGTTCGAGTCGATCGGCGCGACGCCGAGCACCCCGGTCAGCATCATGTCGCTGCCGCGGCCGGCGGCGACCGCCTCGTGGTGCGGCGTGAGCCCGGGATCGACGTCGGTGATCATCACGTCGTACGGCGAGTAGACGTTGCGCAGGCAGGTCATGAGCTCGTCCCACACCGCCTGCGGGTGGGAGAACTCGGTGATCGTCATCGTCTGCCCGGCCTGCACGCCACCGATGTAGGTCTGGTTCGAGGTCGCGTCGTTGATCGACGACTTGGTGAACACGCAGCCGCAGTTGTCTCCCGGGCACCCGGTGCAGCGGTTGACGTAGATGATGTCGGAGACCAGCCCGCCGTGCGGGAACGCCGACGACGGCGCCCGGATGTAACCCTTCTCACCGCCCGACGGCAGGCCGGCGGGGTCGTCGAACCTGTCCGGGTCCGTGATCCACGGCGCTTCCGCCGAGGCGACGCTGGGGACGAGCACGAGCAGCAGGACGACCGCAAGTCGAGTCATGGCCGCCGAATACTACAGATCGGCTCGCGGGGTGAATGGAATCCGTCACTGACCGGGGGTGGCAGTCAGTTGTCGATCCGAGGTGGGGGGTCCTCGGTGCCGAGACGGCTCGTGGCCACGCGCGTTTGGCCCTCGATGTACTTCACCTCGATGTTCACGCGGGTCACGTGCTGGGAGATCGGGAACTTGATGGACGCGACCGCGGTCGCCAGACATTGCGGCACGATGCGGTCGTCGAGGCCGGTCGTCGACGCGTCGCGCACCTTGCCGTCGGGATCGATGGCGAAGCCGATCGTGACGGTCGCCGCGGTCCCCGGCGAGCGCTCGTCCCACTCGCGCATGCAGCCGGCGAAGCGCTCGAGCTTGAGGTTCACGCCGTCGGAGATGATCTTCTGGGACACGCCTCCCTCGTCGCGGAACCGGGGCTTGGGCGGCGGCGGCAGGGGCCGGGGCAGCTTCTTGGCGATGCTCTGCAGCTCGGTCTCGAGCTCCTGGATCCGCTGGGTCTTCACCACCAGCTCGTTGACGAGGCGTTCGATCTTCTCGCGATCGCCCTGGGCGTCCTCGACGCGCGCGATGAGGATCCCGCGCTCGCGCTCGGTCTCGGCGAGCGCGGTCTGCAGCTCGATCACCTGCTGCTCGAGGACGGCGATCTTCGTGTTGTCGAACTCCGGTTTGGGCGCGAGCACGGTGGCGGCGGCGGCCCCGCCGAGCACGAGCGCCGCGGCGCCGGCCATGGCGATGTACGTGCGCCGCCGCGGCGACGGCTGCGGCGGCGTCAGCTCGACGAGCAGCGCGGCCATCGACGGGAAGCGCTTGTGCGGCTGCGGATCGAGGCCGCGCGCGAGCACCGGCCACAGCCACGGCGGCGCGGTGGAGTCCTCGGGCGGCGGCTGGGCGCGCGCGTTCTCCTCGACCATCTTGACCGCGGTGTCGCCGGCGATCGGGTGCACGCCGTAGAGCGCCTCGTAGAGCGCGACGCAGAAGCTGAACTGATCGGCGGCGGCCGAGACGTCGGCGCCGCGCAGCTGCTCGGGCGCCATGTAGCGCGGCGTGCCCATCACCGCGCCGGTCGCCGTGAGCGTCACGCGCAGCGGGCCGGCGGCGGTGAGCGCGAAGCGCACGCTGTCGTCGGTGTGCCCGGTCACGAGCGAGCGCGCGAGGCCGAAGTCGGTGACGCGCACGCGCCCGTCGGAGCCGACCAGCACGTTGTCGGGCTTGAAGTCGCGGTGGAGGAGGCCCGAGCTGTGCGCGGCCGAGAGCCCGCGCCCCGCCTCGCGGAAGACGTCGAGCGTGTCGCGCCACGGCCGCTCCCAGCGGTGGAGCCACTGCGTGAGCGTGTCGCCCTCGACGAACTCCATGGCGAGGTAGACGTCGCCCTCGCGGGTGTTGCCGACGTCGTAGACGGCGACGACGTTGGGGTGGCTGAGCTGGGCGATCGCCTGCGCCTCGCGCACGAGCCGGGCCTTGGCCTCGCCCTCGGCGATGCCGATGCCGGTGCGCAGGAGCTTGAGCGCGACCTTGCGATCGAGCTGCGGGTCGTAGGCGGCGTAGACCACGCCCATGCCGCCGGCCCCGACGCGGCGGAGGACGACGTAGCGATCGACGGTGTCACCCACCGCCACCACCGGCTCGAGCGGGCGGCTCGGCTCGCTGCCGCGCGGCTCGGTCGGCGACAGCGCCGCCGCGTGGTGACGCTTGCCGCGCGCGACGGCATGGGGCGAGGTGACCACGTCCGAATCGTGGTCACCGGGCACCGGCGCCAGCAGGGCGACCAGCGTCCGGCATTCCTTGCACGTCGCGAGGTGGGCCTCGACCTTCGTGGTCGTGGCCCGGGCGAGCGTGCCGGCGGCGAAATCGACCGCCGTGTTGTCGTCGAGGCACGCCACGAGCTTCAAGGTAGCAGACGGCTCGCCGACGAACCGAATGAAATCAGGTACGTGCGGCGCTGATACGGACTCTTGACCCGGGGCGCCAGGCACGGTAGTCATCCCGCGCCTTTACGCGCCCAGGAGTTACTGTGCTGACCGACCTCTCGAAAGTCCGCAACATCGGAATCTCGGCCCACATCGACAGCGGCAAGACCACGCTGACCGAGCGCATCCTCTTCTACACCAAGCGGATCCACGCGATCCACGAGGTGAAGGGCAAGGACGGCGTCGGCGCCAAGATGGACTCGATGGAGCTCGAGCGCGAGCGCGGCATCACGATCCAGAGCGCGGCCACGTCGTGCCAGTGGGGCGGCTCCACGCCCAAGGTCGGCCTCAAGCCGCACCACATCAACATCATCGACACCCCGGGACACGTCGACTTCACGGTCGAGGTCGAGCGCGCGCTGCGCGTCCTCGACGGCGCCATCATGGTGCTGTGCGGCGTCGCCGGCGTGCAGAGCCAGAGCTACACCGTCGACCGCCAGATGCGCCGGTACAAGGTGCCGCGCATCGCGTTCGTCAACAAGCTCGACCGCTCGGGCGCCAACCCGTACCGCGTGCGCGACCAGCTCCGCGACAAGCTCAAGCTGCACCCGGTCATGATCCAGATGCCGATCGGCCTCGAGGACAAGCTCGAGGGAGTGGTCGACCTGATCGAGATGCAGGCGATCCGCTTCTACGGCGACAACGGCAACCAGATCGAGCACTCGGCGATCCCCGACGAGCTCAAGGCCGAGGCCGACAAGCTGCGCGAGCAGATGCTCGACCAGCTCTCGATGGTCAACGACGAGATGACCGAGGCGATGCTGGAGGACAAGGTGACGCCCGACGTCATCCGCAAGTGCCTCCGCGACTCGACGATCGCGCTCAAGTGCACGCCGGTCATGATGGGCTCGGCGCTCGGCAACAAGGGCGTCCAGATCCTCCTCGACGGCGTCGCCCACTTCCTCCCCGACCCGCGCGAGGTCGAGAACGTCGCCCTCGACCTGGACAAGGAAGAGGCGCCGCAGGTCCTCGAGAGCGATCCCAAGAAGCCGCTCGTCCTCCTCGCGTTCAAGCTCGAGGACGGCCGCTACGGGCAGCTCACGTACGTCCGCATCTACCAGGGTCACCTGAAGAAGGACGACTTCATCGTCAACACCCGCAACGGCAAGAAGGTGAAGGTCGGCCGGCTCGTGCGCATGCACTCGGACGACAAGGAAGACATCACCGACGCCGGCGCCGGCGACATCTGCGCGCTGTTCGGCATCGACTGCAACTCGGGTGACACCTTCACCGACGGCACCGTGAACCTCGCGATGACGTCGATGTTCGTGCCCAAGCCGGTCATCTCGGTCGCGATCAAGGCCAAGGACTCGGGCGCCGAGATCAACATGTCGAAGGCGCTCAACCGCTTCACCAAGGAAGACCCGACCTTCCAGTGCTGGGTCGACGCCGAGTCGAACGAGACCATCATCGCCGGCATGGGTGAGCTGCACCTCGACGTGTACATCGAGCGCATGAAGCGCGAGTACAAGGCCGAGGTCATCACCAGCCCGCCGCAGGTCGCGTACCGCGAGACCATCGGTGCCCGGACCGAGTTCAACTACACGCACAAGAAGCAGACCGGTGGCTCGGGCCAGTACGGCCGCGTCGCCGGCTTCGCCGAGCCGTTCGACGGCGAGTTCGAGTTCGTCGACGAGATCCGCGGTGGCTCCATCCCCCGCGAGTTCATCCCGGCGTGCGAGAAGGGCTTCAAGTCGATGATCGCCAAGAGCCCGCGCCTGGGCGTGCCGGTCGTCGGGGTGCGCGTGACCATCAACGACGGTCAGTCGCACGCGGTCGACTCGAGCGACATCGCGTTCCAGGAGGCGGCCCGCGGCGCGTTCCGCGACTTCTTCCCGCGCGCCAAGCCCCGCATCCTCGAGCCGATCATGAAGGTGTCGATCGAGGGCCCGGCCGAGTTCTCGGGCAACATGCTGTCGCTCATCATGCAGCGCCGCGGCATCGTCATCGGCTCGCAGGAGGAGGAGGGCGGCGCGCGCGTCGACTCCGAGGTGCCGCTCGCCGAGATGTTCGGCTTCTCGACGCCGCTCCGCTCGGCGACGCAGGGCAAGGCCGAGTTCACGATGGAGTTCGCCAAGTACGCCGAGGTCCCGTCGAACATCGGCGAGGAGCTCCTGGCCAAGGCCGCCAAGGCCAAGGCCGACGCCAAGAAGTAGGCGAGCGCGTCTCGCTGGGATCCCGCGCGGCGTTGGCGTACCATCGTCGCGTGGGGAAGCGGACGATCGCAGCGGCGGTCGCGTGTCTGCTCGCATCGGCGTGGCCGGCGCGAGCGGACCGCGAGATCGAGGCCCAGCAGCTCTTCGACGAGGGCAAGGCGCTCATGGCCGGGCGCCGCCTCGACGAGGCGTGCAAGAAGTTCGAGGCGAGCCACCGCATCGCGCCGTCCGCGGTGACCCTCATGAACCTCGGCGCATGCCAGGAGGCGGATGGTCGGCTCGCGTCGGCGTGGTCGACGTTCCGACAGGCACTGACGCTGGCGTCGCGCACCGACCCGGTGCTGGTCGAGCCGTCCCGGCTGCGCGTCGATGCGCTCCAGCCGCGCCTCTCCTCGCTGCGGATCGTCGTACCCGACAGCAGCCGGGTGAGCGGGCTGGAGATCATGCGCAACGGGGTCTTGCTCGACGAGGCCCAGTGGGGCAGCCCCCAGTATCTCGACGGCGGCGAGTACGAGATCGTCGCGCGCGCGCCGGGGACTGTGGCGTGGAGCGCGCGCGTGGCGGTGGCCACCGAGCTCGATCGCGAGGAGCTCGAGATCCCGCGGCTGACCGAGGCATCGGCCGGCGGGGCGTCATCCGTCCACGCCGCGTCCTCGCCGGTGATCGAGCCGCCGGTCGATCGGCCGGCCGGCTCGCTGACGTCGCTGCGCAAGGCGTCGCTGGGTGTCGCCGGCGCGGGCCTGCTGGCGCTCGGCGGAGGCGTCGTGCTCGGCTTGAAGGCGGGCGGGTACCAGGCCGACTCCGATGCCATCTGTCCGACCACGACCTGCAATGATGCCGAGGGGCTGCGACTCAATCGCGAGGCGCGCTCGACGGGCACGAAGGCCACTGTCCTCTTCGTGGCCGGCGGGCTGTTCGTCGCCACGGGCGCGACCCTCTGGATCGTGGGGGCGCCCGACCGTCGCGATCGCAGCGGTGTCGGGGTCGTGCCGCTCGTCGGGGAGGACCGGGTCGGCGTCACGCTGACGGGGGCGATGTGAGCGACCTCCGTCGCTGGGGAGCGGCCGTGCCGGGCGTGGCGCTCGCGCTGGTGATGGCGGGGTGCACGTTCCCGGAGAAGCAGCCGGGAGAGCTCGACGCGAGCGCCATCGACGCCGCAGGCGCCGACGCCGCCGAGCCCGATGCGGCGGTCGATGCGGCGATCGACGCGGCGGAGGTCGACGCCGCCATCGACGCGCCGCCGATCGATGCGACGGTCGACGCGCCGACGATCGACGCCTCGGTCGACGCGCCGCCGATCGACGCCTCGGTCGACGCGCCGCCGATCGATGCCACGGTCGACGCGCCGCCGATCGATGCGCCGCCCCCGTGGACGTGGCAGGTGACGACGACCAACGTCACCGTCCTGCTGGAGGACGTCTTCGGGACCGCGGCCAACGACGTCTACGCGGTCGGCCAGGACGGGACGATCATCCGCTGGAACGGCTCCACCTGGCAAACCCAGCCCGCGGGGACGTTCCTCTACCTGTTCGGCGTCTGGACCAACGGGAGCCGGTCGTGGGCCGTCGGCGACTGGGGCGTCCTGACGCGCAAGGACGGCGCCGGCAGCTGGACGTCCGAGACCGCGCCCACTGGCAACAGCATCTACTATTACGGGGTCTGGGGCGCTTCCTCGACCAACGTCTTCGCGGTCGGCCTCGACGGCTACATCCTTCGCCACGACGGCAACAGCTGGTCGGCGTCGATCCACGGGACCGCCGATCTGGCGGCGATCCATGGGAGCTCGGCGAACGACATCTATGCCGTCGGCGAGGGCGGCGCCATCCTGCACTGGCAGGGGAGCACCTGGTCGCCCGAGAACAGCACCGTCATCGGGGATCTGCGCGGTGTCCACGCGATGACCGGCGGGGTCGCGTACGCCGTCGGCGCCGGCGGCAAGATCCTGCGGCGGAGCGGCGGGAGCTGGACCCAGCTCGCCAGCCCGACGACCAGCAACCTTTTCGACGTGTTCGCCACGCCGTCGGGGATCTGGGTGGTCGGGACCAACGGTCTCGTCTACTTCTCGGACGGCGTGAACGCGTTCGAGCAGGTCGCGGTCCCGACGACCAACCCGCTGTTCCACGTCTGGGTTGCACCGACGGGCGAGGTGTTCATCGTCGGTGTCGGCGGCCTCGCGCTGCGCTACGGTCCCCCGTAGTGGGCAAGCCGATCACGAACGTCGTCGGGTTCGACGACGCGCCGTTCGCGCACGAGCACTACGGCGACGTGCGCGTCGTGGGCGCGGTGTGCTCGCGCACGCGGCTCGACGGCGTCGTGTCGGGCAAGGTCCGGCGCGACGGCGTGAACGCGACCGACGAGCTGGTGCGGCTGGTGAGCGGCGGCAAGTTCGAGCAGCACGTGCGGGCGGTGCTCTTGCAGGGCATCGCGCTGGCGGGGTTCAACGTCGTCGACATCCACCGCCTGAGCCGCGAGCTCGACGTGCCGGTGGTGGTCGCGGTGCGCCGGCATCCGCGCCTGAACCTCGTCGAGGAGGCGCTGCGCGAGCGGACGCGCGGCGGCGCGCGCAAGTGGAAGCTCGTCCAGGCGGCCGGGGCGCTCGAGCAGATCGGGCCGATGTGGGTGCAGCGCGTCGGGCTGACGCGGCCGGAGACGGCGGCCTTGTTGAAGGCGACGACCTTGCACGGGAACGTGCCGGAGCCGCTGCGGCTCGCGCACCTGATCGCGGGCGGCGTGACGACCGGGCAGAGCCGCGGGCGGGCGTGAAGCCGTACACGAGGATCCCGCACCTGCCGGCGTAGAGCCTTCGTCGACTCGCGCATCGTGGCTATCACGCGTGCGCGGCGACCTACCCGCGCGCCACGTGCACACGACGCCCAGCGCGAACAGTACGGTCCAGCGCCTCACGCATCGGGCGTTCTCGCCGCCCCACGCCCCTCACGCGGCCGCAGGAGCGTCAGCGGCCCAGGCCCATGAGCGCGGCGCCGGCGAAGACGAGGGCCGCGCCGGCGAGCTGGCGCGGGCCGGGGCGGTCGCCGATGGTGAACGCGAGGGCCGTCGCCCAGAGCACCGAGGTGTTGCGGAGCGTGAAGACGTAGCCGGCGCCGCCGTCCTGGAGCGCGTACATGAAGAGGAGGAACGCGGCCGCGCAGATGACGCCGCCGCCGAGCGTGCCGAGCGGCGCGTTCGCGACCGCGCCGGCGAGCGCGCGCCGGTAGCGCGTGCCCTCGAGGATCGCGCCGAGGCCGGCGGCGACGGCGATCGCGACGCAGAAGATGAGCGCCGGCGACGAGCCGGTGAGGAGCGCCGCCTTGTAGGCGAAGTGATAGCCGGCGATGAACGCGGCCGTCGCCAGCGCCCACAGGACCGCGGTCCGCGAGGTCCCTCGTTCGAGCGACGACGCGGCGAGCCCGGCGAGCACGAGCGCGCTGCCCGCGCCGGAGAAGAGCGTCAGCTTCTCGCCGAGCGCGACGATCGAGATCGGCCAGACGGCGATCGCCGCCGTGCCGCGCGAGATCGTGTAGACCGGCCCGAGGGGCCCCGCGGCGAGGGCGCGTCCGAGCGTCTGGAAGTAGCCGGCCTCGAGCGCGCCGGCGACCGCGCCGAGCACGGCGGCGCGCGCGGTCAGCGTCGTCCCCGGGACCACGGCCAGCTCGACCACCGCGACGGCCGCGGCCACCACGCCCGCCGCGGCGACGACCGCGTGCACCGCCGCGGTCGGATCGGCGCTCTTCTTGACCAGCGCGTTCCACGCCGCGTGGAGGAACGCGGAGGCGAGCACGAGCGCGTACGCGGTCACGTCGGCTCGTCGTAGCACGAGCCGATCGAGCATCTCGTGGCATCTCACGGTATTATTGAACGGCAGTCAGTCGGCCGTTCGGCCAGCAGGAGGACCGCGCATGGCGATCGCAGGATTCGGGACGTCGCAGCTGCGCTACGACATGTTCGATCTCGCCCGCTCCGCCGACGAGGCCCGGCGGCTGGCGAAGTGCGAGAACATCTACCACCGCGGGCAGGAGCTCGCGTGGGACGGCAAGGACGTCCTCGGCGAGCTCCTCGCGAAGCACGGCGGCGTCCACGTCGACGAGCGGCAGCGCAAGGCGCTCGAGCGCGTCTTCACGATCATCCTCTGGGGCGAGCTCGCAGCGTGGAAGATCTCGGCGCAGCTCGCCGATCGGCTCGTCCCGCTCGAGGCCAAGATGGCGGCGACCAGCCAGGCGATGGACGAGGCCCGCCACTTCTACGTGATGCACGACTATCTCGTCGCGCTCGGCTTCAAGCCGGGTCGCCTCGACCGCGCGCCTCAGGCGCTGCTCGATCTCGTCCTCGACACCGACGACCTCGCCGCGAAGCTCATGGGCATGCAGCTCATGATCGAGACGATCGCGCTCGGCCTCTTCCAGGCGGTGCGCGAGGCGAAGGTCGAGCCCGTGCTCACCGAGCTCCTGCGCTACTACGAGCGCGACGAGGCGCGCCACGTCGGCCTCGGCATGCAGTTCCTGCCCACGCTGCTCGCCGCGATGTCGCGCCGCGAGGGGGTGCGGCTCGTGACCTTCCAGATCCGCCTCATGTACTGGGCGCTCACCGAGCTGCAGCTCGTGCGCGATGACTTCGTCACCCTCGGCGTCGATCCGCGCCAGATCATCGACAGCGTGCGCAAGAAGCAGCTCGCCGGGCTGGGCGTCGCCTACGCTGCCGCCGGCATCCCGTTCGATCGCGAGCGCAACGTCGCGGCGATGAGCCTGAACGCGGTCGTCGAGCTGATGTTCCCGCCGGCGCCGGCGCCGCTCGCCCACCGCGCCCGCGCCGCGTGGGACGCGTTCTGGCGGCGCAGCGAGCCGGGCGCCGCCGACGCGTTCGACGTCCACCGCCACACGATCCGGACCGCGCGAGGTGTGGTAGCAACAGCGGCGGATGACCTATGACGTGGCCGCGGCCGCGGCGCATCTCCAGCGGGTCGAGCCGCGCTTCGCCCCGCTCGTCGAGCGCCACGGCGTTCCGGATCTGACGCCGACCAAGGATCCGTTCCAGACGCTCGGGCGCGCCATCATCTACCAGCAGCTCGCCGGCGCCGCGGCGGCGACGATCTACAAGCGCTTCTGCGCCCGGTTCGGCAGCGCGCGTTTCCCGCGGCCGGCGGCGCTCGCGGCCGCCACGCCGGAGAGCCTGCGCCCGGCCGGGCTGTCGCGCGGTAAGGCGCTCGCGCTGATCGACCTCGCGACGCACTTCGCCGACGGGCGGGTGAAGCCGAAGGCGCTCCTCGCCGCCAGCGACGCCGAGCTGTCGGCGATGTTGCTCCCCATCCGCGGCATCGGCCCGTGGTCGGTGGACATGTTCGCGATGTTCGGCCTGGGACGCCCCGACGTCTGGCCGGTCGGCGACTTCGGCGTGCGGCAGGGGCTCCAGTACTTCCTGCGCATGCGGGCGATGCCCGAGGGCCAGCGCCTCGCGCGGGTCGCCGAGCCGTGGCGGCCCTGGCGCTCGCTGGCCGCCTGGTACATGTGGCGCGTGGTCGAGGACCGCCGCGAGAAGCGTCCGACGCGGTAAGATGGATTCGCACGGCATGAGCTGGAAGGGACAGAAGTTTCCGCTGCAGCCCGGTACGAGCCCGGGCTCGACCGGCGGTCGCACGTTCCAGGCGCCGACCGGGTTCCGCGACAGCCCGGAGCCCGCGCTCGGCATCGGCGAGGTCATCAGCTCGACGTACACGGTGCGGCGCGAGATCGCGCGCGCCGACGCCGGCAGCGTGTTCGAGGTCTGGGACATGCTCGTCGAGCGCGCCGCGGTGCTCAAGGTCGCGTGGCGCGATCCGGGCACGCCGTCGCTCGTCCCCGAGGCGCGGCGATGCGCGGCGGTGGCAGCGCGCGGCACCGCCGCGGCGGCCGTGTTCGGCGTCAGCAACCATCGCGGCGCCGAGTACCTGGCCGGCGAGTACATCGACGGCGTCACGGCGCGCGATCACCTGCGCGCCATCGCCGCCACCGGCGCGCGGCCGAGCGCGACCGAGCTGGTGTCGCTCGTCCTCGCCGCGGCGCGCGCGCTCGCGTCGGTGCACCAGGCCGGCTTCGCCGTCGGTGACCTCGCGCCCGAGACCGTGCTCATCACGGCGGATCAGCGCGTCGTCTTCGGTCGCTTCTCGCTCGGCCAGCTCCCGTCGATCGGACCCGCCGGCGTGTGCTTCGCGCCCGAGGTGATCACCGGGCAGAAGAGCGCCGCCGATCCGGCCGCGGTGGCGTCGATCGACCTCTACGGGCTCGGCTGCCTCGCGCTCGAGCTGGCGCTCGGGCAGGCGCCGTTCGGCGGCGAGACCATCAAGGCGACCATGTTCGGCCACGTGCACCAGCGCCCGCCGGCGCTCGCGGAAGTTCGCACCGACCTGCCGGTCGAGCTCGCCGATCTCGTGGGCGAGCTCCTGGCCAAGGATCCGGCGGCGCGGCCGTACGACGCGGCCAGCGTCGTCGAGCAGCTCGAGATCGTCAACGAGCGCGCGCAGGCCGGCAAGCGCAGCGTGCGCGTGCTCGTCGTCGACGACGACGGCGATCGCGTGCGCCAGCTGTGGAGCGCGGTGCGGCGCGCGCACCCGCGCTCGCAGGTCGACGCTGCGCGCGACGGGAAGGAGGCGGCCGCCAAGCTCACGCGCGACCGCCCCGACCTGGTGCTGATCGACGCCACCCTCGGCAAGATGGCCGGGGGCATGAACGCGCTCGAGCTGGTCATGTACGCGCGCGGCCTGGACGAGATGAAGGGCGCGCTCATCGTCGTCACCGGCGACAACGTCTCCGAGGCCGACGCGGCGATGCTGGCGCAGTTCGGCACGCGCGTGGCCGGCGGGCGCACCCGGGTTCCCGACATGGTCGGACGGCTGGTGCGCGAGGTCGCGGCCACGCCCCGGATCACGGGCGCGCGCCGCACGCTCGTTGGTTGACAGCGGCGGCGCGGCGGCGTCTCCTCGGGGGATGCTGTCGCCACGCCGCTTCCTGTGCTCCCTGTCATGCACGCTGGCGAGCGCGCTGGCGGCCTGCGGCGGCGGTGACGACGAGGCGCCGGGCGCGCTGTTCGACCTCGAGGGCGAGCTCGCCGGCGACACGTTCTTCGACTTCCCGTTCCCGTCGGACCTGCGGCTCGACGCCGACGGCACCGCCGCGTACGCCGGCTTCCCCAACAAGGGCAACAACCGCCTGGTGACGCAGCTGACCGCGCTGGCCGACGCGCGCCGCGGCTTCGCCGTGATGGCGAGCGCGTACTTCCGCTTCGCCGAGGCGTTGCCGGCCCGCACCGTGTCGGAGCTGATCGCGGCGACTCCCGACGCGCCGATCCTCTACGTCGACATCGATCCCGACTCGCCCGCGCGCGGCTCGCTCGTCCCCATCGTCGCGCAGACGCTCCAGCCCGACGACACCGCCGCCGCGTTCCTCCTCGGCGTCGGCCCGCGCCCCGGCTGGGTCAACGCGCCGTCGACCACGTACGCCGTCGTCGTGCGCCGCGCGGTGGCGCCGGGCGTCGCGCCGCCGCGCGCGATCGCCGACCTGGCGGCCGGGCGCACGCCGGCGGGGCCGCGCGGCGCGGAGCTGGCCGCGGTCTACGCGCCGCTGTGGCCGGTGCTCGACGACCTCGGCGTCGCGCGCGACGACGTCCTCACCGCGACCGTGTTCACCACCGGCGACGAGGTCGCGCTCCTCCACGCGCGCAGCGAGGCGCTGCGTGCCGCCCACGACGCGGTCATCACCAACATCCGCCTCGATCCGGTCGACGGCGCCGCGCACCAGGGCTACTGCGAGCTCCTCGCCGACGTCACCTTCCCGCAGTTCCAGTCCGGCGTGGCGCCGTTCTCGACCGACGGCGCCTTCGTCCTCGACGGCGACGGCGTGCCCGTGAAGCAGGGCGACCTCACCGCGCCGCTGGTCATCACGATCCCCGCGGGCGAGATGCCGGCGGCGGGGTGGCCGCTCTACCAGTTCTTCCACGGCTCGGGCGGCCTCTCGAGCGGCCTCGTCGATCTGGGCAAGACCTTGACCGTCGGCGGCCAGCCCGTCGTCGGCGAGGGGCCGGGCTACGTCGTCGCGCGCCACGGCATCGCCGCCGCCGCGTCGGCCTTGCCGCTGAACCCCGAGCGCTACGCCAACGCGAGCGACTACGAGTACCTCAACCTGCTCAACCTCGGCGCGTTCCCGTTCACGTTCCAGCAGGGCGTGATCGAGCAGCGCCTGCTCCTCGACGCGCTCCTCGAGCTGCGCATCCCGCCGGCCGCACTCGCCGGCTGCGCCGGGCCGACCTTGCCTTCAGGCGTCGCCATGCACCGCTTCGACGCGACCAGGATCACCGCCGGCGGCCAGTCGATGGGCGGCATGTACACCAACATGATCGGCGCCGTCGAGCCGCGCCTGGGCGCGCTCGTGCCGACGGGCGCGGGCGGCTACTGGAGCAAGATGATCCTCGACACCGACCTCATCGCCGGCGCACGCGGCTTCGTGGGCGGCGTGTTCGCGACCGACGAGACCCAGCTCACCTTCTTGCACCCGGGCCTCGCCCTCATCTCGGTCGGCTGGGAGATCGCCGAGCCCATGGCGTCGATGGCGCGCCTCGCGCGCCGCCCGCTGCCGGGCTTCCCGGCGCGCCACGTCTACGAGCCGGTCGGCCTGAACGACGTCTACTTCCCGACCGAGATCTTCGACGCGGCCGCGCTCGCCTACGGCAACCGCCAGGCCGGCGCCGCGCTCTGGCCCGAGCTCCAGGAGGCGCTGGCGCTCGACGGCCTGGGCGGCCTCGACACGTACCCGGTGACCGCCAACGTCGAGGGCAAGACCCGCGTCGTCGTCCAGTTCGCCAGCGACGGCATCGCCGACGCCCACTACCTCTACCGTCAGCTCGACGAGGTGAAGCACCAGTACGGCTGCTTCCTCGAGAGCTACGTGCGCACCGGGACGCCGGTGGTCCCGGCGCCCGCGTCGCTGGCGACGCCCTGCAACTAACCTTCGCGCCGGCCGCGGGTCAGTGCGGGCATGAAGCGAATCGTCCTCTCCCTCGCGCTCGCCTCCGGGCTCGTCCTCGCCGGCGGCGTCTCGTCCGCCTTCGCCGACCGCGGTCCGCACGCGGGCCCGTCACAGCCGGGCATGGAGCAGCCCGGGGAGCGGATGAAGCACCGCGGCAAGCAGCTCCACGGCAAGAAGCATCGCCACCGCCAGCACAAGCTCCACCAGCGGCTCGTGCAGCGGTTCGATCGCGACGGCGACGGACAGCTTACCGGCGACGAGAAGCGCGCCGCCAGGCAGTTCGCGCGCCAGTACCGCCAGGACCGCCGCATCCAGAAGCTCCGGCAGTTCGACGCCGACCGGAACGGCTGGCTCTCCCCCGACGAGCAGCGCGCCGCGCGTCAGGCCTTCAAGGCGAAGCGCCAGCAGCGTCGCCGGGAGCCTGCCGGAAGCTGAACGGATAGGTGACCTTGACGATGCCGCCGCCGGCCGGCGGCGGGAACCGCCACTCCATGCTCTTGGCAGCGACGCAACTGGCGATCCGCCCCCTGCCCGGGAAGCCGTCGTCGACGATGCGGGTCGAGCGCACGTTACCGTCGCCGCCGATCTCGAACTCGATCGAGACCTTGCCGTCCGGGGTCGTCGGGTCGGCCGCGAGTGCGTCCTCGTAGCAGCCGGTGACGCGATCGATGTCGTCGCGGATCGTCCTCCGGATCCGCTCGCGGTCGAGCTCGCCCGTCTCCGGGAGATCGAACTGGAAGGGGAACGTCACCGTCACGGTGTCCGCGCTCGTGAGCGCCGCGAACTGCCACTCCATGCTCCGGGCGCCGATGCAGCTCGCGACGCCGCCTCGGCCGGCGAAGTCGTCGGCGACGATCTGCGTGCCGATGACGCGGCCTGCGCGGCCGATCTCGAACGCGATCGAGACGGTCCCTGCGCCGATGGACGGATCGGCGAGGGCCACGCTCGCATAGCACTCCTTCCACTGCGCGCGGTGCCGGAGGATGGTCTGGACGATGCGCTCCTTCTCGGCCTCGCTCTCGACGGAATAGACCGGCTGCTTCGGATCCGGCGGCGGCGCGCGCCGTGTGCCGTCGGTCCGGCCGAGGAAGAACACGAGCACGCCCGCGCCGATCAGCGCGCCCCCCGCCGCGGCCGCGAGCCTTCCTCGCTTCGGTCGCGACGGCGCGGGCGCGGGCGACGGTGCGGGTGAGAGCCGGGCGAGCAGCTCGCCCATGTTCGCGAAGCGTGCGTCGGGGGCGACCGACATCGCGCGGCGGAGGACCTGCTCCACGTCTCGCGGCACGTCGGTGTCTGCGGGCGGTGGCTGGAGCTCACCGCCGAGGATCGCCGCCGCGAGTGACTCGATCGTCTTGCCCTGGAACGGCCGCGCACCGTAGAGCGCTTCCCACGCCGACACGGCGAAGCCGAACTGATCGGCGCGCGCGTCCGACGCGAGCCCTTCGTGCTGCTCCGGCGCCATGTATGCCGGCGTGCCGAGGAGCGAACCGGTCAGCGTCAGCTCGGTCGCGAGCGCGTCGTGGCGCCGCTGCTCGGCAGGACCGGTCGCCGACCCGCCGCTGTCGACCCCGCGCGCGAGGCCGAAGTCGACGACCTTGACCTCGCCGCTCTTCGCGACCAGCACGTTGTCGGGCTTGAAGTCGCGGTGGATGACACCGGCCGAGTGCGCCGCCTCGAGCCCGCGACCGGCGGCGACGAGGGCGGCGAGCTTCTCGTCGGTCCTGCGTCCCGGCGTCCGCATCCACGCGCCCAGCGTTTGCCCGTCGATGAACTCGAACGCGATGAACACCTCGCCGCGGAGCGAGCCGACGTCGTAGACCGTCGCCAGGTTGGCATGCTTGAGCCGCGCCATCGCCTGCGCCTCGCGCAGCAAGCGATGCTCGAGCCCGCCGCTGCCGCTCCCCGGCGCGCGCCGCAGCACCTTGATCGCCAGCTCGCGGTTCAGGTCCGGGTCGCGCGCCCGGTAGACACGCCCCATGCCGCCGGCGCCGAGCACG
>DDTA01000281.1 GCA_002344285.1 Myxococcales bacterium UBA2376
GTGGGCTCGTTGATGATGCGCAGGATGTCGAGGCCGGCGATGCGCCCGGCGTCCTTGGTCGCCTGGCGCTGGGCGTCGTCGAAGTAGGCGGGCACCGTCACCACCGCCTCGGTGACCTCCTCGGCCAGCCAGTCCTCGGCGGTCTGCTTCATCTTGGCCAGCACCATCGCCGACACCTCGGGCGGCGAGTACGTGCGGCCGCGCACCATCACGTGGGCGTCGCCGTTCGGCGCGGCGACGACCTCGTACGGGCAGGTCAGGATCTGGCGCTGGACGTCGGTGTCCTCGAACTTGCGGCCCATCAGCCGCTTCACCGCGTAGATCGTGTTCTCGGCGTTGGTCACCGCCTGCCGGCGCGCGACCTGCCCGACCAGGCGCTCGCCCGAGCCGGCGAAGCCGACCACGGACGGCGTGGTGCGCGCGCCCTCGCTGTTGGCGATCACCACCGGCTGATCGCCGTCCATGACCGCGACGCACGAGTTGGTCGTGCCCAGGTCGATGCCGACGACGCGCGCCATCAGCCGTTGCCGCCCTCGGACGGACCCGCGGCGCCGTCACCACCCTCCGCCGGAGCGGCCTCGGTCTCGGCCGGGGCCTCGGACTCGGCAACCGGCGCCGCCTTGGCCTTGGCCACCACGACCAGCGACGGACGCAAGAGCTTGTCGCCGAGCTTGTAGCCGCGCTGGAGCACGGTCACGACGGTGCCCGGCGGCAGGTCGCTCTCCTGCTGGCCGATCGCCTCGTGCAGGTTGGGATCGAACGGCTGGCCCTCGGCCTCGACGGCGGTGACCTCGAGCCGCTCGAACGCATGCGTGAACTGCCGCAGCACGAGCTTCACGCCCTCGAGCACGGCCGCGGCCTCGCCGCCTCCTGCGTGCTGCACGGCGCGCTCGAGGTTGTCGACGACGGGCAGCATCTCCTTGAGCACGCGGGTCTTGGCGTCGTGGCGCGCGTCCTCGAGGTCGCGGCGCGTGCGCTTTCGGTAGTTCTCGAGGTCGGCGGTCGCGCGCACGAACTTGTCCCAGGTCTCCTTCTTCTCCTGGGTCAGCGTGGCGACCTTGGCCTCGAGCGCCGCGATCTTGCCGGCCGGCGACTCGGTGGGATCGACCTCGATGAGCAACCCACCGTCGCCGTCACCGGCGTCGGCCTGGGTCTCGGCGGCAGGGGCGGCGCCGTCACCGCTGTCGGTCGCAGGGGTCTCCTCGGGCTTGTCGGGATCTTCGGACGTCGGACTCATCGCCGGGGCACCATATCTCACTCCGGCTCCCGCAGCATGTGCCCGAGCAGGTCGGCGGTGAAGTCGACGATGCTCATGACCTTGCCGTAGTTCATGCGCATGGGCCCGATGACGGCGATGGCGCCGATCGGCCGCTCCTCCGCGCCGTAGGGGACCGCCACCACCGACGACTCGGAGAGCGCGGCGTGCGCGGTCTCGGCGCCGAGGAAGACCTGGATGCCCTCGGCGCTCTTGGTGCGATCCAGGAGCTGGATGAGCAGCGCGCGGTCCTCGAGCGCGCGCAGGAGCTCGCGCATCCGGTCGAAGCGCACCTTGTCGGCCGCGGCCTCGGGATCGACGAGGTTGGCCTGGCCGGAGATCACCACGTCGGCCGAGCGGCCTTCACCCGGGGCCGGCGCGAAGGCCTGTTCACCGAGCCGCAGCGCGGTGGCGATCATCTCGTCGTACCGGTGCTTCTCGTCGCCGAGCTCGCGCTGCACGCGCGCGCGCACCTCGTCGAGCGTGAGGCCCGAGAGCGTCATGTTGAGGAAGTTGTGGATCCGCTCGAGGCGCGCGGCGTCGATGACGCCGGGGGCCATGATGATCCGGTTCTCGATGCGCCCGTCGACCGTGACCAGCACGGCGAGCAGCTTGCCGTCGCGCATGGGCACGAACTCGACGTGCCCGAAGCGCGCCATCGCCGGGTCCGGCGCGACGATCACCGCGGCGTGCTGCGTGATCTCGGAGAGCAGGCGCGACGCGCTCTGCAGGACGTCCTCGGACGTCGGCCCGGTGAGGCGCGCGCGGATCTCGTCCTTCTCGCGCGGCGTCAGGCCCCGGACCTTGAGCAGCGACTGGATGAAGAAGCGGAGACCGCTCTCCGTGGGCACGCGCCCCGCCGACGTGTGGCGCTGCTCGAGCAGGCCCATCTCCTCGAGGTCGCTCATGACGTTGCGCACGGTCGCGGGCGAGAGCCCGATGTCGTGACGGCGCGTGACCGTGCGGGAGCCGACGGCGTCCCCGCTCTGCAGGTACTCGCTGACGACCGCCTGCAAGATCTTGCGGGCGCGGCGGCTGAGCTCGGGTGTGCTCATCTCGGGTTCGGGCCTACTCCTTCCTCATTAATACTACGCGAGCGGCGATCTGGTCCGCGAACAGGAACCCCCGCAACGTCGGGCAGATGCGATCACCCCTGGCCACGCCGAGGCCGCCGGCGACCAGCCAGTCGCCCACGGGACCGAGGGCGGCGGCCGGGGCACCGTCGGCGGTCCGCATGGCGAGCCAGAGCTCGTCGGTAGCCACCTCGTGGGCGGTGAGCGGGGTGCGTTCGGCGACGCGGGCGGCGCCGCCGCCCAGGTAGTCGCCGAGACGGCGGCTGTTGACCTGGCGGACGGCGCCGCCGCCGTCGGCCGCGCGAACGAAGGAGGCGGCACCGACGCCCAGGCCGAGGTACTCGACGCCCCGCCAGTAGAGGCTGTTGTGGACCGCGCGGCGGCCGGGACGGGCGTACGACGAGACCTCGTAGTGCTCGAACCCCGCGGCGGTGAGCGCGTGGTGCGTGGCCTCGTAGAGCGCGGCCAGGTCGTCCTCGGGGAGGACCGGCAGGTTGCCCGCGCGGGCGCGCTTGCCGAACAGCGTGGCCGGCTCGATCGTGAGCTCGTAGACCGAGACGTGGGCGACGCCGCTCGCGACGGCGGCCGCGACCGACGGCGGCGCGGTCGTGCCATCGCGCGCGACGCCGGGCGCGCCGAGGATGAGATCGGCGGAGACGACGTCGAAGCCGCCCCCGTGCGCCGCGGCGATGGCGGCGGGGCCGTCGCCCATCCGGTGATCGCGGCCGAGCGCGGCGAGGTCGTCGTCCTCCCACGACTGGACGCCGATCGACAGGCGATTGACGCCGGCGGCGCGCCACGCGGCCATGCGTTCGGGCGTGCAGTCGATCGGGTTGGCCTCGACGGTGATCTCGAGCGCGGCCGGGTCGACGCGCCAGCGATCGGCCACGCGCGCGACCAGCTCGGCGATGCACGCCGGCGCCCACAAGGACGGCGTCCCGCCGCCGAGGTAGATCGAGCGCAGCGCGCGATCGGCGACCTCGGGCGCGCGCGCCTCGAGCTCGCCGGTGACGGCCTCGAGGTAGGCGTGGTGCGGCGGCTCCCCGCGCGCGACGACCACCGGGAAGTCGCAGTACGGGCACAGGGCGCGACACCACGGGAAGTGGATGTACACGCCGAGCTCGCGAGGTAGGCTGCGCGCCACGAGGATGCCGATCATCTACCTCGACAACGCCGCGTCCACACCTGTCGCCGAGGAGGTGCTCGCGCTCGTCGGCCAGATCGCGCGCGAGGACTATGCCAACCCATCGGCGTCGCACCCCGCCGGCGCCGCCGCCCGGCGGCGCATCGCGACCGCGCGCGACGAGCTCCTCGCCGCGCTGGGCGACGCGGCCGGCGCCCGCGGCGACCTGATCTGGACGTCGGGCGGCACCGAGGGCAACGCGCTCGCCGTGATGGGCGCAGCCCGCGCGGCCGGGCCCGGCGCCGTGATCGTCTCGGCGCTGGAGCACCCGGCCGTCGCGGCCTCGGTCGCCGCCTTGGGCGACGGCTGGCCGGTGCGCGTCGCGCCGTCGTCGCCCGACGGCGTGATCGACGCCGACGCCCTCGCCGCGCTCGCCGACGACACCACCCGCGTGGTCGCGGTCATGCTGGTGTCGAACGAGCTCGGCACCGTGCAGCCGCTCCCCGAGATCGTGGCCGCGGTGCGCGCCCGCGCGCCGCGCGTGCACGTGCACTGCGACGCGACCCAGGCGCTGGGCAAGGTGCCGATCGACGTGGGCACGCTCGGCGTCGACAGCCTCGGCGTCGCCGGTCACAAGCTGCACGGGCCGAAGGGCACGGGCGCGCTGTGGCTGCGGCGCGGCGCGACGCTGGTCCCGTTCTGGGCGGGCGGCGGCCAGCAGGGCGGCCTGCGCCAGGGGACGCAGGACGCGCCCGGCGCGGCGGGGCTCGGGCGCGCGGCGACACGCGCGGTCGCGGCGATGCCCGAGGCGAGCGCGCGCTGGCGCGAGATGGCGGCCGTGCTCGTGCGCGCCGCCGAGGAGAGCGGCGTGCCGTGGCGACGGCTCGGCGCGGACCAGGCGACGGCGCCGCACATCGTGAGCCTCGCCTTCGAGCGGGTCAGCGCCGACGGGCTGCGCAACGTGCTCGCGTCGCGCGGCGTGATCGCGTCGTCGGGCTCGGCGTGCGCGACGCCTGGCAGCGGCAAGCCGTCGGGCACGCTGGCGGCGATCGGCCTGCCGCCGACGTGGGGCATGGTGCGGCTGTCGTTCGGCCTCGAGACGACGATGCCCGAGGTCACGGAGGCGGCGGCCGTGCTGCGCGACGTCGTGCGCGAGCTCGCCGGGCGCTGACCCTCAGCGCTGCTCGAAGACCAGGGCGAACTCGCTGACGATCCCTTCGGTCGACGGACGGAAGCGCCAGCGGCCGATGGCCGCCGAGAGGCACGTCGCGAGCGGCGTGCCCTGCATCGAGGAGAGCGTGACGTTCGAGACGACGCCGGTGTTCTTCACCGTGATCATGGCCTTGATCTTGGAGACCTTGAGGAACGGATCCTCCTTGAGCGCGCGCTCGTAGCAGCGGCGCGTGCCGATCTCCATCTTGCTCGACATCGCGAAGACGTCGTCGGGGGAGAGCGGCCGCAGCGGTTGCCCGTCGGGACCGATCTGCGGGTTGCCGGTCGCCGGACCCGCGCCGCTCGCGCTCTGCGAGCCGCTGCTCGAGCCGTTGCCGGTGGGCGTCTTCCCGCTGCCGGTCGGGCGACGTCCACCGCTGCTCGTGCCGGCGCCGACGCCGGCGTCGACCTCGTCGTTCGGTCGCGTCCGCGGCACGAACGGGTTGTCGACCGTGCCGCCGAGGTCGGCGTACTTGCGCGTCGTGCCGGCGATCTGGTCGTCGTCGCTGGCACCGCCGGACGTGGCGACCAGCGCGACGATGGCGCTGAGGGCGATGGCGACGACCGCGGCGCCGACGTAGAGCAACGTGCGACGCCGCGGCGGGACGGCGACCGCGGGCTGGTAGCTCGCCGGCGCACCCTCGTCAGCGGGGGCGGCGGCGCCTTCGGCCGGCTCGATGCGCGCCACCATCCCGGTGCCACGCGCGATCGCGGCGGTCGACCCGGTGGCGTTGCGCGCGACGGCCGCGGCGGCGGCGGCGGGGGCAGGCGCGGGCGCGGGTGCCTTGCGGGCCGGCATCGCGTTGGCAAGGTCGGCGAGCCGCACCACACGCGACACCTCGCCGATCGAGAGATCGTCGTCCATGTCGTCGACCGGATCGCCGTTCACCGGCGCCTCGGGCTCGTCGGCGGCCGGCGCGCTCGCGCCGGTGTCGTCGTCCACGGGTCCCGTATCGAACATCGGCGCGGGCCGCGGGATCGAGGTCGACGACGATGCGCTCGGCAGCGGCGCGCCGCTCGGTCCGGTCAGCGCCTGCACCGGAGGCAGCCCGGCGCCGACTCGCGGCGCCGGCGGCGTCGCGGGCAAGGGCGGCGGCATCGGCAACGGAGGTGGCGCGGCGGCCGGCGTCGCCACCTTCGGCACCCCGATCGCCGGCGTCGCGACCTTCGGCACCCCGATCGCCGGCGTCGCGACCTTCGGCACCCCGACAGCCGGCGTCGCGGCCTTCGGGATCGGCGGGGCGTTCACCTTCGCGTGCCCCGCCGCAGGCGTCGACCTCGTGGCCATCGGCGACAGCCTCGGCAGCGATCCGGTGCCGGCGCCGGGCAGCGGCTTCGCCGGCGCGGGCGCAGCGGCGACGGGCTTCGGCTCCTTCGCCGCCGCCTCCTTCTGGGCGTCGGCCTCGAGCGCAGCCAGGGTCGCCGCGAACAGCGGCTTCGGCTCGGGCTCGGGCGCCGGCGGCTGCCGCGCGGGCTGCGTCACCAGCGGCGGCGTTCCCTCCACCGCGGGCCGCACGCCGCTCGGCGTGCGCGCACGGGTCACCTTGCCGCGCAGCCCGCGGAAGTGGCTCACCTTCTCGACCGGCAACCAGTCGTCGAAGCCCTCACACCAGCAGTGCAGCTCGTCATCCGGCGACTTCGCGGTGACCCAGGCCTGCGCCTCGGGCAGGAGGAACGGTCCTTCCTGGTTCCCGTCGAGGGAGACGTACCATTCCTCGTGCAGCGAGGCGGGCGGCGGACGGACCGGCGCGGATGGGGCGGGCGACGGCGGGGTCGCAGCGGTGGGCGCCGGCGCCGCCCAGTCGGCCGGCTCCTCCATCCCTTCGCGTACCGTGATGACCGCCGAGCAGTTCTTGCAGCGGATCTTGAGGATCTTGCCGCGGACGCGCTCGTCGGCGATCGAGTACCGGGTCTTGCAGCGGTCGCAGAGGAACTTCATGCCGGAGGCACAGCGGTCACTTATTCTGCAGGAGTTCCGGGGCGATCGCAAAGCCGCCCGCGCCCGAGGCGCGGCCGGGGGCGCCGATTTGCCGGTAGGGTGTCAATCGCCCGCGTCGGTACGCTCGCTCACAGTGTCATCGTCTACACCGGCGTCGACGGCCTCGACGCGCGGGCGCTCGATCTCCGCGGTACGCCCACGCCGCCGGATCGTGACCGGCAGGAGCGGCGCGAGCTCCCGGTTGCCGCTGCGCCCCTCGTGGACGAGCACGCCGCCGGCCACCAGCTCGTCGCCGTCCAGGCGCACGACGAGGTGGAGCGCGAGCTCGTCGAGGGTGGCGCCGATCCAGGCCGCCCGCTGCTCGTCGAGTCGGTAGGCGTCTGACTCGGCGACGCGGACGAGCTTGCCGCCCTCCAGGCGCAGCGCGACGACCGTGAACTTGCGGACGTCGCCGTCCCGGTTCTCGGCGACCGCGACGATCTCGTCGCGCCCGCGGTCGATCTCGATGGGCGCCGCCCAGCGCAAGCCACGCACCTCGGTCGTCGCGACCCGCCGCGCGCGCGCGTCGCCCGCCGACTTCGCGGCGACCACGACCAGGTCGCCGGCGACGCCGACACCGTCGGCACCGCCGAGGCACGCCGCGGCGAACGTCACCCCCGCCGCTGCGCCAGTGAAGTCGCGCGCGCTGGCCGACCGATCGCAGCGGGCCGCGGGCACACCGGCGTCGCCGTCGACCGCCACCTGCGCCACCATGGCCGCAGACGTCGCGCTGCCGCCGGTGAGCATGACGCCGATCACGCGCCCCTCGCCGATGACGAAGCGCGCGTTGGGAAGCTTGGCGCCGACCCAGAGCGCGGGATCACGCACGACCGATGGCGCGACCAGCGTGGGCCCGAGCGACTGCTCGACGGCCTCGAGCGGCGAACCGACGCTGATCCCGGCCTCGGTCCGCGCGATGCTCTGGCGGACGATCGCGATGAACGTCGCCGGCCCCTGGCGCTCGCCACCGACGAGGAGCCCCTCGTCGCGCACCACGGTGTAGTCGAGGACGCCCGGGATCTGGAGCAACGCCATGCGCGGGCCCGACGGCAGCGTCGAGAGGATCTGCGACATCGAGACCCCGAGCTTGTACGGGCCCACACCCTCGACGCCGATCGCGTGCGGGGGCAGCGCGCGCACGTGTCGCGGCGGCGCGCCGATCACGCGGCGCGGCGGCGGCCCGGCGTCGTAGCGCGACGGCTGCGACGACGAATCGCGGCTCGAGCACGCGGGCGCCGCCAGCGCGGCCGCGAGCAGGGAGATCGTCGCGAGGAGGCATCGCACCTCGACAAGAGTAGCAGGCTCAGAGCAGCTGACTGGCGAGGATGCCGATCGCGATCCCTGCGCACGTGCCGAGCACGAGCCAGGGCAGGAAGTGGGTACTGCCCTTCGGCTGCGGCAGCGGCGGAGGTGCCAGGACCTGCGGCTGCACCTGCGGCTGCACCGGCGGCGCCGGCTCCCCACGACTCGCGCTCGCGTCCCCGGCGGGCAGCGCGCCGACGTACGACGTCGGCAGCGGCGGCGCGACGATCACGGGGACCGACTCCTCGCTGGCGACCGCGGTCGGCGACGACTCGGTCGGCGCGGGTAGCGGCAACCGGATCACGTCGCCGTCGCGGTGCGGCACCGGCGTGCGCATGAGGCGGAGCTGCTCGAGCTCGAGTCCGAGCGCGGCCGCGACCTCCGCGTCGGGCTCGTTGTACTCGTCCCACTCGCTCGGCGGCTCGTCTCCCTCGGGCGCGGCGCGGTAGCCGTCGAACAGCTGCTCGTCGAAGTCGAGCTCCTCGTCGGCCTTGGCGCGGTCGCGCTCGCTGATGAGCTCGGGCCGGCGGGCGCCGCCGGCGGCCTCGGCCAGCTCGTCGAGGTAGCGGGCGATGCGCACCGGCCCCGAGGTGAGCCGCGCGTCGCGCAGGAAGCCCTCGAGGTCGTCGGCGAGATCGTACGCGCTCTGGTAGCGGTTCTCGGGGTGCCGCTCGAGCGCGCGCATGATGATGCCCTCGAGCTGCCCGGGGAAGTCGCGGCGCACGAACGTGGGCGGCTCGATCGTGCCCTCGGTGAGCCGGCGCACGACCTCGTGGGCCGGGCCCTTGAACAGGCGCTTGCCGACGGTGATCTCGTAGAGCACGACGCCGAGCGAGAAGATGTCGCTGCGATGATCGACGGTGGCGCGGCTCGCCTGCTCCGGCGACATGTACGAGAGCTTGCCCGGGATCGTGCCTTCCTCGCGCTGGCGCTGCCCGGCGGCGCGCGCGATGCCGAAGTCGATGACCTTGAGGAAGCCGTCCTCGGTGACCAGGAGGTTGGTCGGCGAGATGTCGCAGTGGACGATCTCGAGCGCCGGCCCACCGTGCGGATGATCGGCGCGATCGCTCGGACCGCGCTTGGCGTGGAAGTAGCCCATGCCGGCGGCGGCCTGGCGGATCAGCTCGACCGCATGCGGCAGCGGCAGGAAGCGCTCGTGGGCGAGGCCGCGGCGGCAGAGCTGGTTCAGCTCCTCGCCGACGATGTACTCCATCGCGATGTACGGGACCCCACCCTCCTCGTCGACGTCGTAGACGTGGACGATGTTGGGGTGGTTGAGCACGGCGCCGATGCGCGCCTCGTCGAGGAACATCTCGACGATGCGCGGATCCTCCGCCAGCTCCGGCTTGAGCCGCTTGATGACGATGTCCTTCTCGAACCCCGCCATCGCGTTCTGCCGCGCGAGGTAGATCTCCGCCATGCCGCCGGTGGCGAGCGGGCGCAGGAGCCCGTAGCGTGAGCCGAAGGGCACGGGGCCATCGAAGGCGACGGACGGAACGTTCACGGCGCGGCCTCCCGGAGGGCACGCTGCGTCGCCGCGATCGCCGCCCGCGCCGGCGCGGCCGCGTCCGCCAGGTCCACCGTGTCGTACGCCGGCTTCGACGCCGCGCCGAGCGCGGCGAGCACGGCGGTCGCGCCCTCGCCGAGGCCGGCCAGATCGTAACCACCCTCGAGGGCGACGACCCAGCGGCCGCCGGCGACCTCGTCGGCGACCGCGCGCATGCGCCTTGCCATGCCGACGAACCCCATGCGCGTGACGCGCATCGCCGCGAGCGGATCGGCGTGGTGGGCGTCGAAGCCCGCCGACACGAGCACCACGTCGGGCTTGAAGGCGCGCAGCGCCGGCACCATCACGTGGTCGAAGGCGGCGAGGTAGTCGCGATCGCCCGAGCCCGCCGGGAGCCCGACGTTCACCGTCGCGCCGCGCGCGTGCGGACCGCCGATCTCGTCGGGCGCGCCGGTGCCGGGATAGAACGGGAACTGGTGCACGGAGAGGTACATGACGCTCGGGTCGTCCCAGAAGATCTGCTGGGTGCCGTTGCCGTGGTGGACGTCCCAGTCGAGGACCGCGACGCGGGCGGCGCCGGCGGCGCGCGCGGCGGCCGCGGCCACCGCGACGTTGTTGATGAGGCAGAAGCCCATCGCGCGATCGGCCTCGGCGTGGTGCCCGGGCGGCCGCACGACGGCGAGCCCGCTCGACAGCTCGCCCGTCAACACGCGCTGCGCGAGCTCGGTGACCGAGCCGGCGGCGGCGAGGGTCGCGTCCCACGTCCCCGGCGAGAAGTACGTGTCGGGATCGAGCCAGCCGGTCTGGCCCGGGACCGAACGCGTGAGCTCGTCGAGGTACGCCGCCGAGTGCACGCGGGCGAGCTCCTCGTCGCGCGCCGGGCGGATCGCGATGTGCGTGCCGCGATCGCGCAGCCCGGCCGCGACCAGCGCGTCGCGCACCGCCTCCGCTCGCGCCGGTCGCTCGGGGTGACCCGCCGGCGCGCGGTGGTTGACGAACACTTCGTCGAGGACGTATCCGAGCATACGGCTGCGTGCGGACATTACATGAGCACGCCTCCGAGGTGCTACCCTGGAAGGACCGTCCGGGGGAGCGCGATCGTGCACAGATCCGAGAAACGCCGCCATCGCTTGCACGTCGTCGCCGCCACGGCCGCGTTCGCCGCCGCGACCGCCGGCTGCGGCGAGCCGTACGACGACCTGCTGGGCGTCTGGCGCGTCACGGCGCACACCGAGAACGAGGCCGGCTGCGACGGTGAGGGGCCGGCGGTCGCCGGGCCGCCGTACATCAAGTTCATCGAGGGCTCGTTCTTCGGGCAGGAGTACGCCGAGTACATCGCCTGCGCCGACGCCGGCACCATGTGTGACGAGCCCGGCGGCCTCTTCGGCCTGCTCTACGCCGAGGAGATCTCGGGCGGCGTGCGCGCGCAGCTCTACGCCTCGTCGGGCTCGCCCGAGGACTGCGTCCTCTCCGGCACGGTGTCCGACGCGACCGTCCAGGGCGGCCAGCTCCGCATCGAGACGCGCAGCCGGTCGCAAGACAACGTCACCGACTCCAGCTGCGATCCCGACGACACCGAGGCGCGCTGGGCGGACCTGCCCTGCACGCGCTACGAGGTCATCGTCGGCGCGCGCATCTGATCGCCGCCGGCCGGAAACGGGATGGTTTCACCGTCCCTCAGCCGCGCTCGGACTTGAGCGCGCGCTGCATCAGCTTCTGCATCGTCTCGCCCGCCGGCGCGCCCTCGTGGACGATCGCGTGCATCACGTCGGTGATCGGGGCGGGCACCCCGAGCTTCAGCGCCAGCTCGTGCGCGACCTTGGTGGTCTTCACGCCCTCGGCCACCATGCGCATGTCGCCGAGGATCTCGGCCATGGTCTTGCCCTGCCCCAGCGCCAGGCCGACCTTGCGGTTGCGCGAGGTGTCGCTCGAGCAGGTGAGCACGAGGTCGCCCATGCCCGAGAGGCCGGCGAAGGTCTCGGGCCGCGCGCCCATCGTGACGCCGATGCGGGTGATCTCGGCGAGCCCGCGCGTGATGAGCGCGGCGCGCGCGTTGGAGCCGAAGCCGAGGCCGTCGGACACGCCGGCGGCGATCGCGACGACGTTCTTGATCGCGCCGCCGACCAGCACGCCGGTGACGTCGTCCGACGAGTACGTGCGGAAGCGGTCCGTCGAGATCGCGCGCTGCACGTACTGCGTGGTCTCGACGTCGCGCCCGGCGAGGACGATCGCGCTCGGCATGCCGCCGGCGATCTCGCCCGCGAACGTCGGGCCGGAGAGGAACGTCGCGCGCGCCGCGATCCGCGGCGGCAGGATCTGGCGATAGACCTCGTCGATGGTGAGGAGCGTGCCGTCCTCGAGGCCCTTGGACGCGTTGACCAGGACGGCGTCGGGATCGAACCAGGCGGCGGCGCGGCCGAACACGTCGCGGATCGCATGCGACGGCGTGACCCCCATGACGATCGCCTTGCCGCGCACGGCGCGCTCGAGGTCCGAGGTCACCTCGATCGCCGACGGCAGCCGGAAGCCCGGCAGGTAGACGCGGTTCTCGCGGGTCGCCTGCAGCTCGGCGGCGAAGTCCGCGCCGCGCGCCCAGAAGGTGACGTCGTGCCCGGCGGACGCGAGCTGGATCGCGAGGCACGTGCCGTAGCTACCCGCGCCGATGACCGCGGTCTCCGTTCGACTCGTGCTCGCTGGCGCTCGCTCCTCGCTCAGGATGCGCGGTTCATCGGTGGTTGCCATGTTCACCCGCCGGTGGGGACTTCGCTCTGCGCCGACGGCGCGAGCACGACGCAGTCGCGGCCGGCGTGCTTGGCCGCGTAGAGCGCGCCGTCGGCCGCCTTGAGCAGCCCTTCGGGTTCGGCCGCGTCGTCGGGGAACGACGCCACGCCGACCGAGATCGAGAGGTGCCCGCTCGGCTGCCGGGCGCCGAACGCGAACGGATGCGTGGCCACGCGCTCGCGGATCCGCTCGGCGAGCTTGGCCGCCGTGAACTTGGCGGTGTCGACGAGGATGACGCTGAACTCCTCGCCGCCGTAGCGGGCGACCATGTCGTTGGCCCGGCGGCCCTCGGTGAGGAGCCTTGCCACCGTGCGGAGGACATCGTCGCCCGCGGGGTGCCCGTGATGGTCGTTGTAGTGCTTGAAGTGATCGACATCGATCATGAGCAGCGACAGCGGCAACCCGTTGCGCGCCGAGCGCTCGACCTCGAGCGCGAGCCGCTCGTGCAGGTGGCGGTGGTTGTAGAGGCCGGTGAGGCCGTCGGTGACGGCGAGCTGCGCCAGGCGCGAGTTGGCCTCGGCCAGCTCGTGCGTGCGCTCGTGGATCTTGGCCTCGAGCTCGCGGTTCATCTCGACCAGCGCCTGGTTCTTCGACGACAGCGTGCTGATGAGCTGGCGGTTCTCCTCGGTGAGCCGGTACTGGCGCAGCAGGTTCTCGACCGCGAGCCGCAACGAGGCCTCGTCCCATGGCTTCGAGAGGTAGTGGTTGAGGTTGGCCCGGTTGATCGCCGAGACCACCGCGTCGAGGCCGGCCTGGCCGGTGAGCAGGATCTTGGTCGTCGTCGGCGAGCGACGGTCGACCACCTCGAGCAGGTCGACGCCCTTCATGCCGGGCATGATCTGGTCGGCGATCACCACCGCGATCCGCTCGCCGTCGCGCTCGAGCTCGTCGAGCAGCTCGAGCGCGTCGGCGCCCGACGACGCGGTCGCGATGTCGCACTCGTGCCCGAAGCGCGCCGCCAGCTGCTGTCGCAGCGCGAGCAAGACGCCCTCCTCGTCGTCCACGCACAGGATCGTCTCGCGCGACATCATCCCGCCGCCTCCGTCGCGGAGGCCGTCGAGGCCGCCGAGACCGCCGAGACAGGAAGCCAGACCTCGAACTGGGTCTTGCCCGGCGCCGACTCGCAGCGGAGCTCGCCGCCGTGCTTGGCGATGATCGTGCGCACGATCCCGAGGCCGAGGCCGGTGCCCTCACCCTTGGGCTTGGTGGTGAAGAACGGCTCGAAGATCCGCTCCTTGATCTCGGGTGGGATGCCCGGACCGTCGTCGATCACGCGCACGGCCACCCCGTCCTGGAGCACGGCCGGCGCCCCCGACCGCTCCCGCTCGACGCGCTCGGTCTCGATCGTGATCGTGCCCTTGCCCCCCAGGGCCTGGACGGCGTTCTGGATCAGGTTCGTCCACACCTGGTTGAGCTCGTCCACGAAGATCGGCACCGAAGGCAACTGACCGAAATGTCTGACGACGGTTATATCACGCAGCGCGTAGGCGAACAGGGTGAGGGTCGTCTCGATCCCCTCGTGCAGATCCGCTGGGACACGTGTCGGTTCCTCGTCGAGATGGGAGTAGGTCTTGAGCGCACCCACGATGCGCTGGATGCGCGAGATCGCGTTCCCGATGATGTACGCGTTACGGTGCAGGTTGGATTGCTCGATCAGGTACGCGAGCGCCGGACGGGCCCCGGGTGATCGCGCGATGAGGTCGCTCACCAGCGTCTCGTCGGCGCCGGCCTCCGCGAGCCGCTGCGCGAGATCGGGCGCGGCCGGCCCGACTGCCGGCTCGAGGACCGAGCGCAGCTCGCGCGCCGCACGGCGCACCGCCGCGCCCGTCGGCATGCGGCGCGCGGCGAGCTCCTTGCCGTGGCCCTCGATCACGGTGAACAGCGCCTCGCGCTCGGCGGCGTCGTCCACCGCCGCGGCGAGCGCGCGCACCGGCTCCGCCATCGCGCCGACCGCCGCCGTGATCGCGTCGACCGCGCCGCGGATCGCCGCCGACGGCGAGTTGATCTCGTGCGCGACACCGGCGACCAGGAGGCCGAGGCCGGCCATGCGCTCCGACAGGACCAGCTGCGCCTGGGTCTCGCGCAGATCGGCGAGCGCGCGCCCCAGCTCGCGGTTGATCGCGGTCAGCTCCGACGTGCGCAAGCGCACCTTGGCCTCGAGCTCCTCGCTCGCGTCGCGCACCTGCTCGTAGAGCCGCCCGTTCTCGATCGCCGCGGCGGCCTGATCGGCGAAGGTCGACAGGAGGTTCGCGTCCGCCTCGATGAACGGGCGCGCCGAGGCGCTGCGTCCGACGACCAGCACGCCGACGACGGCGCCCTTCCGTTCGAGCGGCACGGCCATGAGCGCGCCGTCGACGCCGGCGGCCGCCGCGGCCTCGCGGCGCCGGAGGTCGCCGGCGACGTCGTCGATGCGCAGCGTCGCGCGCAGGCGGGCGACCTGCGCGGCGATCGGCGCCAGCGCCGCGGGGTCTGCGACGCCGGCGGCGGCGTCGACGTGGCGCACGCGCGACGCGGCGACCACGACGCGGCCCTCGTCGCCGACGGCGCCGGGCGGGATGAGGAACAGGACACACAGCCGCACGTCGAACGTGCGGGCGACCGAGTCGACGATCTTGGTCGACACCTGGCCGAGATCGATGACCGACGACATGGCGCGTCCGGCGTCGTGGAGCGCGACCATCTCGCGCATGCGCGCGGCGAGGCGCTGCTGGTTCTCCTTGAGCGTGCCGGTCATGTGCTTGAACGCGACCGACAGGTCGCCGATCTCGTCGCCCTCGGCCACGTCGAGCGTGTGCTCGAGGTCGCCGCGCGCGATGGCGACGGCGCCGCGGTGCAGCTTCGCGATCGGCTGCCCGACGCGGCGCGCGAGCACGCCGGCGAGCGCCAGCGCGAACACGAGCGCGAGGGCGGCGCCGATCGCCAGCGAGCGAAACGCGACGCGCTGGGCGCGCAGGAGCGGACGGCGGTCGAGCGCGACCGCGAACAGCCCGATCGCGTGCCCGCGATCGTCCTCGAGCGCGGTCCACGCCACCGCGTGCTCGCGCCCCGAGATGTCGAGGCTCTGCACCGGCCGCTGGCGCGCGCGCACCGCGCGCAGCACCGACGCCGGCACCTGCAGCGCGCCGAGGCGACGCCCGAGCTCGTCACGCACCGACGACGTCACGGTGCCCGCGTTGAGGCTGCCGAACAGGACGTCGGCGCCGAGCGCGCCCTTGATGCCGTCGGCGAACGGGCCGTCGAGGGGCACGCTGACCACGACGACGCCGGTGAGCGACAGCGCCGCGTCGATCACGGGCGCCGCCGCGCGCACCACGAGCCCGGTGGGCGACAGCTCGATGGTGACGCGCGCCGCCCAGCCGAGCGCGGCCTGCACCACCGGCGCCCGCTCGTCGACGGCGAGCTCGGCGAACCGCCGCCGGTTGCCGCCGATCACCCGCGACGCGACCGGCTTGCCGTCGGCCCCCAGCACCTGCACGAGCGACGACGGCAGGTGCGGCGCGGCGGCGGCGAGCTCCTCGCTGACGACCGCCTCGCCGCGCGGGATGGCCGCCGCGAGCGCCAGGTCGGACCCGAGGCGCACCGCGTCGTCGCCGAGGCGCTCGACCGTGCGCAGCGTGAGGTTCAGCCCGACGGCGAGCTGGCGCTCGGCCGAGCCCGCGAGACCGCTCTCGAGGTTGCCGAGCACGAGGCCGGAGGCCAGCGACGCGACCACCAGCATGGGCAGGAGGGCCGCGACCGACAGCGACAGGGCGAGCTTGGTGCGCAGGCGCGCGCGGCCGAGGCGGCGGACGGGCCAGGTCAGCGCCCGCACGAGCGACCGCATCATCGGCGTGCTCCGCTCGCCGGCGCGGGCGTCACCGATGCACTCGCACGAGGCCGGTGTAGACGACGTGCCCCGACGAGTTGACGACGATGCCGTCGAGCTCGTTGGTCGCCGCGATCGCGACCTGCGAGTGCGCGAGCGGCACCCACGGCGCGTCGAGCACGAGGTGCCGCTGCACCTCGGCGTAGAGCGCCTCGCGCGCGCCGCGATCCTCGACGGCCTGGGCCCGGCGCAGGAGCTCGGAGACGGCGTCGCTGCGGTAGAAGGCGATGTTGCGCGCGACGCCCGGCACGGTGTTGCCCTTGTCGAACAGGAGGAAGAGGTAGTTGTCCGGATCGCTGTTGTCGCCGACCCAGCCGGCGAGCGCGAGATCGTGGCGGCCGTGCTCGGTGTCGGGGTTGTGGGCCTCGAACGGTTGCATCACGATCCTGGTACGCAGGCCGACCGCCGACAGGTTGGTCTGGACGATGCGCGCGACGCTCTCCGGGTTGGGCAGGTACGGGCGTGGCGTCGACGGCACGTACAGCGTGTACGTCCCGTCGAGCTTGACCCCGTCGTCCGCGACCTGGGCGAGCAGCGCGCGCGCCTCGTTGGGCGCGTAGCGGCTCGCCCCCGCGGCGGCCACATGCCCCCACTGCGTCGGCGGCAGCGGGCTCTCTGCCGGGATCGCGAGCCCCTGGTACGAGAGCCGCACGATCGGCTGCTTGTTGATGGCGAGGTTGACCGCGCGCCGCACGCGCACGTCGTCGAACGGCGGGTTCAGGCAGTTCATCGCCAGGTACGTCACGTTGTTCGTCGGCGGCCGGTACAGCGTGAGGCCCGGGTGCAGGTCGACGAACTGGAGCTCCTCGGGCAGGATCGCGAGCGCCAGATCGACGGCGCCGCTCTCGAGATCCACGAGGCGCTGGCGCGCGTCGGGCACGACCTCGAACACGAGCCGCTCGATCGACGCCGGCGGCCCCCAGTAGCCCTTCCAGCGGCCGAGCACGATGCGCTCGCCGCGATCCCAGCGCTCGAGGAGGAACGGCCCGGTGCCCACCGGGTGCTCGGCGAACCCGTCGCCCGACAGCTCGACCGCGCGCGGCGACACGATCGACACCGGGAACATGGTCATGTTGGCGAGGAAGGGTGCGTAGCGGCTCGCGATGTGGAAGCGGACCGTGAGGTCGTCCACCTTCTCGACCCGGAGGATGTTGCGGAAGTTGTTCTCCCAGTAGTTGAAGCGGCCGGTGTGATACGGGTGTGCCGGATCGCGCTGGCGCTCGAAGCTGAAGACGACGGCGTCGGCGTCGAGCCGGGTGCCGTCGTGGAAGCGCACCCCCTCGCGCAGGTGGAACGTCCACACCAGGCCGCTCTCGTCGGACTCCCAGCTCGTCGCCAGCGCCGGCTCGACGTTCGTGGTCCCCGGGTGGTAGCGGACCAGGGTCTCGAAGACCTGTTCGAGCACCTCCGCAGATTCGTTGTCGGTCGGCCGCGCTGGATCGAGCGAGATCGCATCGGCGGGCCGGCCGACGACGATCGCACGACGCTCGCGGCGGGGGTCGTCCTTGCTCGCGCCGAGCCGATCGAGGTCGCAGGCCGCCAGCGAGGCGAGCCCCACGACGACGAACGCCGTTCGTAGCCGACTCACGCCGGCAGTGTATCAGAGGCCTCGATTGACTCTCGGCTTTCGCTCACTTAGCCTCGCGGGGTTGTTTTCCTGAATAGGTGCGCCGTATCACCGTCTAGCTAAGGACTGACCAGATGCGTCTGTCGATTCCGCTTCTATCCGTCGCGCTCGTCGCCGGATGTATCGATATGGGACAAGTCACCGTCAACACGACCGCCAAGGTGCTCACGCGCGCACAGCCGTCGCTGAAGATGGAGGCCGACTACGAGCTCGCCGCCCGCGCCATCCCGGGCACGCTCAAGACCGTCGAGGGCTTCTGGGTCGTGAACCCGGGCAACCCGCAGCTCGTCGCCATCCTCACCGAGGGCTACTGCCAGTACGGCATCGGCTTCGTCGAGGACGAGTGGGAGCAGGCGATGCTCGAGAAGGACCTCGACCGCGCGCAGTACCACTCGACGCGCGCGACCAAGATGTTCATCCGCTGCCTCAACTACGCGCTCAAGAGCCTGGGCCGAGGCTGGCAGGAGGACCTCTTCGCCGAGGGCGAGGACGCGCAGACCCGCCAGGACAAGCGCATCGCGTCGGCGCCGTCGAGCAAGCGCACGCCGCTCATGTGGGCCGCGCTCGCGCTCGGCGCCGCGGTCAACCAGAACAAGGACAACATGGAGATGATCCCCTACGCCGCCACGGCGAAGGCGATGCTCCTCAAGGTCCTCGAGATCGACGCCAAGCACCCGCAGCGGGACCCGGTGCTCGCCGCCATGCCGCACGTCGCCCTCGGCCTCGTCTACACCGCCGTCAGCCCGACCCTCGGCGGTGATCCCAAGAAGGCCGAGGAGCACTTCAAGAAGGCCCTCGAGCTGACCCAGGACAAGTTCCTGCTCGCGCGCGTGCACTACGCCAAGCGGGTCGGCGTGGCGACGCAGAACCGCCAGCTGTACCGCGACAACCTGCTCAAGGTGCTGCAGACCGATCCGGCGATCTGGCCGGAGCAGCGCCTGGCGAACGAGATCGCACACCGCCGGGCCCGCCGGTACCTCAAGATGGAGAAGGAGCTCTTCTGATGCTGAACGGAACGCCTCGTTACCTCGTCCCGGCGCTGGCCGCCACCATGCTCGCGGCGTCCGCCGGCGTCGCCGCCGCCGACAACGTCGAGATCCGGCTCGCCACGCTGGCGCCGGACGGCAGCTCGTGGATGAAGGTGCTCACCAAGGGCTCGGTGGAGATCGCGAAGAAGACCGAGAACCGCGTGACGATCAAGTACTACGCGGGCGGCGTCCAGGGTGACGAGCGCGACGTGGTGCGCAAGATGAACCTCGGCCAGCTCGACGGCGCCGCGGTGACCTCGGTCGGCCTGTCGATGATCGACGAGAGCATCCGCGTGCTCGAGCTGCCGCGCATGTTCGCCTCGGTCGAGGAGCTCGACTACGTCGCCGACAAGATGTGGCCGTACTTCCAGAAGAAGTTCGAGGCCAAGGGCTACAAGCTCAACGACCGCGGCGACGTCGGCTGGATCTACTTCCTCTCGAAGAACGAGGTGAAGTCGGTCGCCGACCTGAGGGCGCAGAAGGTGTGGATGTGGGGCGACGACGTCATGGTCCGCTCCATGTACAAGCAGCTCGGCGTGTCCGGGGTGCCGCTGGGCGTGCCCGAGGTCGAGCCGGCGCTCACCACCGGCCGCATCAACGCCTGCTACAGCTCGCCGCTGGCGGCGGTCGCGCTCCAGTGGAACACGAAGATCAAGTACATGACGTCGCTGCCGATGAGCTTCGCGATCGGCGCGACCGTCATCAAGACCGACGTCTACAAGAAGATCGCGGCCGCGGACGTCGACATGATCGGCAAGATCACCAAGGGCATGTCGAAGGCCCTGCGCAAGCAGATCCGCAAGGACAACGAGAGCGCGAAGAAGCAGATGCTGAAGAAGGGCGTGCGCGTCAGCGAGACGCCGGCGGACATGGTGGCCGCGTTCGACAAGGCGGCGCAGGACGTCTGGAAGGAGCTGACCGGCAAGGTCTTCACCCAGGCGGAGCTCGACCAGGTGCTCAAGCACCGGGCCGAGTTCCGCGCCAAGAAGGGCACGCCCTGACCGACGAAGCGTCGCCTTCGATACGTCCATGACGCCCGCCCCTCGGCGGGCGTTCGCGTGTGGGCCGGCCGAGCGTGCGAAGCACGCGAGCACGCGAGCAGGGCCACACAAATAAGAGCGACTTTTTCGGCGCCGCGCGGCCCAAGGCCCGGTTGCCTTCCCGTACGATCCGCGTCGTGGCAGACACCTCCACGCCCGTGTACGAGCCGCCCACGCCCGACCCGGACCCGCCACCGCCGTTCGCGCGGCGCGTGCTCCGCATGGACGGAGCGCTCGGCCAGGGCGAGCGCGTGCTCATCGCGGTCGTCTTCCTCGTCCTGGTCGGCACCGGCTTCTACCGCACGATGGTCGACATCCTGTGGAACGAGCGGCCGCCGTGGTCGATCGAGCTGATCAAGGTGTGTGTCTTCGCGATCGCGATGCTGGGCACCGCCTTCGCCACGCAGCTGAACCGCAACTTCTCGCTCGATCTCCTCTCGCGCTACCTGAGCGCCCGCGGCCGCGCCTACCTGCGGATCGTCGTGAACCTGACCACGGCGCTCGCGGCCGCGCTCCTCTACTACGGCGGCGAGCTGGTGCGCGAGGGCCTCAAGAAGGCCCACGAGTCTCACGAGCTCGTGCCGATGTGGGTGATCGGCTGGTTCATGCCGGCCGCCGCGGTGCTGGTGCTCATCCACTCCGTCAACCACACGCTCATCGAGGTCTCGTACCTCTCGGCGGGCAAGGTCGCCCCCGACCCCGAGCAGGCGGTGGGCTGAACCATGTCGACGCTCCTCTTCGCCCTCCTCATCCTCGCGTTCCTCACCGGCTCGCGCCTGTTCGCGGTGATGATCTTCCTCTGCGCGATCGGCGCGCTCCTGTCGACGCGCTCGTTCGACGCCGAGTTCGGCGGCTTCATGTCCGAGTTCCTGAAGATGGGGACCGGCGACGCCGCGACGATCTTCTCGACCATCCCGCTCTTCATCTACGCCGGCTACCTGATGGCGGTGTCGAAGACCGCCGAGCGCCTGGTGCGCTTCTCGAACGCGCTCCTGGGCTGGGTGCCGGGCGGCCTCGGCATCGTCACCATCCTCGCGTGCGCCATCTACACGACGTTCACCGGCGCCTCCGGCGTCACGATCGTCGCGCTCGGCAGCCTGCTCATGCCGTCGCTCATCAAGTCGAAGTACCCCGAGCGCTTCTCGCTCGGCCTGGTGACCGGCACGGGCTCGGTCGGCCTCCTGTTCCCGCCGGCCCTGCCGCTCTTCATCTTCGGCACGGTGCTCGGGCTCCAGCAGGAGCTGACGAAGAAGTGGATGGCGCAGAACCCCGAGTGGGAGTGGGCGACCGAGCGGTTCATCTGGGCCGGCATCGTCCCTGGCCTCGTGCTCGTCGGTTCGCTCTCGATCGTGGTGATCGCGATCGCGGTCATCAAGAAGGTGCCGCGCCACCGCTTCGACCTCCCCGAGCTCGGCCGCAGCTTCGTCATCGCGCTGCCCGAGCTCGCCCTGCCCTTCCTCATCATCGGCGCCCTGGCGGCGGGCCTCGGCGACATCGCGCAGATCGCGTCGCTCACGGTCATGTACCTCCTGATCGTCGAGATGGCGGTCTACCGCGACGTGAAGCCGATGGACCTCTGGCACATCACGAAGGAGTCGATGGCGCTCATCGGCGCGATCTTCATCATCGTGTTCGCGTCGAACGCGGTGACCAACTACCTGGTCACCGCCGACGTGCCCAAGATGCTCGTCGCGTGGACCCGCGATCACATCGGCTCGCGCGAGGCCTTCCTCCTCGCGCTCAACTGCCTGCTCATCCTCGTCGGGATGATGATGGACATCTTCTCGGCGATCCTCATCGTCCTGCCCCTCATCGCCCCCATCGCCTACGAGTACGGCGTCAACCCGTACCACCTGGGCGTCATCTTCCTCCTCAACCTCGAGATCGGCTACCTGTCGCCGCCGGTCGGGCTCAACCTCTTCATCTCGAGCTTCAAGTTCCGCAAGCCGGTCACCGAGGTCGTCTACTCGGTCCTGCCGTTCATCGGGACGATGCTGGTCGCGCTCATGATCGTGACCTACATCCCGGCGCTGACCGTGGTGCCGCCGCCCAAGCCGCGCGGCACCATGGACGGTCTGGTCCGGATGGTGAAGGCGAGCGTCGACGCGGTCTCGAACGTGAAGGAGATCACGTTGCCCGATGGCACGATCAAGAAGCAGATGGAGTGCAACGAGATCACCGATCCGTTCGAGCGCGACAACTGCCTGCTCCTGTTCAGCGAGGTGACCGCGTGCCGCAAGAAGCCGGCCGAAGAGGCCAAGGCCTGCGAGGAGAAGCTGATCAAGGAGTACGTCGGCGCGGATGACGACGACACCGGCGACTTCGGAGGGGACGAGGACGAGGACGACGGCGGCTTCGAGGCCGAGGGCGAGGACGGGTAGGCTCCATGCTGCCGCCGGGCTGATCCGGATGGTATGAAGCGCGCCTCGTGGCCTCTGCGCGCGCGGTGATCCGGACCCTTCGCCCACACCAGTGGGTGAAGAACCTGTTCGTCGCGGCGCCCCTGGTCTTCGCCAAGCACCTCGTCGACGGCGGCTACCTGTGGCGGACCGGCGTCGCCGTGGCGGCGTTCTGCGCGCTCTCGGGCGCGGTCTACGCCCTCAACGACGTGCTCGACGCCGAGGCCGACCGAGCGCACCCGACCAAGCGGCACCGGCCGATCGCGGCTGGCGCGCTGCGCGAGCGATCGGCGGTGGTGCTGGCGATCGTGCTCGCGATCGCCGGGCTCGGCGCCTGCCTCGCCCTCTCGTGGCAGACCGCGGCCTGGGCGGGCGCGTACCTGGTCTTGAACCTCGCCTACAGCCTGAAGCTCAAGCACGTCGCGTTCATCGATGTCGTGCTCATCGCGTCGGGTTTCATGACGCGCGTCGCCGCGGGCGGCGCGGCGATCGCGATCGCGCCGTCGCGCTGGCTGCTCGTGTGCACGGGCCTGCTGGCGACGTTCCTCGCGCTGGGCAAGCGCGCCCACGAGCTCGCGCTGGCGACGCGCGACGGCCGCGACGCCGCGGCCACGCGCGCGGCGCTCGCGGGATATCGCGTCGGCTGGGTGAGGTTCGCGATGCTCGTGCTCGGGCTGGCGACCGCGGCGGCGTACGTGCTGTACACGGTGGACGCGCACACGGTCGAGTTCTTCGGGACCAACGAGCTGGCGTGGAGCGCGCCGTTCTGCGTGGTCGGGCTCGCGCGGTTCGCGTGGCTGGCGCTGAAGAGTCCGCGGCCGGAGAGTCCGACGGATTCGATGCTGCGGGATGGGATCTTCGTGTCGAACCTGGTCGCGTGGGGCGTGGTGATCCTGGTGATCGTGTACTGACGCAGACGCAGACGGGGACGCAGACGCGGACGCAGACGCAGACGCAGACGGAGACGCAGACGCGGACGCAGACGCAGACGCGGACGCAGACGTTTCCGTTCACCCTCAGCGAGGCCGAGAGCGAGCGTAGCGAGTCGAAGGGGAGGCCGAGTCGAAGGGACGGAGAGGGAGAGGGAGAGGGAGAAGGAGAGAACGCGTAGCAACGCCCCCGTCCTCGGGGGCGGCGGGGTGGCGGGGCGCCCTCGCGCCCGTCGCGCATCGGAACGTGCCCGGCGCACGACCGGTGGTGGTGGATCAACTCACCGCCGCGAAGGTGAGCGGTGGGGTGACTCGGGAGGCTGGTGGGGCGCCGGTCACGTTCCGTGCGCTCCAGGGCGCTTAACGGGCGAGCCCCGCCACCCCGCCGCCCCCTGCGGGCGGGGGTG
>DDTA01000209.1 GCA_002344285.1 Myxococcales bacterium UBA2376
AACTACTGCGTCCCCGATCCCTGCGTCGGCGTTCAGTGCCAGGCCAACGAGGTCTGCGATCCGGCCACCGGCGGCTGTCGCGACCTCTGCCAGGGCGTCATGTGCCGCGCCGGCGAGGAGTGCCGCCTCGGCTTCTGTCTCGACTGCTTCGACCTCCCCGACACCTGCGACGCTGGCGAGCTGTGCGTCGCCGACGGCACGGGCGTCGGTCAGTGCGTCGACAACCCCTGCGATCCCAATCCCTGCGCCGCCAACCAGACCTGCAACAACGGCGAGTGCACCGGCGACTGCTCGCTGTGCGCGTCGAACGAGATCTGCGTCGGCGGCACGTGTGTGCCCGACCGCTGCGACAACGTCAACTGCGGCCCCAACCAGGTCTGTGATCCGGAGACCGGAGGCTGCACCGGCAACAGGTGCGAAGGCGTCGCCTGTCAGCCTGGCCAGGTCTGCGTGCCCACCACCGGCGACTGCATCGCCGACCCGTGCGCGACCACGATGTGCCCGAGCGGCGACGTCTGCACGGTCGATCCCGCTGGCCGCCCGGTCTGCGGTGAGCCCGGCACCGTCGAGCCCGACCGGGTCACCGCCGCCGGTGGCGGCTGCGGCGACGCGACCAACGGCGGTGCCCCGCCTTGGCTCGCGCTCGCGCTCCTGCCCCTCGCGCTACGCCGCCGCCGCGTGCTCCGTTCACCCTGAGCGACGGGCGAAGCCACGAGTCGAAGGGCCGCGCGCATCTCTCATCCGAAGATCGCGGGCTTCCTCCGGAGATCACGTGCGTTTCCGATTGGTCCGGCCATCGGATTGACAGCCGCGTAAACGGCTTCGCACGTGGTGCGCGATTACGCAGTGATGGCGGCTGGATCGGCCGCTCCCGACGCCATTCGCCACCACCTGACAACGCGTTTACAGGCAGTTGCCCGCTGGCACGCGAGGTGCTCGACAAGTTGTCCACATCATATGCGCGCCAAGACAACGGGTCAGGGAAACAGCGAGAGGCAGAAGGCGGTCAAGATCCTCGCGCGTTCGCTGTACAAGCAACTCACCTCGGAAGGCTACGACGACAAGCAGATCGTCGCGCTCGCCACCGAGCTCATCAGCGAGGTCACCAACGCGATGGCGAGCGAGCATGTCGCTCGCGAGACGACGCCGCCACCGGTCATCTCCGCGTCGCGCTGAGCGTTGCTTCTGGCAACGCCGCGCGCGCGTAGGCGAGCGAAACTGAACACCAATCCTCACGACCCGGGCGGCCCCGGGTCGTTGCCGTTTTCGGGTCGATGAACTACGTTGCGCGCGCCCCCAATCCACGGAGAGTCTCACATGGCGAAGGTTCGGCTCGGCATCAACGGCTTCGGTCGCATCGGTCGCGGTTTCGTCCGCTGCCTCGCGGACGCGCGCGACACGTTCGATCTCGTCCTCATCAACGACCTCACCGACGTCAAGACGCTCGGGCACCTGCTCAAGCACGACTCGGTGCACGGCCGCTACCCCGGCACCGTCGAGGTGGGGGACAGCGCGCTCGTCATCAACGGTGACAAGGTCGTCATCACCGCCAAGAAGGACCCCGCAGAGATCCCGTGGAAGGAGCACGGCGTCGACATCGTGATCGAGTCGACCGGCAAGTTCGTCGACAAGGCCGGCGCGGGCAAGCACCTCTCGGCCGCGAAGAAGGTCCTCATCTCGGCGCCGGCCAAGGATCCGGACGTCACGCTCTGCTGCGGCATCAACCTCGAGACGTACAAGCCGGCCGAGCACCACGTCATCTCGAACGCGTCGTGCACCACCAACTGCCTGGCGCCGGTGGCCAAGGTCCTCGACGAGACCTTCGGCGTCGTCACGGGCATCATGACGACGATCCACAGCTACACCAATGACCAGCAGATCCTCGATCTGCCGCACAAGGACCTGCGCCGCGCCCGCGCCGCCGCGCTGTCGATGATCCCGACGACGACCGGGGCCGCCAAGGCGCTCAAGGAAGTCCTCCCGCGCATGGCCGGGAAGCTCGACGGCATGGCGATCCGCGTGCCTACGCCCAACGTCTCGCTCGTCGACCTGACGGTGCGCCTCGAGAAGAAGGCGACCGCGCAGGAGGTGAACGACGCGTTCCGCGCCGCGGCCGCCGGCCCGCTCAAGGGCATCCTCGCGGTCTCCGACGAGCCGCTGGTCTCGTGCGACTACAACGGCGATCGTCACAGCTCGACGGTCGACGCCGCGCTCACCACCGCGATCGGCGACACCGTCAAGGTGATGGCCTGGTACGACAACGAGATGGGCTACTCGCAGCGCCTGTTCGACCTGGCGCGCTTCGTCGCCGGGAAGCTCTGAGATGTCGCTCCCTCGCGGCATCGTCCACGTCGAGCAGCTGCCCGTCGAGGGCCAGCGCGTGTTCGCGCGCGTCGACCTCAACGTCCCGCTGTCCAAGGGCGGCGAGCGCAAGGTCACCGACGACTCGCGGATCACCGCGGTCCTGCCGACGATCCAGCACCTCGTCCAGCGCGGCGCGCGCATCATCCTCGGCTCGCACCTCGGGCGTCCCGACGGCCAGGTCAAGCCCGAGCTCACGCTCGAGCCGGTCGCGGCCCGCCTCGCCGAGCTCCTCGGCCAGGAGGTGATCCTGGCCGACGAGCCCGCCGGGGACGGCGCGCGCAAGGTCGTCGGCGATCTGCGCGAAGGCCAGATCGCGATGCTCGAGAACCTCCGCTTCCATCCGGGCGAGGAGGAGAACGACGACACGTTCGCGCGCCAGCTCGCGTCGTACTGCGACATCTACGTGAACGACGCGTTCGGTACCGCCCACCGCGCCCACGCCTCGACGGCGGGGATGGTGCGCCACGTGGCGCAGAAGGGCGCAGGCTACGTCATGGCCAAGGAGATCGACATCCTGTCGCGCCTCCTGGACGAGGTCGATCGCCCGTACCTGGCGGTCGTCGGCGGCGCCAAGGTCTCCGACAAGATCGAGGTGCTGGACGCGCTCCTCGATCGCGTCAACGCGATCGCGATCGGAGGCGCCATGGCCAACACCTTCCTCACCGCGCAGGGCAAGAACCTGGGCAAGTCGAAGGTCGAGGCCGACAAGCTGGCCATGGCGCGTAACTTCCTTCGCAAGGCGTCGGAGAAGAACGTCGCCGTACATCTGCCGAGCGACGTGGTGGTGGCGACCGGGCTCGACGCCGACGAGTCGGAGGTGGTGGCGATCGACGAGGTCCCGGGCGCGCTCATGGCGCTCGACGTCGGCCCGGCGACCGTCGAGGTGTACCGCGCAGCGATCACGCGAGCCCGGACGGTCTTCTGGAACGGTCCGATGGGCGTGTTCGAGAAGCCGCGCTTCGCCGCCGGCACGGTGGCCGTGGCCAAGGCGATGGCCGACAACCGCCTCGCGCTCACGGTGGTCGGTGGTGGTGACAGCGCCGCCGCCGTGGTCCAGGCGGGAGTCGCCGACCGCGTGACCCACGTCTCGACGGGCGGCGGCGCCTCGCTCGAGTTCATCCAGGGCCTCGAGCTCCCCGGGATCGCGGCCCTCGCGGTCGGCTGATCGTCGGCTGGTACCCGCGCCCCGGGCGCTACCCCGGGGCCGCGCCCCTCGTCGACACTTATCGGTTACCATTCCGTGAGTGTCCGGGGTGCCTCCTCCGCGGCTGGTGATCCTCGATCCGGCTGGCCGCACCGCCAGCGACGTGTGCGCGGTCGCGTCGCGCGCCGGCATCGCGCCGGTGGTCGCCGCGGACGCGCGCACGATCGACGTCCCCAAGGCCGCGGCCGTGCTCCTGCCCGCGACCAGCGCCGACGCGATCGCCTCGCTCCCGTCGAGCGTGCCGCGCTGGCTGTACGGCGATCTCGAGGGGTCCGCGAAGCTCGCGTCCGCCGCGATCGCGTGCACCGCCACCGGGGTCGTCCTTCTGCCGACACGCCCGGAGGTCATGCAGCACCTCGTCGCGCCGCCCCCGCCCCATCTCCCCGAGGTCGACCTCGCGCGCGCGCGCAGCCTCATCGCGGCGTCCGTTCTCGACGGTCAGGGCGAACCGACGAAGGAGGGGCTCGGCGCGATCGCGCGCGCCTTCGCGGCCGACGACTGCGTCCTCTGGTGGCGCGAGGGTGACGGCATGGCGCCCTGGGGCACGCGCCCGGTCGCCGACGCCGACCACGCGACGCTCGGCGCCGCCGCGCGCATCGCCGCGGCGACCGGGCTGACGGTGCTCGCCTCGTCGGCCCGCCGCCCGCTCGCGGTCGCCGCCGCCCCGCTCTCGACCGGCCCGCAGGCCGTCGGCGGTCTCCTCGCCGTCGTGGCCGATCGCGCGCGTCGCTTCTCCCCCGGCGAGCTCGCCGACCTGCGCGCGCTCGCCGCC
>DDTA01000338.1 GCA_002344285.1 Myxococcales bacterium UBA2376
GCGGATCTACGAGACCACCAACACCTACCGCAACTGCTTCTGTCGCGCTGGGCGGCCGCACGCGCCGCCGCTTAGGCCGCCGCGACCTGAACGCCGCCGCGCGGCCTGCCACAGCGCCCTGTCGGCAACAAGACGCCGACCCTGGCTCGGTCCACCGTACGCTCACGCTCGAACGGCGCCGCAAGGAGGTAATGACCGATTTCGCGACCGTGCCGCTACCCATCATCGACGACCTCGGCACGCAAGCTGCCGACCACGGCGGCGGCGGATCCACTCGAGCTCATCATGCGCCGCTACGAGCGTGCGTCGACGCTGCTCACGTCGAATCGCCCCGTCGACGACTGGGGCAACCTTCTCGGCGACACAGCCGCCGTTTCCGCGTCGCTCGACCGGCTCCTCCATCACGCCACGTGCTGCAGTGCGGCCTGCGCAGCTGGCGCACGCATCACCCCGCAGACTTGCCCAAGGCGGCGGTAGCGCAGTAGATGAGCTCCGGTCTAAGCGCGCTGACACGACGATCACAGCATGAGCCGCGCGCCCCGAACAACGCCATGCTCGTCGGCGTCAAGGATGCTCCCTCCGGTAGCCCCGCTTCGCGGCGACCCTGACGGCCTCCTTGACACCGCCTGCGCGCGGCGAGTCGACTACCCGACCTGCGGATGACATCCCGCGGACCACGAGCGACGACGTCAAAGAATCGGCAGACCGACAGTACAAATCCGTCCGAGGAATCGAATCAGGCCCAGTCCCAGGTGACCAGTGAGGAGGGTGCTCAACACATCGTATCCGCTGCACGAAGCGCGTTCTGGCGTGAGCGATCGCGGGAGCGCATCGTGAACGGCGATGGCGGAGACGACGAGCAAGTGGCAGAAGCGCGTCGCGCGATGGCGCGCGAGCGGCGAGACGGCCGAGGTATTCGGCGCGCGTGAGGGATTCGCGGCGAGCACGCTGCGGTGGTGGTCGTCGAAGCTCGCGCGAGAGAAAGCCGCCACTGGGTCGGTCGAGATGGTCCAGCTCGTGCGAGCGCCGTCGGCGCCGCCGGCGCCCGCCGGCACCGTCGCGATCGATCTGGTGGAGGTGCGGGCGCGGATCACGGTCGAGGACGGCGTGAACGCAGCCACCTTGAAGACGGTGCTTGCCGCCCTCGGCGTCCGAGGCGTCGCGTGATTCCCGCCGGCGTCGAGGTGTTCGTCGGACTCGAACCGATCGATTTGCGCTGGGGCTTCGACCGGCTGGCCGGCTTGGTAACCGAGCGGCTCGGACGCGACGCACGGTCACGGGCGCTCTTCGTCTTCTTCGGCAAGCGCCGCGATGCGCTGAAGGTGCTGTTCTTCGACGGCACTGGCCTGTGCCTGTTCTACAAGCGGCTCGACGCCGGCACGTTCCGGCTGCCGCTCGCGGCGCCAGGTGAAACCACGTTGACGATCGAGGAGCGGGCGCTCGAGGACCTGCTCGATGGAGTTGACCTCGACGCTGCGCCGCCTCGGGCGCGGCGCACGGTGCGCCACTGACGGTCGCGCGCGATTTCTGATCGCGGATCTCGACAGAGCGATCACGACTCGTTAGGAGGAGAGGGCGTGCTCGACGACGCGAATACACTCGACAACGATGCGCTCCGTGACCGCGTCGTGGGGTTGATCCGCTCCCGTAGACAGGTTGCTTACGCTGCCATCTGATTCTCTGTGGCCCGCTCTCTCTCGTACCGCGCCGGGCTCACGTAGTCGAGCGTCGAGTGCCGGCGCCGCTGGTTGTAGAACACCTCGATGTAGTCGAAGAGCTGCTCCTTGGCGCGATGGATCGACTCGAAGGTCTCGCCGAGCTCGAACTTCACCGTCGAGAACCAGCTCTCCATCGCCGCGTTGTCAAGGCAGTTGCCGCGGCGGCTCATGCTGCACGTAATGCCGTTCGCCGCGAGGAGGTCCTGGCAGTCCTCGCTCGCGTACGTCGAACCCTGGTCGCTGTGGTGAAGCAGGCCGGCGCTCGGGCACCGACGACGAATCGCTGCTTCGAGCGCGCGCATCGTGAGGTGCCGGTCGTTGACCGCGCTCACCGCCCAGCCGACGCAGAAGCGCGAGTAGAGATCGACGATCGCAGCCAGGTAGAACTTGCCGCCGCCGGCCGTGAGCATCTCGGTCGTGTCGCCGACCCAGCGCTGGTTCGGCGCCGCGGCCTCGAACTCGCGGTCGAGCACGTTGTCAGCGACCGTCTGGTCGTGGTCGCTCATCGTCGTGCACTTGAAGCGCTTGCGCACGCGAGCCTGGAGGCCCTCCTCCTGCATCAGCCGGATGACGCGGTTACGGCCGAGGCGTTCGCCGTCCTCGCGCAGATCCTCGAGCACGCGCGGACTGCCGTACGTCTTGCGGCTCGCCTCGAACGACGCCTTGATGCGCACCTTCAGCTGCTCGTCCTTCTTCGCCCTCGTCGACGGTGCACGCTTGCGCCAGGCGTAGAAGCCCGATGCCGACACCCCGAGCCTCTCGCACATCCACGCCACGTCCTCGTTCGCCTTCTCCGCCTCGATGAACGCGTACCTCACGCGTTTTCCTTGGCGAAGAAGGCGGCCCATTTTTTTAGCAGCTCACGCTCCCTCTTCAGCTCGCTGTTCTCCTTGCGGAGCTTCGCGAGCTCGGCGCGCTCCTCGATGGTGAGCCCGGTCTTGCCACCGCTGCGGTCGGCGCGCGCTTGCTTGACCCAGCCGGCCAGCGACGACGGTGTCAGGCCAAGATCGCGCGCGACCTGGGCGATGGACTTGCCGTCGTCGAGGACCAGCGCCACGGCGCCGGCCTTGAACTCATCCGTGAACTGACGCCGCGCTCGCTTCGCGCGGCCCTCCTGCGTTGCCATCCTTGCCATCGTATCCGCCTCTCGTGGTGCGTCCACGGGAGTGGATCAAGCCCATCGTGGCGCTCGAGGCAGAACTCGTCGCGGCCGAACGCCGGGCCAACGAGCTGCGCGACGAGCGCGACCGCCTGCGCGAGGCCTACCGGCACCTGCAGATCGAGCTCGAGTTGCAGCGCCGCCGGCTGTTCGTTGCCAAGACCGAGCGCGTCGACACGGCGCAGCTCGACCTCGAGTTCGCCGCGACACTCGCCAAGCTGGAGCAAGTCGCGGGGCGGCTCGCCGAGGACGAGTCGGGCGGCGAGCTGCCGCCGCCTTCCAAGCCGAAGCCGCGCCCGACCGGGCGGCGCACGCTGCGCGAGCTCGACGTACCCGAGGAGCGCATCGTCATCGTCGACCCGTTGCTCGATGGCCACGCCGAGCGCATCGGTGCCGACGAGACGAGCCAGCTGGTGTGGCGCCGCGGCGGTATGGTCAGGCTCGTGACCGTGCGCATCAAGTATCACCCGGCGGGCATGCCCACCGCCGCTGACCGCGACCCGACGATCGTGATGGCGCCGCTGCCGCCGCAGATCCTGCCGCGCTCGATCGCAGGCCCGTCGTTGCTCGCCCACATCGCGACCGACAAGTTCTGCGATGGCCTGCCGCTCTACCGCCAAGAGGATCGGTTCAAGCGCATCGGCGCGCCGATCGATCGCGGCTCGATGAGCCGGTGGCTCGAGGAGCTGGGCGCGATCATGGGCGGCTCGATTGTGCACGCGATGCGCACCGACGCGCTCGCCAACGCGTTCTGCCTCGCCACCGACGTGACCGGCGTGATGGTTCAGCCGTTGCGCGACGGCGGCACCGTGCGCCGCGCGTGCCGACGCGCGCATTTCTTCGTCCAGCTCGCTGACGCCGACCACGTGTTCTTCGAGTACACGGCAAGAGAGACTTCGGCGGTCGTCGGTGAGTTGTTCCGCGGCTTCGCCGGCTACGTGCAGGCCGACGCCAAGAGCGTCTATGACGTCCTCTTCCGACCGCCCGATCAGCGCGGCCCGCCCGACGACGCCGAGGTCGATCGGGCCGTGCGGCACGAGGTCGGATGTTGGTCGCATGTCCGCACCAAGTTCTGGGAGGCGGCGATCACCAAGGACGTCGTCGCGCGCGAAGGCCTCGCGCGCATCCGCAGGATCTTCGAGCTCGACCGTAGCTGGAAGGGACGCCCACCCGACGAGATCAAGTCGCTTCGCGACGTGCACCTGCGACCGCATGTCGACGCCTTCTTCGCGTGGGTCGACGTCGAGTACGACAAGGTCAAGGCCCAGCGCGGATTCCTCCGCACCGCGCTCGGCTACGCCCATCGCCAGCGCGGTCCGCTCGTCCGGTTCTTCGACGACGGTCGGCTGAAGCTCGACAACAACGCCGCCGAGCGCGCGCTGCGCCGCATCGCCGTCGGTCGGAAGGCCTGGCTGTTCGTCGGCAGCGACGACCACGGTCAGGCCGCCGGCAACCTCCTCACCCTCATCGCCTCGGCCCGCCTCCACGGCCTCGATCCCGAGGCCTACCTGCGCGACGTCTTTCGCGTCTTCCCGCACTGGCCGCGCGACCGCTACCTCGAGCTGTGCCCTCGCGACTGGCGCACCACGCGCGCCCGCCTCGACGTTGCTCAGCTCGAGGCTGAACTCGGGCCCCTCGACGTCCCGCCGCCCTCGTCGGAGCAGCCGGCTACGCGCTGAGCGGGTCGCGGTCGTCACGCTCTCAAGCTGCCATCCCTCGCGTCACGCCGGAAGGACGTGGTTCGTGCAGCGGATACAACACATCGAACCCTGCCGAAAAAATGGAACGGGCCCCGACGTCACCGTCGGAGCCCGCGTCTCAGTCAGTCGACAATCGCGACCGGCTCAGTTAGCGCGGCGGCTCCAGTCGATCAGGCGGTCCGCCTTCGGCTCCATGCGAGCGAAGTGGTTCTTGATGTTGCGGACCGTGCCCTGGAGCATCGGCGGCGGCACTGCAATGCACCAGAAATACATGGCGTCGTTGTGCGGCGGGTTGCCGATGGGTGGCTCGACGTCACCCATGGTCAGGTTCGTGCAGCGCGGGAACGCGCGGTCGGCCACCATGTCACCGTCCGAGTCGTACTGGAAGACCGCGTGCTTGTAACACCAGCCGACCTCGTTGCTGTACGGCGAGAGCGCGTCGAACGGCTCACGGGCCCACCAGTAGCGACAGGACTCGCCGGCCGTGCCGTCGGCGGGAGGCGCGGCGCCCCACGACGCAACGCAGTTGTCCTTGTCGGTCGTCGACGCCGTGACCTCGCCGCCCTCGTTTGCAGCCGCGTTCGGTGCACCCTGATAGACGTCGACCACGTTGCAGAGACCGCCGCACTGGACGGTCTGCGTGGCCGCGTCCTTGCGGCGCGGCTGGGCGCCCGGTACACAGGAGTTGGCGTACGCTGGGCCCGTGATGTCGGCGTTGTGCATCGTCATGCCCGCGCCAGCGCACACAGCGGTCGTGTCGGTCTGCGTGGTGAGCATGTAGCAACCCATGTTCGCGCCGCAGTTTGCGGGTGGATTCGTGCCCGTCTTGATCTGCGTAAGAGGATCGCAGCCGGGGTTGCAGACGCCCGCAACCGGGTCGTCCTCACCATTGGCAAACGTGTCGGCGTAGCGCGTGCAGTTGAAGCCGCTGGCGCACGCCGCGTTGGCGCTCCCGTCGAACCCGCAAATGTCCTTGCAGACACTGTTGATGCAGTAAAGGCCGGCCGCGCAGTCGTCGTAACCGGTCGTCTCGCCGACCGCGCCGACGGTGCAGGCGCCGTCCAACGCGACCGTGCCATCGGGGACGCAGCCGAGCTTGCCGAGCGGCTCCGGGGTGTCCTGGACCTGGATCCAGGTGCACTTCTGGCCGGTGAGGCAGCCCTGCATGCCCGGAGGGGCCAGGACGTTGCAGGCGGGGCCGATATCGGGGGCGTCGATGTTACTGACCGGACCGTCGGTCAGGCTCACATCGTCGTCCCCACCACCGCACGCGGCGAGGAGCCCGGCGATCAACAGGGTTCCAAAGGCTAGCTTCTTCATCTCGTCAGACTCCCTCTTGGTTTGGTCCCAGCGGCCACGCTGGCAGGAAACGGTAAAGGCGGGGGACACTACTCACACGTCCCCACATGGTCAAGTCGCAATGTCGTGGTGCGACTTGCACCACACCTTCACGCGGTACTGATCGAACCCTCAGTACCGCGTCCGTTGGTCACACTGATCGGCAGCGACCTAACATCCCCTCTGGCTGGTGAGATGTTCGGTCGCGCGATTCGATCACATTCGTGCGCTCCGGCCGGAGAGAACTTTGGATGTCAGGGGGTTACGGTGATGGTTCCTGGCGGCAAAGAGCCGTCGGACGGCCCGCGGGTTGAGAGAATCACCGCCCCGGTGGCGCCTGCGGCGACGGCGGCGGCGCCCGCGATCACGTACCAGCGGCCGTACCAGGGCTTCGGAGCCTCGCCGGGAGAGATCTCCAGGAGAAGGGGGGCGTCCGGGGTCGCGACGCGCGCGAGCAGGGAGCCGCCCGGGCCGCGCGCCTCGACGTAGTACTCGATCGAGTAGGCACGGCGCGCGCTGGCGAGGGGCACGGCGGCGCGCCACCGATCGTCGGCGACGGAGCGCGCCGCCGTCGTGTCGTAGGCGAGCACGCCGACCTTGCGGTGGAGCACGACGACCTCGGTGACGACGTCGGCGCCGCGGGTCGCGCGCACCTCGAGCTCGAGGCGCGTGCCGGCGGTGCCGGCGCGCGGCGCGGCGTGCTCGAGATCGACGGTCGCGGTGGCGGCGCCGAGCACGTCGGCGCGCACCTCGTCGAAGAACTCGCGGATGCGGGGCGAGCCGGAGGTGTCGCGGAGCTGGAAGCCGGGGTCGGCCTCGAGCACGCGCTCGAAGGCGGTGCGCGCGCCGCCACGATCGCCCAGGATGAAGCGGGAGAGCGCGACGAGCTCCCACGCGCGCACGCGCTGGGCGCGCGACGCCGCCGGGTCGCGGGTGACGGGGAGGAGGACCTGGATGGCCTTCTGGTACTCGAGGTCGGCGAAGAAGCGCTCGCCCGCGTCGAGGAGCTTCCGGGCGCGGGCGTCGGCGGGCTGGGCGGAGGCGATGGGCGCGGTGAGAGGAGAGGAGAGCGAGACGAGGGAGAGGGAGAGGGAGAGGAGGATGGAGAGGGTCCTTCGACTCGGTCTCGCTTG
>DDTA01000223.1 GCA_002344285.1 Myxococcales bacterium UBA2376
GCCGAGCGGCACCACCGTCATGACAGCGCCGCACCCAGTACAGCGATACCGACGGCAGGCGACGACGACCGTCGTGGGCGCCGCGTCGATCTCGAGCGGCCCACGCACCTGCCGCTCACGCAGACCGTGGCCGTGCAGCCCGACCGGACCGCCGGCAGGGCGACTCGCCGCCTCGCACCGAGGGCATCGTCTTGGCCGGGCCTCCGCCACCGTTGGCGGACGCTGCAACCAGTTCTTGACGTCGAGCTTGGAGTGGACGATGAGAGAGACGTTCTTGGGCGCGGTCACACACGGCGCGACCAAGGGCACGACGCCGACGGTGTTCGAGCACCGGCGGCGTCACCTACTTTCGGCGGGCACCATGCCCAGCCCGATGGACGCGGCGCGCATCCTCGGCGCCGAACCCGCCTCGTCCCACTTCTTGGCTGATGGAGTCGCCGCCGCCGTCCATCACGCAGCCCGCGCGATCACGCCGCCGCAGCCATCATGCGGCCTGCTTCCCAACACGTTCGTCGAGCGCTTTCACAAGCACGTGGCGAAGGCGCAGAACGCGCATCGCGGTCGGTGGGAGAACTTCTGGTCGAGCGAGCCGCCGTGCATCGTGCGGCTCGAGGACCCGATGGCGGTGCTCGACGCGATTGTCTACACCGCGCTGAATCCGGTGAAGGACGGCCTCGTCGCCAGGGTACGTGAGTGGCCCGGAGTGAATGGCCTCATGGCGTTGCTCGAGCGGAAGCCATTGCGGGCGCACCGGCCCGCGCACTTCTTCCGGGAGGAGGGGCCGATGCCTGAGAGCGTCGAGCTCGAGCTGGCGATCCCAACCGAGCTCGGTGATCCTGAGGAGGTGCGGACGGAGATCCGGTCGAGGGTTGAGGCGGCAGAGGCTCGGTTGGCGGCGGAACGCGAGGCGGCGGGGCGCAAGGTGGTCGGTGTTTGGGCCATCCTGCGCCAGGCGTGGCAAGACTCGCCAACGAGCCCAGCAGCGAGACGAAACCGGCGCCCACGAACGGCGGCGCGGCACATCGCGTCGTGGTTACTGGCGCGCATCCGGGCGAGCGCGTTCCTCACGTCGTATCGCAGCGCGCGAGCGCGATGGATCGAAGGCCAGGAGGCGGAGTTTCCCGAGGGAACCTACTGGCTGCGTCGGTTCGCCGGCGTGCGCGTATCTGCGATTCAAAGTTGAGGCTGAGCTGCTGTCGCCGAAGCGCGTGCCTGCCGGTACGCGCCGTCGCGGCGTGGTCCGCTTGAACGCGGGCGGGCGGTAGGCGAGCATTCGCCCCGGACCTATGAAGGCCGTTGGAGGCCTTGTTCGATCAACTCCGGTCCGGATCTTCACCCCCGGCGCCGGTTCGCCGGCGTGCGCGTGTCTGCGCCTCAAAATTGAGGCTGAGTTGCTGTCGCCGAAGCGCGTGCCTGTCGGTACGCGCCGTCGCGGCGTGGTCCGCTTGAACGCGGGCGGGTGGTAGAAGAGCATGCGCCTCGGACCTCCGATGAAGACTGTTGGAGGCCTTGTATGATCAACTCCGGTCCGGATCTCTCCCCCAACCTCACTGACGAGTCATGCGGCTAAAAGAGTTCGATTTGGATGCGCCGATGGCTGAAAAGTGGGTGAGGCACGCCTTTCGAGAGCAAACTCGCTGCGTCACGGCTCACTACGAGCGGCATTTCCAAGGTCTAGAGACTGAAAGTGCGTGGAAGTTCCTTGTCGAATGTGTGCCAGGTCTTCCACGCGCCGGATCGCAGTGTGTTCTGGGTGTGTTCACCGTTCAAAGTACATGTGACTTTGAAGCATTCGAAGGCGCGGACGACGAACGTAAGAAGGAACTCTCGTTGGAGATCTTGCATGCCGGAGTAGTTCGCGCGTGTGAGCGTGAGAACTGGCCACTCAGTTCGTTCGAGAACGCGCGAGACGGCGTCGTCGGCGATGGCTACAAGAACGAGTGGGTATGGGGGATCAAGACCGCACATGGTAGAACGCTCGTTGCCTCTGTCCGGTGTCAGCACGAGGTTCGCACATTCCGCGCGTGGCTCGAGGTACGACACAAGGGGAATGCTGAGCTTGTTCGCCAGGTGACTGCATTCGAGTCCAAACCTTCCGAATTCGTGTTCGCTCCGAAGCTTGGCAAGCTGGTATGGAGTGGCGCGAATCGGGTCTCTCTTGTCGGTTCGGATGGCCAGGACGTGAGTTCAATCGAGCTCTGAGAGAGATCCGGACCGGGATTGATTGGGGGGCGCGGGGCGCGAAGATCATGAACAATAGCGATCTTGTGGATAATCTCATCTTGGTGTCGAGTGTTCATGATGGGACGCCGATAGTCGGTCTTGCCCGCGTGAATGGGCTGTTCTTCTATTTCGAGGCCATCTTCGATGAAAAACTCGATCGATACACTGATACGTATGAGTTTTGGCAGGCCGATATGGATTTTGTCGAAGCTCTGCAGATGCGAGACCGTGCCTTCTATGATTGGCGAGCGATAAACGACACCGGTGAGCCGCCCGAATGGAACCGACAGACTGAAGAGATCGAGCGAAGGCGCAACGCGGCGGGCTCGCCGTCCAGGATGCGAGGAACGTTCACTTCTGCACGCAAAGATGGTTCGATGTGGTGGAAGGCGACTTGGATCCCCGCGCTCATGGACGATTCGAGACGGGCGGAAGATCCGGACCGGGCTTGATTGGGGGGAAGTCGTGTGGGGGAAGATCCGGACCAGAGTTGATTGGGGGGCGTGGCCAGCGAGTGAGCGGTGGCCGCGTCGACTGCGGACGCACGCGCACGCGTGGCGGGGCTGGTGATCAATCACGGTCCGGATCTGCCCCGGATCTCCCAGCGCGCCGGCATCGGAGGCGCAGGAGGTATGCTGACGAGGCGCGGGCCGGTCCGGTGGAACGAAAGGCGAGTCAGGCCATGAAGGCAGAGTCGAGAGCACAGCTCGAAGCGGTCGCGAACGGCTCTTCCTTGTCGGAGGCGCTGTGGAGGCCGATCCTCTCCGACGTGCTCGCTGATCTCGAGGAGCACCTCGGCGAGGGTTTCCGGGTCGATCCGTCGCCGGAGCTGCACGGCACCTCGTGCGGCCTGTGGTTGTGGTCGAAGGCGCCGTCGAGTGGCCACTCGGAGCGTGCGTGGACGGCACACCTCGCGGTGGGGCCGGCGACGCGCGACAGGCTCCTGTCCATCACGCTCACGCAGGCGTACTTCGATTCCGGAACGCAGCAGCGCATCCACACGCCAGAAGGCAGCATCGTCGTGCACGGTCTCGACGTCGGCGCCGGGAGGGCCGAGCCGCGCTGGCAGTCGTACGGCTGGCAATCCGACAGCTACGATCAGTGGATCGACATGCCGTTTCCCGACGCCACGTGAACGTGGAGGCCATCGCCCGCGTCACCGCCGCGGGCCGACGTCCGGGGGCGCTCACAGCTCGCGCAGGCGGCGCAGCCAGTTCCGCCTCGTCGGCTCGTCGAAGACATCACCGGCCCAGCGGTACATGAGCTCGCCTTCGCGCCAGGCGTGCTTGCCCAGGTCGACGATCAGCTCGCGGACGTCATGGGCGCGGGTGGCGTGTAGATCGACCCCCACGCCGACCTCCGTCAGGCGCGCACGCAGGCGCTGGTGGTCGGCGGCGAGCGCGGCCGCCTCCTCCGGGTCGATGCGAGCGAGCGCGGGCAGGAGCTCGCGGTCCTCGAAGGCCAGGTGGGCCTCGAGCCGGTGCTCGAGCTCGCGGTACGCGGCGTCGCACGCCTCGCGGTCGCCGGACTCGAACGTGGCGAGCACCTGGTTGCACAGCTGAGCGAGCTGCATGTGCTCGTCGAGCATGTGGGCGCCCAGCCGATCGACGGCGGTCGTGGCGGCGGTGGTGGTGGTGGTGGCGGTGGCGGTGGCAGTCGCGTGCATGTCGGTACTCCTTGCGGGTGTCCCCCGGGGGCGTCACTCGACGGCGACGCGCCCCGTGAGCGTGAGGTCCAGATCTCCGAGCGCGACGACGTCGGCCCAGCTCCACATGACACCACCCGCGGTCACGCCGAGCTCCACGAGGAGGCCGGTCTCGTCGCGGTCGACGCCGAACGCCAGGTCGAGCCCGTCGAGGGTCTGCGCGCCCAGCGGGTAGACCTCGCCGGCGACGGCGAGCTTCCAGTCGAGGCGCAAGCTGGCGGTCGCGAACGCGGTCGCGCGCTGGTCGTCGAGGGACCAGTACGCGCTCGCGTGAAGCGTCCTTGCGAGCTGGGCGTGGATCCCGGTCAGCACCAGCTGCGCCGGGAACACGTCGACGGGCAGCGCCACGTCGCCGAAGGTGATGGACAGGTCGTCGATGACCAGGAGCTCGGCGTCGGCGCCGAGCTCGATCGCGCCGCCGGTGACGGCGAGCGTGACGTCGGCCGCCTCCACCTTCGAGCCACGGCGTACCTCGGCATGCAGCGTCGCCGCGCTGTCGTCACCGTCGACCGCGAACACCCGCTCGCGAGCGAGGAGCTCGCGTGTCGTCGGGACGTCGGTCCCTTCATCACTCCCTCCGCCGCACGCGACCAGCGGGGTGACGGCGAGGAGCAGCGTGAGCGTCCAGTCCTTCATGCCCCGACAACGTTGCATACGCCGCGCCACCGCCGAGGTTGGCGGATCGTGCCGGCCGGGGCGCCCGAGTTCGCGCAGATCCTTCCTGGATCCGGTTCAAGTCCGCAATTTCAGATGGTCACGGCTGGCAAGCGACGGCAAACGCCCCGCCCCCGCAGATCGTTGCGACCGGATCGGGGTCTGATCGTGTCCTCTCGCCAGCAATGGACACGACGCGCTTCGAGCGACTCCTGGCACCGCATCACGACGCCGCGCTGGCCTTCGCACGCTGTCTGTGCCGCTCGCGCGCCGACGGCGACGACCTGTTCCAGATCGCGCTGGTGCGCGCGCTCGACCACCTCGACGGCCTGCGCGACGAGACCGCGTTCAAGTCGTGGCTCTACCGCATCATCGTCACCAGCCACCACAACAGCGTGCGCCGCTCGTTCTGGCGCCGGCTGGTGCCGTTCTCCGACCACGAGCCGCCCGCGTCCGCCGACGACGCGATCGACGAAGCGCTGGGAGGCGCGCAACGCGCGGCTCGCGCACTCTCCACGCTGCCCGCGGCGCAACGCGAGGCCATCATCCTCTTCGAGATCGAGGGCTGGACCGTCGAACAGATCGCCAGCGTGCAGAGCTGTTCGGTGTCGGCCGTCAAGTCGCGCCTCGCGCGGGGGCGCGAGCGCCTGCGTCACGTCTACCTCCACCGCCTCGGCGGTGAGGCGCTGGCCGCGCTGCCGGCGCCGGAAGGATCGGTATGAGCATCGACGACACGATCACGCACGACCTGCACGCCTTCGGCGCCGCGCACGGTCACCCGCGCGCCGCTGCGCCCGAGCCCGCCCTGCGCGGTCACCAGCCGGCGACGTCGAGCGAGCGCACCGCGCTCGCCGTGCAACGCAGCGCGACGCGGCTGCGCGTCGAGCGACTCGGGCCCACGCACGCCCGCCGCATGGCTCGTGCCGTCACCGGCGTCGCGGCCGTGATCGCGATGGCGGGGCTGTACGACTTCCTCACCGACCCGGCGGTGTCGATCGAGCCCGCCTTCAACATCCTCGGCGTGCTCGTCCTCCTGGCCATCGTCTATCTGATCACGCGAGCCGTCTCCGCGCGGCGCTTCCGTCGCCGGTTCGTCCGCGCGCGCCGAGATGGCCTCGAGGAGACGTACGCGGCGAAGGCGCGCGAGCGCGTCGAGCGACTCGACGGCTGGTCGACGGGCCTCGCGGTGTTCGGCCTCTCGTGCGTGGTGCCGTTCCTGGCGGCCCTCTACGTCTGCGAGCCCGGGTGGTCGGGCGACTATCCGCCGATCGCCGAGGCGGTCTTCGGGATGCACACCCTCCGGACCTGCGCCCTCGTGTCGATCGTCCCGGCGCTGCTCCTCGGCAGCGCGGTCACCGGCGGGCGCGGCGAGCGTCGCGCGTGGCTGCGCTACCTCGAGTCGCCGCTGGCGCTTGCCGTCGCGCTCGGCCTGGCCGTGATCGCGTTCGGCGTCGCCATCAGCGCCGCCGAGCGGTCGACGATGGAGACGATGTCCGCGGCCGGCAAGCTCGGTCGCGCCGTCCTCGCCCAGGTGGCGATCACGTCTCTCGCCGCCTGGACCGCGCTGCGCCTCCGCCGCGGCGAGCTCGCGCGCATCGGCCTCAGCCCAGCAGGTCGCGCGACGTGACCATCTCGCCGGCGCGCGTCACGCCTCGGCCGAACCGTCGGTGTGGCGGCTCCCGGCTTGTCGAGGGCCGTCCCTACCGCCAGGGCATCGTGCGCTCGATGGCGTCGGACAGCTGGGAGAGGGTGAAGGGTTTGGGGAGGTGACCGTCCATGCCGGCGGCCAGCAGCTGATGGGTCTCGTCGGCGCCGACGTGGGCGGTGGTGCCGATGATGGGAACCCTCGGTAGGCCGCGCGTGCACTCGCGGTGCCGGATGCGCTGGGACAGCTCGATCCCGCCCATGTTCGGCATCTCGACGTCGGTCAGCACCAGATCGAACGAGCGCTGCTCGAGACGCGCCATCGCCTCGACGCCGTCGGACACGATCTCGACCTCGTGGCCGAGTCGTTGCACCATCAGGCGCAAGGCCCTCTGGTTCATCGCATGATCCTCGCAGACCAGGATCGACAGCCGGTCGGGTGAGCTGGCCGCGGCCACCGGCGCGGCGGGCGCCACCGGCGCGGCGGGAGCGGCGTCGGGAAGCGGCGGCGGCGCCACCGGCGGGAGAAGGTCCTCGGCACCGACCTCGCCGGCGCGGGCGTCGTCGATGGGGATCGTCAGCTCGACGACGAAGGTGGATCCCACGCCGGCCTTGCTCTCGACGCGGACGCCTCCGTCCATGCGTCGGGCGAGCTCGGCGACGATGGCCAGGCCGAGCCCCACGCCGCGGTCCGGGCGTCGATCGGCGAGATCCTGGTGCGCCTGGGCGAACGGTTCGAAGATCCGCTCGAGCTCGCTCGTCGTCACGCCGATGCCGGTGTCCGAGACGGTCAGGCGCAGACCGGCGTCGCGGGTCGCCGCCAGTCGCACCGTGATGCCGCCGGTCTGGGTGAACCTGATCGCGTTGCTCACCAGGTTCTGGACGATCTGCATCACCCGGGTCCGGTCGCCGATGCGGGCCCGCGCGATGTCGGGCTCGGCGTGCGCGCTCAGGGTGAGCCCGGCCGCGTGGGCCTGAGCGGCCAGCGGCCGGAGCACCTCGGTGAGCGTGTCATGTAGCTCGAAGGGGCGAGCCTCCAGCGGTGGCGCGCCCCCGTCGCCGCGGGCGACGTCCAGGAGATCGTTGAGCAGGTCGAGCAGCACCCGCGCCGATTGCTGTGACGATTCCAGCTGCTGCTTGACCTCCGCCGAGGCCTCCCCGCGCAGCGCGAGGTCGGTCATGGCGATCACGCCGTGCAGCGGGGTGCGGAGGTCATGGCTCACGTGCGAGAGGAAGCGACTCCGCACGGCGCTGGCCTCGGCGAGCGAGGCCGCGGTCGCGGCCAGATCGCGGGCGCGCTGGTCGGCGACGCGGCGGAAGGCCACGGTCATCGCGAGCAGGAGGATCACGAACATCCCGCCGGCCAGCACGCGCTCGACGTGGGTCTCGCCGATCGCGTTGTCGACCTGCAGGTAGGGCTCGACGGCAGCGGCGGTCGGAAGCAGGACCGCGGTCGCGACCGCCCAGACGATCGCCTCGCCCCGGCGACCCATCAGGACGACCCCGAAGCCCACCAGGGCCAGCCACCACTTGGACGAGCCCATGCCGTACGCCCCGGGGACCAAGAGCGCCACGGTGGCGATCGCCGCGGTGCCGTGCACCACGATCGTCGAGCGTCGCGCCGGATCGCTCCGGAACCAGAGATACAGCCCGGGGATCGCGATCGCGCCGACGGCGTTGCCCCACCACGGCGTCGCCTGGCCGGTGGTGATCTGGCTGAGCCCGCGCGCGACCGCAAACACGGCGCACGCCGCGAACACCGCGAGCATGCCGATCCGCAAGAGACGGATCCGGTCGCCGACCAGGTCCTGCGCGCGTGCAGCGGGGGCCGTGTGGGACGTCGTCATGCGCGAACGGGCTCGCGGCCATCATCGCTCACGATCTCCGATCCTACCCGATCCGAAACCGTCGCATCGAGAAAGCACGATGGCTAACCGCGTCGTACCCGACCACGCCCGATGTGCATGGCCCGACGACTACCTGGTGACGATCTCGTCCTCGAGCGCGTCGACGAGCTCCATCAGCTCCTGCGCCTCTCGTGGTGGGACCTCCAGGTCGGTGAGGACGACGGCGAGGTCGTCGATCATGGCGTCCCACTCCGCCGACGTGATCTTCAGGTGAGCGTGGGAGTCCTTCATCGTGCGCCCCGTGTACTGGCACGGTCCGCCCGTCGTCTTGCAGAGGAAGTTGGTGATGTGGTCGTGGAGTAGCCTCGCGTCGAGCGTCGGGAGCACCGCCCTGAGATTCACGTTGGCCATGATGACGTCGTTGGTCTGCACGACGCCGAGGAGCCTGCCGGCCAGCGCGTGGAGCGCGCTGCGTCCGCCGAGGCGATCGTGCAGCGACTTCGCTGCCAGCGGCGGAGTCCGCGAGCCCTCGGCAGGCGGCTTCGGCAACCGCTGGGTCGGCGGCTGCCGCGCCTCGGCTCCCCCCGTCGTGTCCGCTCGTTCCATCCGGGGCTGGCCGCTCGGCGCGGCCCCCTTGGCCGCGTCGTCCCGTCGGAACATCCACACCAGCGCGATCAGGAGCGCCGCCGCGACCAGGGCCGGCACCAGGAATCGAACCCGCGCTGGCCTGGACGCGCTCATCGCGCGATCACTCCGACCAGAGATTGAACCCGCTGGCGGCCGTGTACCCGTAGACGCGCACGTACCAGGTGCCGGTTCCGGTCATGCTGCAGGTCTCGTTGTTGCCGGTGGCCCACGAACGGCAAGTGTACGACGAGGTCGTCGGCGCGCTGCCGAGGCGGACGTACAGATCCGCGTCGCCGGTGCCGCCGCTCATCCGGAAGCGCGGGTTCGTGCCGGTGAGGGTGAACGTCGCCGAGTACGTCCCCTGGGAGACGGACATGTTCGTCTGGTTGAGGCCAGCCGCGCACACGCCACAGTCGCTGGCGCAGCTGCTGCAGGTCTCGGTGCCGTTGCAGGTGCCGTCGCCGCACACGGGCGTGACGGGCGGCGCCGGGCATGCGCCGCAGTCGTCGTAGCCGAGGGCGTGGTGCGCCGCGCCGAGCCGGTCGTGGCCGGCCTGGTTCGGGTGGACGAAGTCGCCCTGGATCAGGTTGACGGACGTGAGGCCCTTCGACAGCGACGAGGGGTCCTTGAAGTACGCCCAGTCGCCCGTGACGTCGAGATGGTTGCGGATGCAGTTGTGGTCCATCATGCCGCTGGCGCCGCGCGGGCACGCGCCGGCGGCGAGGTTCTGCAGCCAGGCCTTGTTCGGGCACCGCGGATTCGGGTTGCCGTTCACGTCCTCGTCGCAGTTCATGACGGTGAACGCGTCGGCGCAGCGCCATCCCCTGGCCTGGGCGGTCGAGCACATGTAGTCCGAGGCGGCGAGGCCGTGCGGGAGCAGGACCTCGAAGTGGTTCCGCTGTCCCGCGCACTGCTTGGTCTTGTCGCGGTTCGGATCCGGGTAGTAGAGGGTCATGGTGCGGATCGCCGCGTTCGCCGGAACATACGTGGCGACGGTGGTGATGACGGCGCTCCAGTCAGCGCGCCAGTTGTTCATGGCGGTCGCGAGCGCCGAAGCGTTGCAGTTGCTCGCGTAGGCTGCGCGCGCGTCGAGCAGGTCGTTGCCGCCTCCGTTGAAGCTGAAGATCTTCGCCTGGCCCATCTTGCTGGTGTTCGACTTCATCGTGCTGTTGATCTGCGACGTCGTCTCGCCGGAGATCGTCTTGGCGTCATAGGTGACGTACCAGCCCTTCGCGGCGGCGATGTCGTCGGCGAAGTACCCGACGTAGCTCTTGCCCGAGCTCGATCCACTGTTGAGGTTGCCCGCAGGAATCGAGTCGCCAAAGGCGCGATAGGCGACCTGCGGATTGGAGCTGGAACCGGAGCTTCCACTGAAGGACTGGTCACAGGTCGGTGCCATCAGCAGTCCGGCGATGGGGCCGAAGAGCAACGCCCGCTTGATGACCCGGAGAACCGCGATGCGAGTTGCTTGACCAGCCATGTCTTCCTCCCTCGCCGTCACCGTTGTGCATCGACCACGCCAGAGAGGAAAAACCTGTCATCTACACTACTTCACGTACATCGCGATCCACCGCTCTTCACGAACTGAACACAACTGTTCAAACGTTGGGCGAACGGTGGCTCAAGGCATGAACAAACCTCAGGGGCTTCCGGAGGTGAATCGGAGACCTTCATGGATCTTCGGAGACGCCGGCCCGCGGTTCAGCCGCAGGTCGGCGGCTTGGCGCAGATCCCAGACGCCGACGCCGTTGCCCCGTCGCAGTGGCCGGTCTGGCACTCGAGGGCGGAGTCGCAGAACTCTCCCTCGGCGCGGCGCGCGACGCAGACGCTGCCGTTGCAGTACGCATTCGATCGACAGAAGACCCCTTCGGCGCACGACTCACCAGCCTCGGGCGGATCCACGCAGACCGACGAGACACAGAGGAACGGAAGCTGACAGTCTGCGCCCCACACACACGGCTCACCGGCCGTCGCCAGTCGTTCGCAGGTTCCGGACGCCGGTGCACACCGATCGCCGAACCAGTTCTCGCAGCCGCCGTCGACGCACGACTCGCCGCGGCCAGGTGGGTTCTCGCAGACGCCACCGTCGCACGACAGTCCGTAGGCGCAATCGAAGAACAGATTGCACATGCTGCCCGCCGGTAAGAGCTCGGTGCAGACCTGAAAGTCGTTACAGAAGTTTCCCTCGACGCACGGACGCTCGCTGCACGACTCACCGCGCTGGGCCGGGCGTGGCTGCTCGGCGCAGGTACGCGCGCAGCATCTCGGTTCCGAGCAGTTGCGGGCGGGGCATGCGCTGTCTCGACACTCGGCGTCGAGGTAGCAAACGCCGCCGGTCGGGACCTCGCCGCGAAACGCCGGCGCGCAGCTCGCGGCGATCGTCCGCCAGTCTGCCGAGGTTCGATCGCAGGAGGCGTTGCGCCGCCGCTCGATGCAGGCCGCTCCTTCGCCGGCGTCGTAGGAGATGCGCGGCGAGGCGACCATCTGGATGAGGTCGAGCAAGTCCTGATCGATCGCGCGCGTCACGTGGTCGTGCGCGACGCATGCCTCCTTGCTGACGTACTCCCCGCAGCGCGCGGCCCGTTCGCAGTCCGCGTCGATCCATGCGGCGACGAAGTCGTCGCGGCCGACGCCGCCGCACGCGGCGAGCATCGCGAGGACCGCGACCTGGCACGAACGACGTCCGAGCCCGGGCAGCATACGGCCCGAGCTTACTCCGGTGTGATGCGGTCTCATATGCGCGCCCTTTCGTCCGACGTCGGTCACGGTTGCGTGCCTGGGCCACGAAAGCGCGTGACGGGCGTGCAAGGGTGCGCGACGATCTCAGGGGCAGGCGGCGCGGAAGCCGAGGGCGCAGGCGTCGCGGCGGTCGGCGGTGGCGGCGGCGGTGTCGCCGCGGAGCGCGTGGATGTCGGCGCGGGCGGCGCGCCAGCGTGGATCGGCGTCGCGGGCGATCACCCACGTGAGTCGCTCGAGCGCGCGGTCGTGATCGCCGGCGCGGCCGAGCGTGATGGCGTGGAGGCCGACGGCGGCGGGATCGTCGGGGAGCGCGCGGACGGCGGTGGCGCACGAGGCGTCGGCGGCGGGATCGTCGAGGGCGACGAGGGCGCGGCACTCCTCGCGGTGGGCGTCGCCCCAGGTCGGGGCGAGCGCCAGCGCGCGTCGCGCGCTCACGAGCGCGGCGGCCGGCGGCTCGGTGCGGGCGCGCGCGAGCCAGCCGGTGGCGGTGGTCGGCGTGGGGCGGTTGGGGCGGCTCGGATCCTGCGCGCGCTCGTCGAGGGCGCGGCCGAAGAGATCGACGACGTCGCGGGCGAGGGCGAGGCCCTCGTCGGGGGCGGCGTCCGGCGACGGCGCGGCGTCGAGCGTGGCGACCGGCGGACCGGAGTCGTCGCCGCCCGCGACGGCGGCGGCGATCGCGCCGGCGANNGCGGCGCCGCGCCGTGGGGGAGGGAACGGCCGGCGCGGTCGACACGGCGGCGCCCGCGGCGCCGTGGCCGGTGACGTCGGCGGTGCGGAGCGCGCCGGCCTCGGCCTCGATGCGCGCCACGAGCGCCAGGAGCTCGGCGTCGTCGGGCGCGTGGGCCAGGCCGCGATCGCACGCGGCGAGCGCCACGAACGGCTGGCCGTCGGCGAGCGCGGCAGCGGCCTCGGACGCGAGCCGGCGCGCCTGCGCCGGAGCGATGCGCGCGGCGTACGCG
>DDTA01000027.1:0-27004 GCA_002344285.1 Myxococcales bacterium UBA2376
CGTGCCCACGTGGGCACGCGGCTGTCTTCGAAAGCGGTCTCAACCGTCTGCGAGCGCCGGGCCGGGCGCGACCTGGCTCACGCGAGCGCCGCGACGGCACGCGCCAGGGCCGGATGGTGCGCCGGCGTGATGCCGCCCGCGACAGCCGCGGCGAGCTCGCCTTCGGCGAGGGCGGGGAGGCCGAGCGCGCGCGCCGCGGCGAGGAGCTGCTGGCGCTCGACGCCGCGCGCCGCGCGCACGAGGGCGGGCGCGGTCATGCCGCTCGCGTAGCGCACGGCGACGGCGACGTCGGCGCCGACGAGCACGAGCGTCGCGTCGCGCAGGCGCTCGCGTGGATCGTGGGCGCGCGCGTCGCGCACCCGGCGGCGGGCGGCCGGGTCGTTGCCGGCGAGGCGGGCCTCCTCGCGGGCTTCGCGCGGCGTCATGCGCAGCGCGGCGGCGAGGCGACGGTGGCGGACGACGACGTCGGTCGCGGCGACGAGCAGCGCGGCGACCGCGGCGTGGGCGAGCGCGTCGAGGGCGAGCGCGCGAAGCAGGGTTGCCGACGACGAGGATGCGGACGACCCGGAGGACGCCGCCGGCGTGGCGAGGGCGACGAGGGCCGGCACGTGCGTGAGGAGGAACGTGGCGCCGACCGCGGCGACCACCGCGGCCCGGGCGAGGCCGAGCGTGGCGTCGACGCCGGGCTCGGGCGGTACGGTCGGTGCGCCGCGGACGTGGCGGCGCGGGACGAACAGGCTGCGGGTGAGCACGGCGGTCGCGACCACGGCACCGACGGCGGCGGCGAGGAGCAGCGGGCCGACGGCGGCGAGGACGTCGGCGGTGACCGTGGACGTGGAGGTCGCGGTGGCGCGGGTGACGACGTCGGCGCCGGCGGCGGCGTCGGCGGCGGCGGCGGCGGTCGCGTGGGAGAACGCGGCGGCGGTGGATGCGCGGAGGGAGCGCGCGATAGCGGGCGCGATGACGACGATGGCGAGGACGCCGGCGGCGAGCGCCGCCGCGGCCGTGAAGGCCGGGCTCTCGAGCACGACGCCGGCGGCGCGCGCGAGGGCGCGCCGCCGCGGGGTCGGCGGGAACGGGCGATCCACGCGGGGACGCTAGCAGGGCGGGGTGATCGAGCGAGCCGGCCCCAGATCGGCCACGGGCACGGGCACGGGACGCGCCCTTCGACTCGGGCCTTCGGCCACTCGCTCAGGGCGAACCGGACGCGTCGGGGGCGTCATGTATATTCGCCCGCCATGATCCTCCCGGTCCGCAAGGCCGTCATCCCCGCCGCCGGGCTCGGCACGCGCTTCCTCCCCGCCACCAAGGCGGTGCCCAAGGAGATGCTGCCCATCGTCGACACGCCGACGATCCAGCTCGTCATCGACGAGGCCGCACGCGCCGGCATCCGCGACGTCATCGTCGTCAACGGCCGCGGCAAGGGCGCCATCGAGGACCACTTCGACCACGCGTACGAGCTCGAGCACACGCTGCGCTCGCGCGGCAAGAACGCCGAGGCCGACGCGCTCGCCGGCATCACGCGCCTGGCGCGCATCATCTCCGTGCGCCAGCACCAGCCGCTCGGGCTCGGCCACGCCGTCCTGTGCGCGCGCGAGGCGGTCGGCGACGAGCCCTTCGCCGTGCTCCTCGGCGACGACCTCATCGCCGATCAGGGGCGTCCGGGAATCGGACAGCTCATCGACATCCACGCGGCGACCGGCGCCGGCGTCGTGTCGATCATGGAGGTGCCCGAGGGCAAGGAGCACATGTACGGCATCGTCGCGGGCGACTGGGCCGATGGACGGCTGCGCATCCGCGAGATGGTCGAGAAGCCGCGGCCGGGCACGGCGCCGAGCCGCTGGGCGATCGTCGGGCGCTACGTCCTGCCGCCGGCGATCTGGCCGATGCTCGCCTCGACCAAGGCGGGACACGGCGGCGAGATCCAGCTCACCGACGGGCTCAAGGGGCTCGCCGCGTCGAGCGAGGGTCTCTACGGCGCGGTGATCGACGGCGAGCGCCACGACGCGGGTGATCGCCTCGGCTACCTGCGCGCGAACCTCGCCTACGCGCTGGCGCGCGCGGACCTGCGCGAGCCGGTGATGGAGATGATGCGCGAGGTGCTGGAGCAGCATTCCGGAAAGGTCGGCGGATGAGCAGCGAGCTGGGGGCGGCGGGCACGGCGGAGGCGGGCAACTACTGCGAGGTCGCGGTCGCGTTGCCCGTGCACGGGCTCTACACGTACACCGTGCCCCCGGGGCTGGCGGCGCGCGTGGTCGCGGGCGCGCGCGTGCTCGTGCCGTTCGCCGGCCGCGGCGTGTCCGGCGTCGTCGTGCGCGCGCCGGCGCCGGCGCCGGCGGCGACGATCCAGGCGTCGGCGGTCACCGAGGTGCGCGCCGAGCGCGTCCCGCTCGATCTGCTCGCGCTCGCGCTCTGGATCGCCGACTACTACGAGGCGCCGCCCGGCGAGGCCCTGCGCCTGGTCGTCCCGGCGGGCACCGATCAGTCGAGCGCGGTCGTGGTGGCGCTGACCGCGCGCGGGCGCGAGGTCGTCGACGGCGCCGGGGCCGCGTTGCCGCCGGCGCAGCAGAAGCTCCTGGCGCTCGTCGCCGCGTCGAAGCGCCCGGTGCCGCGCGCGCGCATCCCGCGCGCGCACCTCGCGGCGCTGCCCGCGCTGGTCGAGGCCGGGCTCGTCGAGGTCGGCGACGCCGTGTCGCGCGCGCGGGTGCGGCTCAAGAAGGAGCGCGTCGTCGCGCTCGCCGCCGGGCTCGACGCCATCGCCGCGCAGGCCGCGGTCGCGCGCGCGCCGCGCCGCCTGGCGGTCGTCAAGCACCTCCTCGCCGCCGGCGAGCCCGTCGCGATGACGTCGCTCGCGACCGCCGTCGCCGGCGCCGGGCCCGCGGTGAAGGAGCTGGTCGCGGCCGGTACCGTGGTCGCATGGGAGCGCGAGGTCGCGCTGACCGCGTCGGACGCGGGCGGCGCGATGGCGGCGGCGGCGACCCGCGAGCCGCCGCGGCTCACCGACGAGCAGGCTCCGGCCGTGGCGGCGCTGTGCGGCGCGCTGGGCGGGACCTTCCACGCCTTCCTCCTCCACGGCGTCACCGGCTCGGGCAAGACCGAGGTGTACCTGCGCGTGATCGCCGAGGCGCGCCAGCGCGGCGCCGGCGCGATCGTGCTGGTCCCCGAGATCTCCTTGACCCCGCAGCTCGCGGCGCGCTTCCGCGCGCGCTTCGGCGACGAGGTCGCCGTCCTCCACTCCGGGCTCGGCGAGCGCGAGCGGCTCGGCGAGTGGCAGCGGCTGGCGCGCGGCGACGCCCGCATCGCGCTGGGCGCGCGCTCGGCGGTGTTCGCGCCGGTCGCCGACCTCGGCATCGTCGTCGTGGACGAGGAGCACGACGGCTCGTTCAAGCAGGACGAGGGCGTGCGCTACCACGGCCGCGACGTCGCGCTCGTGCGCGCGCAGCGCGCCGGCGCGGTGTGCGTCCTCGGCTCGGCGACGCCGAGCCTCGAGTCGTACGCCGCCGCGCAGGCCGGTCGCTACACGCTGCTGTCGATGCCGAGCCGCGCGACCGGCGCGCCCTTGCCCGCGATCGAGGTCGTCGACCTGCGCACCTGGCAGCCGGACGGGGAGGGCATGCTGTCGGCGCCGCTGGCGGCGGCCGTCGAGGCGACCCTCGCCCGCGGCGAGCAGGTGATCCTGTTCCTCAACCGCCGCGGCTTCGCGACGTTCATCCTGTGCAAGGCATGCGGGCACACCTTCCGCTGCAAGCACTGCGCGGTCTCGCTCACGTACCACAAGGCCGCCGACCGCCTCGTCTGCCACTACTGCGACTTCGCGCAGCGCGTCCCCGAGACGTGCCCGGCGTGCGCGGCGCAGGGCACCATCGAGCAGAAGGGGCTCGGCACCGAGCGGGTCGCCGCCGCGCTCGCCGAGCGCTGGCCGGCAGCGCGCATCGCGCGGCTCGATCGCGACGTCGCGACCGGCGCCAAGGTCGAGGCCGTGCTCGCGCGCGTCGCGCGACGCGAGGTCGACATCCTCGTCGGCACGCAGATGGTGACCAAGGGCCACGACTTCCCGGCGGTGACGCTGGTCGGCGTGCTGTGCGCCGACCTCGCGCTGTCCTTGCCCGACTTCCGCGCGTCGGAGCGCACGTTCCAGCTGCTCGCGCAGGTCGCGGGCCGCGCCGGTCGCGCGGAGCGGCCCGGCCGCGTCGTCATCCAGACCTATCGCCCCGACGTCGAGGCCGTCGCGTGCGCGGCCGCGCACGACTACGCCGCCTTCTTCCGCAGCGAGGACGCCGCGCGCGCCGAGCTCGCCTATCCTCCCCACGGCCGCCTCGCCGCCATCCGGATCGATGGTCCCGATGGCGGGCAGGTCGCCGCGGTCTCGCGCGAGCTCGGGGCCGCCGCGGTGGCGGCCGCGCGCAGGGAGGGCGACGGCGTCACCGTGCTGGGGCCGTCGGAGGCTCCGCTGGCGCGCCTGCGGGGGCGCACCCGCTGGCAGATCTGGATCAAGAGCCGCGACCGGGGCGCCTTGCGCCGGGTCGTGCGCGCGGTGCTCTCGGTCGAGGTCGCTCGCGGCGTGAGGGTGGCGGCGGACGTGGATCCGCTGTCGGCGCTGTAGTAAAACTGCCTGGGATCACGCGGATCTACCATCCGCGTCGATCTCGTGGTCCGGTTCGTAACCGGCTCCCGTGGGCCGCCGCCTTGCCGCTCGCCATCCCCAAGATCCTGGTCGTCGCCGATCCGTCCGAGCAACGCGAGCTGGTCTCGCAGCTGCGAGGCGCGGGTGCACCCTTCACCGAGGCCGTGATCGCCGCGGGCGACGGCGACGACGGCACCCTCCGCCAGTTCGCCGACCTCCGTCCCCAGGTCGTCGTGGTGACCGCGACGCTCGCCGCGGGCGACACCCGCGCGCTGGTGAGCGCCATGCGCGAGGCCGCGGCGAAGGGCGTGTTCATCGTCCTGCTCGGCGACGAGAAGGGGCCGGTGCGCAACGCCCTCGACGCGCTCGACTTCGGCTGCGACCGCTTCGTCGCGCGCCCGCTCTCGGTCAAGGCCCTGCGCTTCGCCGTGATGAGCGGGCTCGGCACGGCGACCGGCTCGACGTCGCCCGGCGCCGGACGCGCCGACGGCGCGGGTCGGGCGGCGATGGTGAACGCGTCGCACGTCGCCGCCGGTGCGGCGAGCTTCCAGCCCGCCGACGCGCTGCGCACGACCGAGCCGATGCCTTCGGTGCGGGTGACGGAGCCGATGGGCGCGGTGCGCGTCACCGAGCCGATGCCGGTCGCCGTGCGCGTGACCGACGAGATGCCGGCGGTGTGGGGCACGGACCCGGATCTCGAGCCCGACGCCGAGGCGAGCGACGTGTCGTCGCCCGGCAGCGCGGAGCGGGCGAGCTCGCCGGCGATCATCGCCCGCGTGACCTCGCCGATGGCGGCCGCCCGCGTGACCGCGCCGATGCCCGTGCCCACCGCGCCCCTCGCGGAGCAGCGCGCGCGCTGGGAGGCGCTCGCCGATCGCCTGGGGACCGACGAGGGGCTCGGCGACGACGACGACCTCGACATCGCGGTGATCTCGGGGCGCCTCCCGACCGGCGAGATCGAGATGGGGACCGAGCGGCCGGGGGCGCCGCGGGCGCGTCACGGCACGCACCTCCCCGAGCCGATGACCTACGACGACGAGATCGCGCTCAGCGACGACGAGGTCGACGATCTCTCCGTCGACGAGCCCGCCGACGTCGGCGATGGCGACGGCGACGACAAGCTCCCCGACGGCGACAGCGAGGTGATCGAGCTGCCGCAGGCGTGGCGGACGGGCGTGGCGCGGTTCGAGCGCGTGGAGGACGCCATCGACGAGGCGGTCGAGGCCGACGAGCGGACGCCGCCGCCGCCCGTGAGCCCGTGGAGCCCGGGCTCCACCGACGTGCCGGTCGCGCCGGTGCGCGAGCCGACGCTCGTGCTCTCCGATCCGGTGGCGCCCGCGCCCGCGCCCGCGGCCGCCCCCGCGTCGCCGCCCGGCCCGGTCGAGGTGCACCTCGACGAGCGCCAGGGGGACTCGCACGATCAGCCGGGAGGGTGGGGTGCGTCTTCCGCCGTGCCGCCCGCGGATGACGAGGAGGACGTCCTGTCCGACGTCGCCGACGGCGTCGACGACGACCTCTCGATCGACCTGACGCGCCAGCCGACGCGTCAGCCGGCGGCGCCGGCACCCGAGCTCGCGGCCGAGGCCGGCGCGCCGCCGACCGGCGGCGACTTCGCCCGCGAGCTGCGGCGCAAGATGTCGGCGATGGCGGAGCGGCTCTTCCGCGGCGCCGATCTGCCCGCGGCGCCGGTGGCGATCGGGCCCGGGCACGATCACCACACCGAGATCGATCTGCGTGGCCTCGTCGACGATCCCGCGATCGCGGGCGGCGCCGAGCCGTACGACCTCGTCGGCGGCGGGGCGACGTTCGTCGGTCACGAGGACCTCGTCACCAACGCGCAGGGGACGGAGACCCGTGGCACCGCCGAGGCCGGCGACATCCAGCGCGGCGTCTCCGACGCCGCCGCGCTCATCGCGCGCATGTTCTCGTCGGACTTCACCGGCCGGATCATCTTCCGCCGCGGGACCACGGAGATGGTGATCCACGTCGAGAGCGGGCGCCCCGTGTTCGCCTCGTCGAACCTCGCCCACGATCGCATGGGCGAGCTCCTCCTCCGCGAGGGCAAGATCACCGCCGAGCAGCTCGCGCGCTGCCGCGACCTGGTGCGCGACACCGGGCGGCGCATGGGCGAGATCCTCGTCGAGCGGGGCTTCCTCAAGCGGCGCGAGCTCCTGCCCGCCGTGCGCCGTCACGTCGAGGACATCATCTACTCGCTGTTCGCATGGGATCAGGGCGAGTACCGCATCGTCGCCGGCGACGGCGCGTCGGGCGAGCGCATCCGCCTGTCCCGTCACCCGGCGGCGATGGTGCTCGAGGGGGTCCGCCGCAAGCTCGACCGCGCCACGCTGGAGCGGCTGCTCGGGCCGCCGACCGCGGTGGTCGAGGCGGGCGATCGCGACAAGGTCGCGGCGATCATCGGCGTCGCCGATCTGTCCGCCGAGGAGCGCGCGGCGCTGGCCGCGTTCGACGGGTCGGCCGATCTCGCCCACGTCGCGCGCGCGACCGGCGCCGACCTCCTGAACGTCTACCAGCTCGCGTGGGGCCTGCATCTGCTCGGCCTCGTCACCACCCGCCGCCGCGCCGGCGACGACGACGGCGACGCGCCCGCGCTCGTCGGCGAGTCGGACCTCGCGATCGACCGCGAGCGCGTGCGCGCGCGTCACGCCCTCGTGCTCGACGCCGACTACTTCGCGCTGCTCGGCGTGCGCCGCGACGCGAGCGGCTTCGAGATCAAGCGCGCGTACGAGGCGGCGCGCCGCGACTTCGCCGCCGACACGTTCCCCGCCGAGCTGCGCAAGGAGCTCGCGGCCGAGCTCGACGACATCGCCCAGGTGCTCGACGAGGCGTATCGCGTGCTGCGCGACGACAGCCTGCGCAGCAAGTACGTGGCGCACCTGCGCGACTTCGCCGAGGTGGCGTCGTGAGCGCCAGCCACGAGGAGTGGGGCCGCGCGCGAAGCGCGCTCCGGGGCAGTGCCCGCGACGATGTGGCCTCGCGCGTCTTCGCGCGAGCCGGCGCGAACAAGGCAGGATCGTGAGCCGGATGCGCGTGGTCTTCATGGGCTCGCCCGAGTTCGCGGTGCCAGCGCTCGAGGCGCTGCTGGCGCACCACGAGGTCGCGCTCGTGGTCACCCAGCCCGACAAGCCGGCGGGGCGGGGCGGCAAGCTCTCGGCGCCGCCGGTGAAGGTGGTCGCCGAGCGCGCCGGCGTCCCGGTCGATCAACCGAAGAGCGCGCGGGCCCCGGACTTCGCCGAACGCCTCCGCGCGACCGGCGCCGAGCTCGGCGTGGTCGTCGCGTACGGCAAGATCCTGCCGCGCGCGGTGCTCGAGGCGTTCCCCCGGGGTTGCATCAACATCCACGGCTCGCTCCTGCCCGCGTACCGCGGCGCGGCTCCGATCCAGTGGGCGGTCATCGACGGCCACGTCCTCACCGGCGTCACGATCATGCAGCTCGACGAGGGCATGGACACCGGGCCCATCCTCCTCACCCGCGAGCTGGCGATCGGCGCCGAGGAGACGGCGGGGGAGCTGTTCGCGCGCATGGCGCCGCTCGGCGCCGAGGCGCTCCTGGCCGCGCTCGACGGGCTCGCCGCCGGCAGCCTGGCGCCGCGCCCGCAACCCGCCGAGGGCGCGAGCCACGCGCGCATGTTGACCAAGGCCGACGGCGGCATCGACTTCGCGCGCCCGGCGACCGCGGTCTCGGCCCACGTGCGCGGCGTCGATCCATGGCCCGGCGCGGTGGCGCACCTGCGAGGCGAGCCGATCAAGCTGTTCCGCGCGCGGATCATCGTCGAGGAGGTGCCCGGCGTGGGCGCGGCGGCGCCGGGCACCGTGCTCGCCATCGACGAGCGGGGCGCCATCGTGGCGTGCAAGGACGGGGCGGTCGCGCTGCGCGAGCTGCAGCTGCCGGCGCGGCGGCGCATGGCCGCGCGCGAGGTCGCCGCCGGGCGCGCCATCGCCGTGGGGGACGTGCTCGAGCCGCCGCCGCGGGACGACCCGTGAGCGGAAGGCCGCGGCGCAGCGCGCGCGACGTCGCGCGTGCGGTCCTGGCACGCGTCGACCAGGGCGGCGCCTACGCGACGCTCGCCCTCGACGGCGAGCTCGCGCGGACCGACCTCGACGACCGCGATCGCCGCCTCGCCGCCGAGCTGACGTACGGGACGCTGCGCCACCGCCCGCGCCTCGAGCGCGCGCTCGCCTCGCATGCCGATCTCGGCCGGGCGCCGCCGGCGGTGCGCCACGCCCTGCTCGTCGGCGCCTACCAGCTCATGATGCTGCGGACGCCGGCGCACGCCGCCGTCGACGACGCGGTCGGCGCGGTGCGCGGTCGCCACGGCGCCAAGCTCGCGGGCTTCGTCAACGCCGTCCTGCGCAAGCTGGCCCAGCAGGGCGAGCCGCCGCTGCCCTCGGAGCCGCGCGCGCGGCTCGCGATCGAGCACTCGCTGCCGGCCTGGATCGTCGACGAGCTGGCGGCGCAGCTCCACCCCGACGAGCTGCCCGCCGCGGTCGCCGCCCTCGCGGCGCCGGCGCCGCTGTGGGTCCGCGTCAACATCGCGCGCGCGACGGTCCCCGAGGTCGTGGCCAGGCTCCAGGGTGAGGGCGCGACGGTCGAGCCGTCGCGTTTGATGCCCACCGCGCTCCAGGTGCGAGGGCTCGGCGACCCGGCGGCGAGCCCGTCGTTCCAGGCCGGGCTGTGGACGGTGCAGGACCTCGGCGCCCAGCTGGTGGGGACGCTCGCCGCGCCGCGCCCCGGCGCGCGCGTGCTCGACGCCTGCGCCGGGCTCGGCGGCAAGACGACCCACCTCGCCGAGCTCGCGGCGGCCGCCGGCGCACCCGCCCAGGTCGACGCGGTCGATCGCGCAGCGGCCAAGCTCGTCCTGCTCGAGTCGGGCGCCCGCCGGCTCGGACTGTCCGGGATCCGGACGTTCACCGCCGACCTCACCGCCGGTCCCGCCAAGGGCCTCGCGGCCGCGTACGCCGTCGTGCTCCTCGACGCGCCGTGCTCGGGGCTCGGCGTGCTCCGCCGCCACCCCGAGGCCAAGGCCCGCGTGACCGCGGCCGACGTCGCCGCGCTCGCCCGGACCCAGGCCGCGCTCCTCGACGCAGCGGCCGCGCGCGTCGCGTCGGGCGGCGTGCTCGTCTACGCCGTCTGCACGTTCACGCGCGCCGAGGGCGCGGACCAGCTCGCGGCCTTCCTCGCCCGCCACGCCGACTTCACCGTGGAGGCGCCGGCCGGGCACGCGCACGTCGACGAGACCGGCGCGATCCGGACCTGGCCGCATCGCGACGGCGCCGATGGCTTCTTCGCGGTGCGCCTCCGCCGTGCCATGCTGCCCGCGTGACATCCGGGTACCCGTTCCTGTTCTACGGCGCGGCGCCGACCGAGTGGTACGGCGGCGGCCGCCTCGACTACGAGGTCCGCTTCGGCGCGGCCCCGACCGCAGACGCGCGCGCGGCGATCGCGACCCTGGTCCGCGCCGAGGTCGCGCCCAAGCGCGAGATCCGGCTCGACGCCCACGATCGCTGGCACTGGGCCGACGCCTGGACCCGTCTGGTCATCCGCACCCGCACGATGGAGACCGACTGGACGGTCTTCTTCGAGGAGGTCGGCGTCTTCTTCCGCGCGCTCCACGGCGTCTGGCCGGTCGAGCTCGTCGTCTGCCGCTCGGTCGACACCGCGCGTGGCACCGACGATCCGTGGACGGCCTGGAGCCTGGCCCAGCGCCCGGAGATCGGGGCGCGGCCGAGCTTCGGCAGCACCCGCGCCAGCCACGATCGCTTCGCCTGGCAGGGCCCGGCGCTCCCGGTCGACGCGTCGTTCGACGCCGAGTTCGAGGCGGCGCGCGTGCTAGCGTCGGCCTCGAAATGAGCGCCGGCCGGCCGATCCGCATCGCACCGTCGATCCTCTCCGCCGACTTCGCGCGGCTCGGCGCCGAGGTCGAGGCCATCGACCGCGGCGGCGCCGACTACATCCACGTCGACGTCATGGACGGGCACTTCGTACCCAACCTGACGATCGGCCCGATCGTGGTCGAGGCGGTGCGCAAGGTGACCGCCCGCCCGCTCGACGTGCACCTCATGATCGAGCACGCCGATCGCTGGGTCGGCGAGTTCGCGAAGGCCGGCGCCGATCTCATCGGCGTGCAGGTGGAGTCATGCCCGCACCTGCAGCGCACGCTCGCGCAGATCCGCGAGCTGGGCAAGCGGGCGTGTGTCGTGCTCAACCCGCACACGCCGCTCGAGTCGATCAAGTGGGTGCTCGGCGACGTGTCGATGGTCCTGCTCATGAGCGTGAACCCCGGCTTCGGCGGCCAGAAGTTCATCCCCGCGGTCCTGCCCAAGATCGCCGAGCTGCGGCGGATGATCGTCGAGGGCGGCCACGACGTCGACATCGAGGTCGACGGCGGCGTCAAGCTCGACAACGTCGCCGCGATCGCCGCCGCCGGCGCCAACGTGCTCGTCGCCGGCTCGGCCGTGTTCGGCACGCCCGACTACGCCGCCACGATCGCGGAGCTGCGGCGTCGCGCCGAGGCCGCGGCCGAGGCGGCCTTCAGAAGCGACCGCTGACGACGATCCCGGCGCCCTGGTCGGTGACCTCGGGCGCGACCACGACCCGGTTGTAGCGCGCCGCGATGCGCCGGAGCTCCTCGGTCGACGGCGCGCCTCGGCCGATCTGCGAGCCGACCGCGGCGACGATCCCGCCGATCGCGAGCGTGAACGTCGCCGTGTTCTTCTTGCCGCTGTTGCTGTCGATGCACTCGTTGCGCTCCCGGAAGTTGCCTTCGCACGCCGGCAGGGTCGCCATGATGAGGACCGACGTCGCCGCGCCGACGATGCCGACACCGAACATGCCGCGGCGGATCCACTTGCGGCGCGACATGCGCGCGAGCGCCTCCTCCTCGCCGGCGATGCGCAGGAACTCATCGAGCGTGATCGGCCGGTCGCCGAGGAAGAGCCCGCTGCGCGTCGACGCGACCAGGCCCTCGGGTGCGCCGACGCCGAGCTTCGGGCCGTCCTCGGGGCGATGCGGCCGCGGGCGCGACGGCGGCCGGTCAGGCTCGGGCGCCGGCTCCGGGCGCCCGGGCTCCGCCGTGGCCTTCTCGTCGCGCGCTCGCGGCTCCGGCGCCGGGCGCTCGGGCGTCACCGCGATCGCGGCGTAGGCGGCGTCGACCGAGGCGCGCTTGCCCGAAACGAGCACCACGCGGCGCGCGTCGGCGAGGTCCGCCGCGGCGACGCGGACGACGTCGTCGAGCTTCAAGGCCGACACCTGGGTCGCCACGATCGTGCCATGGCGCAGCGAGTGTCCTTGCGCGGCGTTCCACGCCAGCTCGCCGGCCATCGCCGAGGCGCCGCCCATCCGCCCCATCATCTGCGCCAGCACCTTCTTGCGCGCGCGCACGAAGGCGGCGCGCTGGTCATCGCCGCCCTCGCGGAGCTTCGTCAGCGTGTCGAGGACGTGCACCAGCACCGTGCCGGCCTTGCTCTCGTCGACGTCGCCCGACACGCGGAGCATGCCGCCCGAGGCGCCCGAGCGGTACCGCGCCTGCATCCCGTAGCTCGCGCCCATGCCCTCGCGCACGTCGCGCAGCGCGTCCTGGAGCATCTCCGCCACGACGGCCCGCGCGGCCGCGTCGCGCCCTGGATCGGATCGGGTGGCGAAGCCGATGACGAGCCTGGTCTGGGACGCGTCCTCGTCGTCGGCGGCGAGCCAGGTCGGGCCCTTCGCGGGTCGCGCCGGCGGCACGAACGGGAGGACCGCGGGCTCCGCGCCGGACCAGGGGCCGAACAGCTCGTCGATCACCCGCTTCATCGCCGCGACGTCGAACCCGCCGCTGACCACGAGCGTCGCGCCGCGGGCCCGGAAGTAGCGCTCACGCCACCGCTCGAGGTCGTCGGCGCCGATGCGGAGGAAGGCCGCGCCGCGCTTCGGATCGGGGACCGCGTAGGGGTGACCGGCGCCGAAGAGCCGTGACAGGAACGCGCGCGCCACCGGATCCATCTCCTCCTCGTCGCCACCCTGCGCGCGGGCGGCGTCGTGGAGCGCCTCGATGGTCGTCGCGTTGTAGCGACCCTGGTCGAGCAGCCACGACAGCATCCAGACGTGCCAGTCGGCCCAGTGCGCCATCCCGCGCACGGCGAACATCGTCGCCGTCTCGCCTACCGCCGCGTCGTACTCGGTCCCGCGCGACAGCGCCCAGTCGAGCTTGTTCAGCATCCTCGCGTCGTAGTAGCCCTCGAGGTCGTAGCTCAGGAGCCTGGCCGCCGCGGTCGCGAGGTAGGGGCGATCGCGGGGCTCGTGCGCGCTGCCCACCGGGAAGACGAGGCGCGCGTCGATCACCGGGCTGTCGGCGTCCGGCGCCAGCTGCACCGTCAGGCCGTTCGCGAGGCTGTACTCTTCGACCCGCGCGCGCGCCGGCGATCGCTCGAGCTCGATGGGCCGATCCGCGTCGGCCGGATCGACGTGCGCGCGCCACGGCGTCAGGTCGTGCGAGCCCGAGGGCAGCGACGTCGCCTTGGCGCCTGCCTTCGCGTCGCCGGGGGTGAGCAGGACGATGCGGCTGCGATCGGCCCGCAACGACGCGCGCAGCTCGCCGATCGCGGTACGCCAGTTGGTGTCCATGATCTGGCGCATGTCCTTCAACATGAACCAGTCGTGATCGGTGAACTGCATGAAGTCCGCGATCCACGGGCCGCGGTCCGGCAGGTCATCCCAGCTCGCGACGTACGCCATCGTCAGCTCGCCGAGCGCGGGGCTGAGCGCGCGCGGCGTCGCGCCCTCGAGGAGCTGGCCGGCCTGCACGAACACCTCGGTCGCGGCGTCCTGCAGGCGATTCACGTCGCTGACCTCGATCGCGGCGACGAGCACGGGCGCGCGCCAGCCGCCTTCCACATACACCGCGGTGTCGGTGATCCAGCCGTTCTGGTCGTCGGCGCGCGCCAGGGCGGCCGCCAGCGCCTGGCGGCCGAGGAGGAACTTGACCGCCCCGTCCGCGCCCCACGCCGGGTGCGAGAAGTAGACGAGCGCCGTCGGCTTCGAGATCGGCGCCGTCCGGCGCGTCGTCTTGCCGTCGAGCGTCGGCCGGGCGACCGCGGCGCGTGGTCCGCTCGACTTGCGCGCGATCGGGCCGAAGCTCCGGCCGACGAGGCCCTGGATCGATCCGGGATCGTAGGGGCCGGTCACGACGAGGTAGGCTCGATCCGGCGTGTAGTGCTTCTCGAGGAACGCACACGCCTCCGCGCGGGTGACCGTGGCGATCTCGTCGGAGGTGATCGGCCGCGCGTACGGGTGGTCGTCGCCGTAGATGTCGCCGAGCAGGCTCCGCATGGCGTCGGTCGCGGCGGACCTGCGCTCGCGCCCCTCGTTGCGCACGATCTCGCGCTCGCGCAGGAACACGGCCTCGTCCAGCTGATCGCAGCGTCCCAGCATTCGCCACGCCTCGAGCGCGAGCGCACGCTCGAGGTGCTCGACGGGCACGTGCGTCGAGTAGTGCGTGTAGTCCCAGGAGGTCCACGCGTTCATGAAGAGCGCGAGCTCGCCGAGCTCCTCCCCGACGGTGGGGCCGCCGGGCTCGCCCCGCAGCTCGAAGACGAGGTGCTCGACGAGGTGCGCCATGCCCGCTCGACCCGGCGGATCCTCGGCGGCGCCCACGGCGTAGCGCAGATCGACGGTGGCGAGGTTCGTGCGGACGTCGTGGATGAGCGCGACGCGCAGGCCGTTCGAGACCTCGACGAGCTCGATGTTGTGGCGGAACGCGAACGGGCGGTCGTCCTGGCGGAGGCTTCCGAACCGCGGCTCGCGCGCCCATCGGGCGCAGGAGGCCAGGAGCACGAGGACACACAGGATCTCGAGTCGACGCATCATGAACCCCCGTATCGCCAGTCGAGCGAGGCGGTTGCGTGGAAAGCGTCGCCGCTGTCGTTTTCCGCCGCAAGATGTGTGTGTAGCGGTCGAGTCCTGCCACGGATTGCCAGGCCGCGATGTTGAAGGAGACTCGCTCGGTCAGGAGTGGTATGCACGGGTCGTGTTGGTCGCGTCCGAAGGTAGTGAAGCGGCGCTGCGCAACGCCCCTCCGCCCGAGCGCGTCGGCAGCTACGTGCTCGTCCGGCGGATCGGCTCGGGCGGCATGGCCGAGGTGTGGCTGGGGCGGCACGTGGTCTCGGGCGGCGTCGCGGCGGTGAAGCGGCTCGGGCCGCGGGCCTCGCACTCGTCCACGGTGTCGTCGGTGCGCGGCGAGCTCCTGGCGCGCGAGGCTCACACGATCGCGCGGCTCTCGCACCCGCACATCGTGCCGCTCTTCGAGTACGGCGACGGCTTCGTGGTCATGCCGTACATCGAGGGCATGAGCCTCGCGCGGCGGATGCAGACGCCGCTCTCGCCGGCGGTCGCCCTGCGCATCGGCCGGCAGGTGGCGGCGGCGCTCGCCCACGCCCACGAGCGGGGCGTCGTCCACCGCGACGTGAAGCCGTCGAACATCCTGCTCGACCAGAACGAGACCGCGTACCTCTCCGACTTCGGCATCGCGATCTCCGCCGACGAGCTGGCGCGCACCGCCGGCACGCCCCGCTACATGGCGCCCGAGCAGCGGCGCGCCGATCGCGTCGGCCCGGCCGCCGATCAGTACGGGCTCGCGCGCACGCTGCTCGAGGTCCTCGGCGGCGGCTCCATGCCCGACCGGCGCGAGGCGGCGCTCGCCCAGCTGCCGCCGTCCCTGGCGGCGCTGCGCCCCATCCTCGAGCGCGGCACGGCGACCGATCCGGCGGCGCGGTACCCGTCGATGGCGGCGTTCGAGGCGGCGCTCGCCGCGCTCGATCTCGCCGACACGGGCGCGGTCGTGCGCAAGGCGGAGCCCCGTCGGCCGCCCGATCCGTACCCGTGGAGCGCCGCGGCGCGCACGAGCGAGCGCGTCGGGCCCGATCTGGTGCGCGGCAACTACCGGCTGCAGGAGCTGGCGGCGTGCGGCCGGCTCGAGCCCGCGCGCGTGGCCCGCTACCTCGACGGCGCCGGGCTCGCCGAGCTCGGCTTCTCGATCTACGCGTCGAGCGCCCGTCTCGGTGAGCTCGACGATCCGGATCTGCTGTCACGCGTCGCCGAGGTCATCGTGCTGGTGCACGGTTCGTCGAGCTCGCGCCGGGCCTGGCGCTTGCTCGCGCCGGCGCTCTGCCGCGACAACGCGCTGGCGCTCGTGCTCGTGCCCGACCTGCACGGCTACGGCGAGACGCCGTTCGCGGCCGCCAGCCCGGCGAAGGAGCACCTGGCGCTCGGCGCGATGGCGCAGAGCGTGCTCGGCCTGTGCCGCCTCCTCGGGCTCGTCGATCTGCCGACCGTCCTGGTCGGGCACTCGATGGGTGCGATGTCGCTCTTGACGCTCGACGACAGCGACATCGATGCGCAGGTCGCGCGCGTGCTCATCAACCCGATGTTCGTCGAGCACGACCCGCGGCTGCGTCGCGTGATGCGCGCGACCTCCTTGCTGGCGCGCGCCGTCGGTCGCTTCACGCCGCTCCGCCGCGTGCTCACCGAGCGCTTCTGTCGCACCGGCCCCGCCGAGCAGCTGCTGCCCGAGGATCAGGACGAGATGATCCAGCTCACGATGGACGTCACGCCCGCCGTCGTCGCCGGGGTCTGCGAGGCCCTCGGCGGCGTGACCTACAAGCGCGGGCGCCAGCGCCGCGTGGCGCTCCTGTGCGGCGTCGACGATCCCTGGACCCGCGGCCCCGAGCTCATCGAGCGCGCGTCGCGCGACCTCGGCATCGATCCGGCGCACATCCACCTGCTGGCGTCGGGAGGCCACACGCCGCAGATCCCGATGTCGACCCACCCGGAGTGGACCGCGCGCAACATCGACGAGATCGGCCGCGTCGTGCAGGCCATGATCTTGACCGCGCACGAGCCGACGTCGACGCCCTCGATGACTGCAACATCTGTAGGGACGGGCACAACGCTCTGATCGAGCTCCCGTGCGCGTGATGCCCGGAACCCGGAGAGTGGCGTGTCGAGTCGCCGCACCCGGTGCTGCGAATCGCAGCGGATGAACGCGCAACTACGCGGCGGCGCGAGCCGGCGTAAGGGTCCGCGCGCTGGCACGTTCTTCGCTGTGCAGCTCGGGTCACCATGCGGCGAGCCAGTACCGCGCCGATCTACGTCTCCAGGAACCACCTGGAAGGTTCGTTCACCGATGTCCCGCTGGACCGGATCCTGGACGCCTGTCACAAGCACCTCGTCACCGGGGAGATCCGCGTCACCGTCGCCGACCTGACCGGGATGATCGAGCTTCGCGCCGGCGCCGTCGACCGCGCCGAGCTGGGTGACTGGAAGGGCGCGCGCGCGCTCGAGCAGATGCGCGCCCTCATCGACGGCTACTACGAGCTCACGCAGCGGTTGCCCGATCTCACCGGCGAGCTGGGCGGCAGCTCGATGCTCGAGGGCGACGTCACCGGCGTGCCGCTCATCGCGCTCATGCGCCACTGCGAGCACCACGCGCTCACCTGCATGATCACGGTCGTGTCGCGCTTCGATCGCGCGGTCATCGAGTACCACGCGGGCGATCTGCGTCGCGTCGAGCTCAACGGCTTCTACGACGACGACGCGATCGTGCAGGTTCTCGACTGGCCCGACGCGCGCTTCCGCGTCAGCGCGCCGCCGCTCGATCTCGACATCGAGGGCTGGCCCAAGGTCCGTCGCGACCCGACGCAGCCGTTCCAGATCGGTCCGCGCTTCGCGCGCGGCACGTCGCCGCAGATCCCGGTCGCCAAGACCGTCGCGCCGCCCGAGGCGCCACCGGCCGCGCCAGCCTCCGTTCATCCTGAGCGAGCCGAGGCGCCAGCCGAGGCGAGTCGAAGGACCCTCGAGCCGCCCACCTCGCGCAAGTCCTTCCAGGTGCCGGTGCGCGCGCAGGTGATGTCGGCGGTCGAGGCGCGCGCGCCCCAGCCGTGGGCGCCGAAGAAGAAGCGCCCGCGCGTCGATCGCTTCGAGCTGGTGATGAGGTCGTGCCTCGTGATCGCGCTCATCGCCGCGGCGGTGATGCTGGCGATCGTCGCGCTCCGCGGCTTCTGACCGCGCGCCGGTCGCTCAGGCGGCGGCCTTCGCCTTGGCGGCGACCAGGGCCGTGAGATCGGCGACGGTCTTCAGCTTCTTCAGCTCGGCCTGCTCGAGGCGGACGCCGAACTCTTCCTGGAGGTCGATCACGACCTCGACCATGGCGAACGACTCGGTGACGACGTCGGTGAGCAGCCGCTCGTCGGCGAGCTTGGCCAGCGGGAGCTGGAGGGTGTCGGAGATGCGCGCCTTGACGGCGGTGGGGTCGATGGCGGGATGGGTGGTGGGCATGGGGATGTCCTCTGGTTGTCGGCCTAGGCGGCCTTGAAGTGCTGGAGCGAGGCGACGACCTCGTCGTGCTCGGCGAGCGTCTTCTGGTAGACCTCGCGGTCGGCGGCGGCGTAGCGCTCGATCGCCGCGTGGACGGTGTCGGCGCCGTACTCGGTCTCCATGTCGCGGAGCACGCGGCTGACCCACTGGATGTGCCAGCCCTCGTCCTCCATGATGCGCTGGAGCGTGGTGCGGATCGGCAGGGCGAGCTCGTGCACCTTGAGGTGCGAGGCGTAGCTGCCGGCGACGCGCTTCTCGAACGCGAGGGTCACGGCCAGCACCTCCATGAGGTTCGCGGGCGTGCCGCCGGCCTCGAGGTAGGCGTCCTGGTACGACGAGGTCACGCGCGCCGGGCGCACGCCGAGCGTGTCCATGCAGTCGGTCCACCAGCGCGCGTGCTGGCTCTCGTCGGCGAAGTGGCGGGTGAGATCGAACTGCACCCGCGGATCGCGGATCACGTTGGCCAGGCGGCCGAAGAACAGCGCGCCGCTGATCTCCGACGTGCGGTAGTAGCTGAGCAACCAGCGCTCGGCGTCACCACGTAGCTTCGACATGCTCGTCCTCCGGGGCCAGGGCGACGCTGAGGGACGCGCCGCCGGTTCGTAGCGAAAGGAGTCGGGTGGTGCGGGCGGCGCCGCGACCGCCGCGCGCGAGGGCCGGGACGTCGACGCCGTACTCGGCGACGATCGCGTCGCCCTGGGCGGCGTCGGCCTTGAACAGTGCTTCCTTGGCCGTCCACAGCTGGAGCACGGTGGCGTCGCGCTCGTCCGCCGGCAGCGAGGCGAGCCAGGCTCGCTCGCGTGCGTCGCAGAACACGCCGGCGAGCCGGGGACGGACCGGGCGCTCGAGCTCGAGGTCGACGCCGAGGCCGCGGGCGCGCGCGCCGCGCGGCAAGGCGACGGCGATGGCGACCCCGCGGCTGTGGCTCACCGACGCGAACGGACAGGGCCACGCCGTCACCTCGCCCGCGTCACGACCGGCGGCGGCGAGCGCCCGGGCGAGCGCGCGGCGGCCGAGCGCGTGGTCGTCGTCGGCAGCGTCACCGCGCTCGACGGCGACGTGCACGGGCGCCCGCAGCCCGGCGGTCACCGCGGCCTGGATCGCATGCGCGTTCATGCGCCTGCCCGGGCCCGGCCCCAGCGGGTGTCGACGAGGTGGGTGACGCTCGAGCGCACGAGGTCGGTCGGGAGCGGCGCCCGGTAGCCGGGGACGAGCGCGCGCAGCGCGTCGGTGCGCACGTGCTTGGGCGAGAACAGCTGGCGCGCGAACGGCGCGACGCTGACGAGGGCCTGGCGCACGGCGTCGCCGCCGAACCCGTCGATGCCGGACACGAGCAGCTCGAACGACTCGGCGTCGACGAGCAGCGGCTTGAGCAGGCGGCGGCCGCGGAAGCCGGTGTCCTGGTCGAACACCTCGAAGGCGACGTCCACGAGCTCGCCGAGCGTCGCCGACTCGTCGGGCCCGTGACTCACGTGCACCACCGGAGGCCGTTCGGCGCCGAGCACGAGCGCGGCCAGCGCCTCGACCACCAGCTCGCCGGTGACGAAGTACACGGGCGTGGCGGCCTCGCCGGGCAGCAGCGAGAGGAGGCCGTGGAACAGGAGCTTGAGCGTGTTGTGGACCGCGTTCTTCTGGGTGACGGTGCCGCCGGCGTCATCGGCGATGACGGTCGCGACCCGCGCGATCGTCGACGGGCACGGCGGCGGCAGCGCGGCGAGCAGCTGCTCGGCCTCCCACTTCGAGCGCTCGTAGTGGTTGGCGAAGCGCGGCGCGCGGGGCAGGGCGGTCTCGGCGATCTCGCCGTCGACCAGGCCGGCCGCGTACACCGTCGAGACCAGCGTGAAGTGCTCGAGCCGCGGGCAGCGTCGCGCGAGCTCGAGGACGCGGCGGGTGCCGCCGATGTTCACCCGATCGGCGAGGTCGGCCTCGACGTTGAAGCGGGTGACGGCGGCGCCGTGCACGAGATGGGTGAGCGACGCGCGGGTGGCGTCGTCGACCCCGGCGAAGGCGCCGTCGTCCGCGAGCTCACCGGCGACCACGCGCACGCGCCCGGCGAAGCCGGCGAGCGCGCCGGGTACCTCGGGCGGCGCCGTCGGGTCACCGTGCACGAAGAGCACGATCTGCGCGTCGCTCTGCTCGAGCAGGCGCAGGGCGAGGCGCTGGCCGATGTAGCCACCGCCGCCGGTGACGAGGACGGTCTTCGCGTCCGAGGTCGCCGCAGGTCGGGCGTCAGTCACGGAACACCTCCGCCGCGGCGAGCTCGAGCGCGGGCCAGCCGCCGGGATCGTCGCCGTGCACGTCCAGGATGGCGCGCACCCAGCGCTCGAGGCCGAAGGCGACGCAGCCCGAGAACGCGGGCTCGCCGTCGCGACGGATGCCGAACATCTCGCCGAAGAAGTTGCGGTGGAAGTTGATCGAACCGATCGCCAGGCGGCCGGCGTGGACCATCTCGGTCTTCACCGGGTCGAGCTTCTGCGCGAGGTACTTCGGGTTCTTCGAGGCGTCGAAGAACGGATCGGTCGCCGGCGTCCACGCGATCGTCAGGCCCCACGCGTCGAGGAGCCGCTGGACGCGCGCCCGCCCCCGCTCGAGGAACGCCTTCACCTCGTCGGCGGTGCCCAGGCCGACGACCTCGCGCATGCCGAAGCTCCACTGCCGCTCGAGCGGGGCGTAGTACGCCTCGCGGCGGAAGCACGTCGCGCGCGTGGTGACGGCGGTGAAGCCGGGGAGGGCCTCGCCGGCGCGGTCGACGTAGATGTGGTAGCAGGCCGCCGGCGTGAGCACGTGCGTGACCGGCGCCAGCCGGGTGAGGGCGACGCCGCCGGCGTCCGCGTCGAGGCCCGGGCCCCGGGCGAACGCCTTCAGGTTGTCGGCGTCGCGGTCGAGGTTGCACGCGAACGTGCACAGGTGCGGGAACGAGCGGAAGTAGTCGAGCCGGGCGAGGTGCTCGGCCTCGAGCAGCGTCGGGTACATCACCTCCGGGGCGTCCTCGAGCGCACCCAGGCGCGCGAAGATCGCGTCGAGGCGGCGGTAGAGGGAGAGGAGCGCGCCGGAGAGGACGGCCTGATCGCCGCGCCAGCGGAGGTCGGGGTGGACGCGGTCGCTCGCGGCGACCGACTCGGCGACCGCGGTCATGCGGCCTCCGCGAGGAACGCACGGCTCATGGCGCCGAGGTCCCGGAAGGAGGCGCCGGTGAGACCCTCGAGCTCGACCGGCGCGCCGCGCAGCTCCTCGAGGAAGAGGAGGAGGTCGGCGATCTGGAGCGACGACAGGATGCGCTTCTCGAGGAGCGGCGTGTCGTCGGTGAGCTCGACGCCGTCGATCGGGCGCCCGTGCTCGAGGATCCACGCCCGCAGGCGATCTTTCGCGTTCGTGCTCATGCCGCTCGCTCCTGTGTGCTCGGCCAGAGACCCAGGTCGCGCAGGACGCGCACGCAGCGGGTCTCGATCTCGGCGCGGCGCGCCCGCGCGACGTCGCTGGCGAACGCCTCGCGCGCCAGGCGGGCCGCGGCGCCGGCGTCGGCGACGCCGGCGTCCTTGTAGACGTCGGGGTTGTAGTACTCCTTCCACGTCGCGGTGAGGTACGCGGCCAGGTAGGCCGGTATCGCGGCGCGGGTGGCCTCGCTCCACGCCGGCGCGTGGCGGCGCCAGAGATCCTCGACGAGGAGTCGGCCGAAGGCGAGGTGGCGGCTCTCGTCCTCGTGGTGACGGCGGTTGATCTCGCGCACCAGCGGGTGGAGGCGCTCGTCCTTCGCCATGCGGCGGTTGAAGGTGTCGACGAGCAGCTCGAAGATCATCACCTTGGCGAAGAACAGGACGTCCTCCTCGCCGGGCGCGTGCTCGCGCGGCAGCACCAGCTTGCGGTCGGGGTAGATCTTGCCGGCGTAGCGCCGGCAGAACCCGCCGAACCACGTCATGTGCTGGTTCTCCTCGGCGAGGAAGTGGTGCAGGTAGTGCGCGTGGTCGGCGAGGTCCTTGACGTAGAGCCGGCGGGCGATGCCCTCCATGAGCGCGCGCTCGCCGTGGATGTTGAGCGTGAAGAAGTTCACGCACTCGAAGAACGCGAGCCGGCGGCGGCCCGCCTCGTCGAGCACGTCCCACGCCGGCAGGCCATGGAGGGAGACCAGCTCGGGGCTCATGCACCACGCGTCGTCGGGGAGCCGCTCCGGCCACGCGAGCGGCGTGGCCTCGGCGGCGGCGTGCACCGACGCATCGCTGAGGCGGCCGGCGACGGCATGGAGGGCGTCCGGCCCCCGTACACCCTGAGCGAGGGCTCGCGGCGGCGAGCCCGAGTCGAAGGGCCGCATCACACCTTCTCCAGGATGACGGCCTGCCAGTTGAGACCGAAGCCGGCCATGGGCAGGAGCAGCCGCGCGCCCGACGGGATGGCGACCGCGCGCTCGAGCTGCATCAGGTTGGCGACGTTGTCGGCGCTGATGACGTGGCCGATGTCCCCGATGGTCTCGAAGTAGATGCGGTCCTGGGCGAGGCCGAGGAGCCGCGCCAGGATCGTCCACGCCTTGGCGTGCGTGTTCTGGGGCACGACCCAGTCGATCTGCCCCGGCTCGAGCTTCGCCTTCGCCAGGGTCTCGCGCAGGAGGCGCGCCGTGTACGAGAAGTACGTCCCGACGGTCTCGTCGTCCGACGCCTGGGCCAGCGCGCCGTTCGTGATCTGGTGGCACGCGACGATGCGGTAGCCGCGCGGCTGCAAGGAGACCACACACGCCGCGGCGCCGTCGGAGATGAGGTTGTAGGCCTGCTCGTGCTCGGCGCCCGGCGGGAAGCGATCCGACGACACGCACAGGATGCGGCCGAGCTCGGGCTCGTCGCGCAGGAGCGCGCGCGCGATGCGCATGCTGCCGAGCATGCTCGTGCACGCCTGCTGGCCCAGGCCGATCGCGGCGGCGCGGTCGAGGTGGAAGTCGGCCTGCAGGTGACTGACCGGGAAGTCCATCACGTGCTTGACGTCGCGGGTCTCGCGGAAGCGCGCCTCGTCGCCGATGTTGCCGTTGAGCGGCAGGCAGGTCGCGTAGATGATCGCGCCGGCGCCCTCGGCGGCGGTCGCGATCGGCGCGACCGCGCGACGGGCGAGGTCGTACGCGCTCTCGCCGTCGCCGCACGTGCGGTGGCGGCGGAAGCCGGCCTCGAAGAGCGCGGACGCCGGGCTGTGCGTGCGCCCGGCGGCGACCGACTCCTCGAGCGTGTGCTCGCGCCGGCCGAGCGCCAGGGAGAAGTCGTGGACGAACACGTCGGTGCTGGTCATGGTCGCCTCGTCATGGTCGTCATGGTCGTCAGGCCGCCTGGTCGAGCTGGTGGATCCACGCGGCGAGCGCGGCGCGCTTGGCCTTGCGGGTGGTGGTGCGGGGGATGGGCTCCTGGCGCACGACGACGCGCGTCGGGCGCTTGAAGGTCGCGATGTCGGCGAGCATCCGCGCGATCTCGGTCTCGGGATCGACGGTGGCGTCGCCGGCGTCGCTCGCGGGGACGATCACCGCGCACACCTCGTCGTGGCCCTGGCGCGCCGGGGTCCCGAGCACGCACACCTCGGCGAAGCGCGGGCTGGCGGCGAGCACGGCCTCGACCTCGTCGGGGTGGACCTTCTTGCCGCCGCCGAGGACGATGAGGTCCTTGGCCCGGCCGGTGATGTAGAGGTAGCCGTTGTCGTCGAGCTGGCCGAGGTCGCCGGTGTGGAGCCAGCCGTCGGCGTCGATCATCTGCGCGGTGAGGTCAGGGCGATCGAGGTAGCCCTTCATCACGTTGGCGCCGCGCGCCCAGATCTCGCCGCGCTCGATCTTCACCTCGACGCCGGGCAGCGGCCGGCCGACCGAGCCGAGCCGGTGCGCGCGCCCGGTGTTGGTCGCGATCACCGGGCTCGTCTCCGACAGGCCGTACCCCTGGAGGATGGGGAGGCCCATGGTCAGGAACGTGCGGGCCACCTCGTCGTCGAGCGGCGCGCCGCCCGAGTAGAGCTGCGACAGGCTGCCGCCCATCCTGGCCAGCACGGGGCGGTGGAGCAGACGGCGGAGCCAGTGGATCGGCAGCGCCGCCGACAGCGCGCCCGCCACCGCGACGTACACGCGGGCGACCCGCGGCGCGCGCCGGAGCTCGACCGCGATGCCGCGGGCCAGCGCGCGGTAGAGCAGCGGCACGCCGACCAGCGACGTGATCTTGCGCTGGCGCATGATGCGGGTGAGCTCCGCCGGCAGGAGGCTCTCGGTGGGCGGGTAGCTGATCGTCGCGCCCCGCGTGAGCGGCACGAGGAGCCCGCAGATGAGCTCGTAGAGGTGGCAGAGGGGCAGGACCGAGAGGAAGCGCTCGCGACCCTGCGGGCCGATCACCTCGTCGACCGCCTTCACCTGGTGGAGCAGGTTGCCGAAGGTGATGGTGACGCCCTTGGGCGCGCCGGTCGTGCCCGAGGTGTAGATGACGAGCGCCGGCTCGTCGGTCGCGCGCGCGAGGGACACGCACGGGCCCGCGCTCGAGCGCGAGATCACCTCGCTGATGTCGCCGCCGTCGTGATGGTCGTCGCCCTCGATCGAGACGACGGGCACCGGGTGGGCGAGCCGCGCCGCGACCTCGTGGGCGCGCGCCGCGTGGGCATGCGAGGCCAGGATGATCCGCGGGCGCGCGTGGCCGAGCAGCGCGACGATCTCACCCGTGCCGAGCTTGGTGTCGAGCGGGACGACGACGGCGCCGGCGTGGAGCGCGGCGAGGAAGGAGATCACCCACGCGGGGCGATTCTCGCAGAGCAGCGCGACGCGCGCGCCGTTGCCGATTCCCATCGACTCCAGTACACGAGCGCGAGCAGTGACGCGCTCGCGGAGGTCGGCATACGAGAGCTCGATCGCGCCGGGGGCGTGCTCGCGACGCAGCGCCGCCCGACGGGAGAAGTGAACGAACCGGCTGTCGAGCAGGGTGAGAAGATCGATAGTGTCGTGGTCAGTCATGGTGTCAGTCGTGCGGGGAGATGGAGCCAGTGTGGCAAGGGGCGTACGGGCGGGGCTGGACGCGTCTGGTGTGCAAGTGCTCGTTACGGCGTGAGTTGGTATCAATATACATAGAAAAATTCTTCGCAAGACGAAAATGCTGCGACGCGTTAGTAAAACGAGTGTTGCATCGAGGGTTCAGATCGTCAAAGTGAGAATTTGTGAATGATTTAGAACAGTTTTGCGTTCATGTGGCGACTCGAGTAGCCACCGGCCGCGGCCGATCTGCCATGTTCGTAAGCGGCGACACACCCGCAACGTCCGTTCAATGATTCGGAAACAATCAAGTAAAAACAGTATATTGTGCGGCTGACGCGGCGCGTTGACAAAGCCTTCGATCCCCGTTATGAAGAGTCGTCGACAGCCAATGATCCGTATTGCTCTCTCATCGCTGTTCTTCGAGCGTGGCAAGCTGCTCGCGGCGCTCTCGGGCGTCGCCTTCGCCGCGAACCTCGTGCTCGTGCAGGCCGGGTTGTTCTTCGGCTTCCAGCGCGCGTCGACAGCGGTGATCACGCGCGCGGGCGGTGACCTCTGGGTGATGGCGCGCGGGACGCAGCTCGTCGACTTCGCGGACCCGCTCTCACCCGGCGTGGGTGAGCAGATCCGGGCGGTGCCGTGCGTGGAGCGCGCGCGCCCCGTCATCTTCTCGTGGGCGTCGATCCGGAAGCCGTCGGGTGGCATCGACAACGTCCAGCTCATCGCGGCCGAGGCCGCGCCCGGTCGTGCGCTGCCATGGTCGCTGGCCGAGGGACTGCCCGACGATCTGCGCGCGCCCAAGCGGATCGCGGTCGACGAGGCCGACCTGGATCGCCTCGAGATCCCGCGACCGGCGATCGGGCAGCCGGTCGAGCTGCAGGACGGGCCGGTCTACGTCGGCGCCGTGACCCGAGGCATCCGCTCCTTCACCGTCGTGCCGTACCTGTTTGCCGAGCCGCGCGAGGCGCGCCGCATCCTCGGGCTCGCCGAGGGGCAGGCGACGTTCTGGGCCGTCGATCTCGTCGATCGCGGCTGCGCCGGCGACGTACGCGCGACGATCGAGCGCCACCCCGATCTCGTCGTGCGCGACCGGACGCAGTTCGAGCAGATGACCTCGCACTACTGGGTCATCGGCTCGGGCGCCGGCGCCACGCTCGCGTTCGCCGCGCTCCTCGGCCTCATCGTCGGCCTCGTCGTCGTCGGCCAGACCCTCTACAGCCTGACCGAGAGCCGCAGCCGCGAGCTCGCGACGCTCAAGGCCATGGGCGCGAGCGGGCGCGAGCTCGCCTCGTTCGTGATCTGGCAGGCCGGGCTCCTCGCCGTCGCCGGCAGCGTCGTCGGCCTGGTCTGGGCCGCCGGCCTCGCCAGGCTGGTGCAGACGATCGGCCTCACCGTCGTCCTCGACGCCACCGTGATCGGCGCCGGCCTCGGCACGATCACCGGCATGTGCGCGCTGGCCAGCCTCGCCAGCGTCCGCAAGGTCGTGAAGCTCGAGGCGGCGAAGGTGTTCCGATGATGCCACCGCCGGAGTCGTCGCTCATCCGGGCGGCCCACGTGCACATGACGTTCGGCGACGGCGCGCTGGCCACGCCGGTCCTCCACGACGTCGATCTGCAGCTGCGCCCCGGCGAGCTGACGCTCCTCACCGGCCCCTCGGGATCGGGCAAGACGACGCTGGTCTCGATCATGGCGGGTCTCCTCCGGCCGAAGAGCGGCACCGTCGACGTCTGCGGTCACCGCATCACCGCGATGAGCGAGGGCGAGGTCGCGCGGGTCCGCCGCCAGCACGTCGGCTTCGTCTTCCAGACCGACAACCTGTTCCCGTCGCTCACCGCGCTCGGCAACGTCGCCGAGGTCCTGCGGCTGCGTGGCATGCCGCGCACCGAAGCGCTCGGTCGCGCTCGCGCCGCGCTCGAGCGGGTCGGCCTGCACCACCGCCTCGATCACCGGCCGGGCGAGCTGTCCGGCGGCCAGCGCCAGCGCGTCGCCGTGGCGCGTGCGCTCGCCGGGAGCCCGCGGCTCGTCATCGGCGACGAGATCACCTCGGCGCTCG
>DDTA01000027.1:27020-27205 GCA_002344285.1 Myxococcales bacterium UBA2376
CTCATCGTCACCCACGATCACCGCCTCGAGCGCTTCGCCGACCGCATCGTCGCGATGGAGGACGGCCGCGTCGTCGCCGACCAGGCCGTGGCCAGAGCGTGAACCCCAGCGCGAGAGCACCCGGAGCGTGACCACCATGAAGCGAAAGATCCTCATCGCCGTCTCCGCCACCGCGGCCATCAGCG
>DDTA01000053.1 GCA_002344285.1 Myxococcales bacterium UBA2376
CAACCCGGCCTTCGACGTCACGCCACGCCGCCTGATGACCGGCCTCGTGACCGAGCGCGGGATCGCCGCCGCCTCGCCCGAGGGGCTGCGGGCGCTGTTCCCCGAGCGCGCCGACGGTAGCGCGCCGTGACGCTGCGTCTGCGCGAGGAGCTCGTCGCGACGGCGCGCCGCATGAGCGAGCTGGGGTTGACGCCGGGCATGTCGGGTAACGTGAGCGTGCGCTCGCCGGTCGGGATGCTGGTCACGCCATCCGGCATGCCGTACACGAGCCTCGTCGCCGACGACGCGGTCGAGCTGCGGATGGACGGCACGGCGCGCGCGGGGCAGCGGGCGCCGTCGACGGAGTGGCGTCTGCACCGCGACGTCCTGGCAGCGCGCAAGGACGTCGGCGCGATCGTCCACACCCACTCGCTCTACTGCACGACGATCTCGACCCTGCGCCGGCCGATCCCCGCGCTCCACTACATGGTCGTGCTCGCCGGCGCCGACGAGATCCCGTGCGCCGACTACGCGACGTTCGGCAGCCCCGAGCTCGCCGTCGCCGCGGTGCGCGCGCTCGGCGGCGGCAACGCCTGCCTGCTCGCCAACCACGGCATGATCGCCCTGGGGGAGACCCTCGACGCCGCCCTGCGCCTGGCCGCCGAGGTCGAGACCCTGGCCGCCCAGTACTGGCACGCCGTCCAGCTCGGCCAGCCCCACATCCTCGACCGCGACGAATTGCTGAGGGTTCGAGCGAAGATGGCGGAGTACGGCCAGAAGCGGCGCCGTTAGTCCGTTCGCCCCGAGCGAGGACCGAAGGTCCGGGTCGAAGGGTCTGGCGCAGTCCTTACTGGATCTCCTCGCCGGATCACGCATCTTCGAGCACGCGGGGATGAAACCTCCCCGTTCGCGCGTTGTCCGTGTCCGAGGAGGCCTTCGATGAACCGGCTCTGTCGTCTCGTGATCGGCCTGGGGTTGGCGACCGTGGTGGTCGCGGGTTGTAGCGACGCGCGCGAGGCGCGTACCGCGGACACACCCGCGGCGGCGGCGGCGGCGGCGGCGCCGCCGGGCACGGCGAAGCGGCCCTCGGCCACGCCCGACGTCGATCCGCTCGCCGATCGCAACGTCGGGCCCGGGCTCACCGCGCTCGCGCCGATCCGCGACGGCGCGCTCGTGGTCGTGCCGATCGCCGCCGACAATCCGGTGCGCTCGTCGGCGTACCTGACCCTCGACGACGGCATGCGCCGCGGCCTGGTCTCGGTGCGCGAGCTGCCCGAGACCGACTACGGCCGCCTGCGCATCGCCAACCGCAGCGAGAGCACGCTGTGCGTGATGGCGGGCGAGGTCGTCCTCGACGGTCACCAGGACCGCGCGTTCGCCGAGAGCCTGGCGCACGCGCCGGGCGCGCGCGACGACGTCACGGTCCGCTGCGTCGAGCCCGACCGCGATGACGGGCCCTCGCGTGTGTTCCGGAGCGGCAACGCGCTGGTGCACGCGGAGCTGCGCCGCGAGATCGTGCAAGGGACGCAGTCGTCGGTGTGGGAGGAGGTTCGCGCGTACAACCGCAAGCGCGAGATCTCGAACCGCACCAGCACCTACAAGCAGGCGGCGGCGATGCAAGGCAAGGGTGAGCAGCGCGACTGGCGCGCGCGCGTCCTCGCCCAGCTGGCCGCCGTGCCCGAGCGCGATCGCGTCGTCGGCGTGGCGCTCGCGCTCGAGGGGCGCCTGATCTCGGTGGACACGTTCGCGACGCCCGAGCTCTACCAGGCGATGGAGCCCAAGCTCCTGGGCTCGTTCGTCGCCCAGGCCGTCGACGCCGGCCGGGAGATGCGCACGCCGCGACCGTCGGAGATCAGAGATCTCCTCGCAGGCGCGCGCGGCAGCGCGTGTGGCGTGAGCGCCCTTGCGGCGCCGCCCGAAGACCAGACCGCCGCGAACTGACGAGCGCGCGCGGCTGCGCTACCCTCGATCTCCTTGAGCGAGGACGCCGCTCCACCGACCGGAACGAGCGAGCGGCCCGTCCTGCGCTGGGTCCGGCGGCTCGCGCCGTGGGTGATCACGGGGGTCGTCGTGACGGCGATCCTCGTCAAGTACCCCATCGGGCGCATCGTCGCGGAGATGCAGCGGGGCAACGCGCTCGCGATGGTGCCCGTCGCGCTCGCGACCACGCTCGCCATCTGGTTCACCGCGACCACCGGCGACTTCGTGCTCCTCCGCCCGCTCGCGCCGCGCCCGCCCCGCTACCGCTACCTCCTCAAGAGCAAGGCGGGGCTGTCGATGCTCAACGCGCTGGGGATGGCGCTCAACTACGGCGGGTTCGCGCTGTGGATCCATCGCGTCTGCGGATGCGGCTGGCGGGCGTCGGGCGGCGCGGTGCTCATGATCACGCTCGGCGATCTGGTGGCGGTGTCGTTCATCGGCACGGCGGCGGTGCTGCTCGGCGGCGACGGCCTCCCGGCCGACACGCGCGCGCAGCTCGAGCTCGTCGCGCCCATCGTCGCGGGCGTGTCGGCGCTGCTCCTGTTCGTGCCCGGGACCGCGCGCCCCGGGCGTGCGGTGTTCGAGCCGTGGCGCCGGGTCCCGCGCCTCAACCGGCTGGTGTCGGTGATGTCTCGCTGCGGGACGATCGGGATGATCATCCTCGCCACGTGGCTGGCGTCGCGCGCGTTCGGCTTGCCGGTGCCGCTCCAGGCGTGGGCGAGCTTCCTGCCGGTGCTGCTCGTCATCGGCGCGCTGCCGGTCAACGTGGGCGGGATGGGGCCGGTGCAGGCGGCGTGGTTGCTCCTGTTCGCGCCGTGGGCGAGCGGGCCCAAGATCCTGGCGTTCCAGTTCCTGTGGCACCTCTGCCTCGTGGTCGGCCTGTTCCTGCGCGGTGCACCCTTCATCCGTCGCGTGATCGCCGACATCGCGCGCGGTCAGGGTGGCCAGGCGGCTGCCCCTAAAGTTGTCAAAGTTGACACCGNNACGGTGTCAACTTTGACAACTTTACGGGGCACGAAGGTGCCCCGTTCTTCCAGGCCCCGCGTCACTCGAACTTGATGGTGCGGTAGCCGAAGAGGCGGACGCGCTTGGCGTAGACGTCGAGGACGATGAGGCCCGCCATGAAGAGGAGGACCCAGGGCCAGAGGTCGCGGGTGTAGGTGACCGACTCCTCGGTGGCCTTCCAGGCGTCGGCGGGGGCGAGCTGGTCGGTGCCGTCGGTGACCTGCGCGGCCTGCTCGAGCGGCTTGGTGTCGGGGGTCGTCTTCAGGTACTCGACGGGGTAGGGGAGTGCGACCGAGCCAAGGCTTTCGGCGACGGTCTTGCCGTCACGCTTGTGGACGGCGCGCAGGAGGAACGAGCCGTAGCGCTCGATCTTGAAGTCCGCGACGTAGCGGCCCGCCGCCGCCTGGTCCATGGGGATGGTCTGCTTCACCTGGTTGGTCGCCGGATCGACGACCTCGAGATCGGTGTCGAGCGCGTTCACGAACCGGTCGGAGCTGTCGATCGCGTCGACGACGACCTTGGCCCGCCCGTCGTCGATCGACGTGAACATGTCGTAGCTGTCGTAGGTCTTGCGCCGCATCGTCGTGCGCACCAGCTGGGCCCAGAACTTCGGGTAGCCGTTCCAGGCGATCCAGTCCTGGCTCCAGCGGTTCTTCACGTCGCTCGTCCACGCCACGCTCGTGCCCGTGCCGTACCGCCAGCGCGCGAGGATCGGCTCGCCGAGGTCGCTGATGAGCACCACCTCGCCGGTCGCCTTGGGCTTGGTCGTCACGTAGCCGCGCAACGGCGGCGCGCTCTCGATCGCCGTGCCCTCGATCAGCTCGACCCGCTTGGCCACGCGCACCTTGATGAGATCCTCGACCAGCTGCGACTTCTGCGCCTCGGTCGTCTCCTTCATGAAGATGCGGGGCAGGGCGCCGATGTCGTCGGTCATGTACAGGCGGCCGTCGCCGTTGTCGGCGATGAGCGACAGGAGGTTGCGGTCGGCGCCGCTCACGCCGACGGCGGAGATCGTGATGCGCGCCGCGCGCATGTCCTGCACCAGATCGACGATGCCGTCGTAGGGCGCCTCGCCGTCCGACAGGAGGATGACGTGCTTCACCTTGGCGTTGACGCCCTGGAGCAGCTCGAACGCCTCGCGCAGGCCCGGGTAGATGTTGGTGCCGCCCGCCGATTGCAGCCGCGCGATGTCGGCCGAGATGCGCATCTTGTTGGCCGCGCGCTGCGGCCGCACGAACACCTGGGCCTCGCTGTCGAACGCGATGACGCCGATGATGTCGTTGGGCGACAGCACCTCGGTGGTGACCCGCGCCGACTCCTTGGCCGCCTCGAGCTTGGGCCCCTGCATCGAGCCCGAGCGGTCGATGACCAGCATCAGCGCGATGTCGGGCTGCTCGCGCAGCTTCTCCGCGTCGAAGCGCACCGGCATGATCTGCTCGATCTTCGTGCCCTGGTACCCACCCGAGCCGAACGAGTCCTCGCCGCCGGCCATGATGAGCCCGCCGCCGAGCTGCTGCACGTAGGTCTCGAGCGCGTTCATCTGGCCCGCGCCGAGGAAGTGCGCCGGCACGTCGGACACCAGCACGAGGTCGTACTTCTCGAGCTCCTTCGCCGACGACGGCAGGCCGCGTGGCCCGCGCACCTCGACGTCCATGTTCTCGTGCTCGAGCGCGCGCTCGAGGTACCCCGCCGACCCGGGCTCGCGCATGACCCCGCCCTCGACGTACAGGATGTTGGGCTTGCCCTTCACCGGGGCGGTCATCACCGCCTCGTTGTTCTGCTTCTCGGTGTCCTGCGCGAACTTCGACAGCTTCAGACGGAACGTCGTCGCGCCCGCCCGCTTGGCCTCGGCCTTGAACGCGATCCGGTTCACGCCCTCGCGCAGCTCGACCGTCTTCACCGGCTCGAGCGCGTTGGGGAACTCGTCCTGGCGCAGGTTCATCGTCACCGTCTCGGGGTGCGTCGACCAGACCTGCGCCTTCACCTCGAACGGCTGTCCGACCTTGATCTCGTCGGGCAGCTCGAGCCCGACCACGCGGATCTCCTTCACCTGGTCGGCGGGGAACGTCTTCCACGAGACCTTCACGCCCATCTCCTTGGCGCGATACGCCTCGGTGACGAGGTCGCCCACCGTCTGGTTGCCATCGGTGACCAGCACCATGCGCGGCAGGTGGCCCGGCGGATAGAGGCCGTACGCGAGCTGCATCGCCGCCTGGATGTCGCTGCCGGCGCCGCCCGCGGCCGCCCCGCTGGTGTGGCGGGTGATCACGTAGCCCTGGTCGTCACGCTTCGCGACCTGCGGCTTCTCCGCGAACGTGACCACCTCGAGCCAGTGATCGTCGGCGTCGCCCCGCTGCGCCGACGCGCGCAGCTCGTCGACGTAGCCCTTGGCGTTCACCAGCTGCGCGTCCGACAGCGACTCCGAGACGTCGACGAGGACCACGGTCGCGACCTTGCTGTCGGTCGTGACCCACGACGGCCGCGCCAGGGCCACGGCCGCCGCGGCGATGACGAGCGAGCGCAGCGTCGCCTGCAGGCCCTGCTGCGTGAACGACAGGTCGGTCAGCGACCAGCGCAGGTACACGAAGAAGAACGGCACGATCGCGACCAGCCTGAGCGCGCCGGGCTCGAGCAGATCGACCGGCCGCATCCCGGGCGGCGAGACCGTGATGACGGTCCGGCCGGCGATCCACCAGTCGACCAGCGCGTAGATGCCGCCGGCGGCGACGAGCGCCACCGCGCCCAGCGCGAGGATCCGCACCCGCTGCGAGTCGCGGCTCATACCGTGATCCTCCGGTGGTACGTCACCCACTCGACGACGAGGAGGAGCACCACGAAGAGGACGATGTACGTCCACAGGTCGCGGCGGGCGCTCACCGCGAACGCCGCCGGCGGCTCGAGCTGCTTGCCGCCCAGGACGAGGTCGGCGGCCGGCGCGATCTTCGACTCGGTCGTCGAGCCGAGGTTGGCGGCCAGCTCGAACGTGGCGAGCGGCACGCGCGGGTCGGGACCGTCCGGCGGCGGCGGCGGGTCCTCGGGATCGAACGCGAGGATCTGGTGGATGCCGGTGCGCGTGCCGTAGAACGTCGCCATCCCGCCGACGACCGGGGCCTTGGTCTTCTTGCCGGCCGGGTCGATGATCGTCACCTCGTTCACCTTGACCAGGCCGTCGAGCGGGATGCGGAAGCGCTTGCCGGTCGTGTACGTCGTCACCAGATCGGCGTCGTCACCGGCGAACCAGTCGAAGCTGTTGACCAGGAGCAGCGGGAACGCGACGCGCAGCGTGAGGTCCGTGGCGCCCAGCGAGAACCCGGCGCCGACGATCTTCCGCGCGTTCTCGCGCCGGGCCACGATGATCGGATCCCGCACGAAGTACGCGAGCGCGTGGTCGCCCTTGGTCTTGTCCACCGCGAAGACGAGGGACTCGATGAAGTTGACGTCGGCCATCTCGACCCAGCGCATCACCGGGTGGCTCTCCTCGACCTCGGTGACGCGCGGCGTGGCCACCGTCCCGCGGGTCGCGAACGGGCTGTGCTCGCCGGTCGGATGGAAGTAGAGGACGTTCACCGGCGGCGGCGGCATCACCGCGGGCGTGTGATCATCGAAGATGACGGCGTCGTACACGCGGCCGGTCTGCTGGTTCTGGAGCATCTCCGCGGGCGCGGCGTCGTACGCCTCGGGGGTGGTGTGCTCCCAGAAGACGTTGTCATGGACCCGCATCGCGGCCGTGAGGTAGTGGTTGCCGCGGGTCACGACCAGGACGCTCTGGGTCTTCTGGGCGGGCATCAGCGCCCAGGCCTGATCGTCGAGGGGGAACGGATCGCTGTTGCCCGGGCCGTCGCCGTCGCCGGGACGCAGGGAAGCGCGCAGCGTGCTCTCGCCGCCGGGTAGCTCGCGATAGATCTCGCGGATGCGTTGCCCGGGCGCGAGGTCGAGCGACTTCACCTCGATCGCGGACTCGCCGTTGTAGAGCGCGAGCTGGCGCTTCGCCGGCTCGCTGCCGAAGTTCTGGACCTCGATGAAGACCTCGTACGCGGCCTTGTTGTCGATGTAGCGGCGGACGTTGAAGGCGACGATGCCGACGTTCTCGGAACGCGACCCCACGCCGATGTACCTCACGTCGATTCCACTCAGGTCCACCGCGGCGAGCTCCTTCCCCCCGAACCCCTCGTCGCGTTCCCCCGTGCCCGTGCCCGTGCCCGTGCCCGTGCCCGTTCTCTCTCCCTCTCCGGTCTTCTCCGCCCCTCCGGAACCCCACGCCGCCTGCCGCAGCTGCTGCTCGCTGTACGCCCCATCGCTGATGAGGACGACGAGCGGCTTCTGCCGCCCCCGCAGCGCGTCCGCCGCCGCCGACAGCGCGCGCGGCAGGTCCGCCGGCGTGTCCGCCGGCTGCAGCTCGTGGATGATCTTCTTGAGCATCGCCTTGTCGCCGTCGAAGCGCGACATGGGCGTGGCCTGGCCGTCGACGCGCACGATCATCGCGAGGTCGCCGCCGCCCATCGAGTCGACGAGCTCCTTGGCGCGCTCCTTCGCCCGCTCCATGCGCGTCAGCCCCTTGCGCTCGGGGTCGCCATCCTGCGCCTTCATCGACGCCGACGCGTCGATGAGCACCACCACGCTGCGCGCGTCGGGATCGCGCGCGCCGCGCGTCGGCCCCAGGGCGGCGACGAGGACGAGGCCGACGATCGCGAGCAGGAACGCCAGCGAGAGCCAGCGCTTGAGCTGCCGCCACAGCGCGTTGGCGTCCTTCTGCTCGAGCACGCGCTTCCACAGGCTGGAGAACGGCACCTCGAAGCGGCGGCGCCGCATCTTGATGATGTAGGCCACCACCAGGAGCACGGCGGCCGCCGCGGCCGCCATCGCCACCACCGACGCCGGGATGGGCCCCAGCCAGGTCACCTCAGGAACCCTCCCGAGCGGAAGATCTGGAGCACGAGCTCGTCGAACGGGATCGCGGTGTGGGTGCGGAAGAACGGCACCGCGCGCGCCGTGCAGAAGTCCTCGAGCTGCTTGCAGTAGCGCTCGTGCTCGCGCTTGTACTGCTCGAGCAGCGACTTCGACACGGTCACCTCGCGCAGCTCGCCGGTCTCGCAGTCGACCAGCGCGAGGTCACCGTGCAGGTTGGGCGCGGCCTCCTTGAGGTCGTAGACCTGGAGGACGAACGGCTCGAACTTGTTGTAGCGGAGGGTGTTGATGCCCTCCTCGAACCCTGCCGGATCGTAGAAGTCGCTGATCAGCACCGCCAGGCCGCGCCGCTTGTGCTGCGACACGAACGTCTTCATCGCCTCGGCGATGCCGGTGGTCCCGCCGATCTCGCACGAGCGCAGGAACTCGAACACGCGGAAGATGCGGTTCTTGCCGCGCGTCGGCGGTAGGCGTCCCAGCACGTGATCGGAGAAGGGCAGGATCGCCACGCGGTCGAGGTTGGCGAGCCCGACGTACGAGAGCGCCGCGCCAACCTTCATGGCGTAGTGCAGCTTGGGCGGGTTGCCGATCGCCATCGAGTCCGAGCAGTCGACGAGGATGTAGATGTGGAGGTCCTCCTCCTCCTCGAACAACCGCAGGAGCAGGCGATCGAGCCGGCCGTACAGGTTCCAGTCGATGTAGCGGAAGTCGTCGCCGCGTGCGTAGGTGCGGTGATCGGCGAACTCGATCCCCGATCCGACCTTGCGCGTGCGCCGCTCGGCGCGCAGGTTGCCCGCGAACATCTTGCGCGAGACCAGGTGCAGGTGCTCGAGCGTGCGCAGGAAGCGCTCGTCGAACAGCTTGGAGCGGTCGGCGGCGCGGGCCGCGCCGCTCGTCGCGGCCGCCTGCGCCTTCTGCTTCGCCGCCAGCGCCACTAGACCGACTCGCGCGTCGACTCGAGGACCTGGGCGATGATCGCGTCGGCGCGCACGCCCTCGGCCTCGCCCTCGAAGTTGAGGATGAGCCGGTGGCGCAAGGCCGGCGCCGCTACCGCCTTGATGTCGTCGATCGCGACGGCGTAGCGACCCTGGAGCAGCGCGCGGATCTTGGCGGCGAGGATGATCGCCTGCAGGCCGCGCGGCGACGCGCCGTAGCGCAGGTACTTCTTGCTGATCGCCGGCGCCTCGGGCGTCTCGGGGTGCGTCGCCTGGAGCACGCGCACGGCGTAGTCCTGCACCGCGCGCGCGAGCGGCACCTTGCGCACGAGCTCGCGCAGCTCGAGGACGCGCGCCTTCTCCATCACCGCCCTGGGCGCCGGCACGTCCTCGGCCGTCGTGCGGTCGAGGATCGTGTGGAGGTCGTCGCGGCTCGGGAAGTCGACCACGAGCTTGAAGAAGAAGCGGTCGAGCTGGGCCTCGGGCAGCGGGTACGTGCCCTCCATCTCGAGCGGGTTCTGCGTCGCGAGCACGAAGAACGGCTTCTCGAGGGCGTGGGTCTGCTTGGCCACCGTCACCGAGCCCTCGCTCATCGCCTCGAGCAGCGCCGACTGCGTCTTGGGCGTGGCGCGGTTGATCTCGTCGGCGAGGACGATGTTGGCGAAGATCGGTCCGCGCTGGAACTCGAAGTGCTTGCCGGTGTGGTCCTCGACGATGACGTTGGTGCCCACGATGTCGGCGGGCATGAGGTCGGGCGTGAACTGGATGCG
>DDTA01000099.1 GCA_002344285.1 Myxococcales bacterium UBA2376
AGCCGTTCGGCGCGCTCGACGCCCAGGTGCGCCAGGAGCTGCGCCGCTGGCTGCGCCGCATGCACGACGAGATGCACGTGACGACGGTGTTCGTCACCCACGATCAGGAGGAGGCGTTCGAGGTCTCCGACCAGGTCGTGATCATGGACCACGGCAAGATCGAGCAGACCGGCACGCCCGCCGAGGTGTTCGATCACCCGGCGTCGGACTTCGTGCTCCGCTTCCTCGGTCAGGTCAACGTGCTGCACGGCACCGTCGCCGACGAGCGCGCGCGGGTCGGCGAGCTGACGGTCGCCGCCCCCGGCCTGCGCGGCGAGGCGCGCGCCGCCCGCATCTACGTGCGGCCGCACGAGCTCGAGATCGATCGCATGCCTGGTCCCGATCGCGTCGCCGCGCAGGTCGTGCGCCTCACGCCGCTGGGCGCGGCGTTGCGCGTCGAGCTCGACGCCGGCGCGACGATCGGTCGCGTGCAGGCCGAGCTCGATCGCGGGCGCGCGGACGCCCTCGGTCTGCGGGCGAGCGAGCCGGTGTTCCTCGGCTTCCGTCACGCACGCGTGTTCGAGGAGGAGCGCCGCGCCGCCTGACGCCGGGCCGCCCCGCTACTTGCGCCCGCGCATGGCGGCGTTCCCCTTCCAGCGCTGCGAGGCACCGCGCGCCGACCTGGCGACGGCGCGCTGCTGCTGCGCGGCGAGCGCGGTGTGGTGCGCCTGTTCGGCGAGGCGGGCCTGATGACGATCCTGCGTCGCGGCGCGTTCGCGTCCGCGCGCCTCACCCTCGGCTTGCCACGCGGCGCGAGCCGCCGTGTAGCTGCCGAGGTAGAGCCGCGCGCCGTGGCGATCGATGCGCACCGTCGCCGTGGTCAGCTCGTCGAGCAGCGCGCGATCGCGCGACGCGATGAGGCCGATGCCAGTGTGGGTGCGCAGCGACGCGATCAGCGCGGCGCGGGCGTCGGCGGTGAGCGGACCGGGGTCCTCGACGACGCGAACGTCGGGTGAGGTCGAGGCCTGACGCAGGAAGGCGAGCTCGTCGGCGCGCGACGCGCCGACCACGCCGGTCCAGCCGGCGGGAAGCGATAGAGACTGCATGGAACCTCCGTGGCGGCCCGCATCTCGCGCACCGTTCGCCCTGAGCGACGCTGAGTGAGCGTAGCGAGCGAAGCGGAGTCGAAGGGCGTCCGCCGTGGGAACGTCGTTGACGGGATGAGCGGCTCGGACGAGCGCTCAGCGAAGACGTGCCGACTGGAAGTTCAAGGTCTCCATACGCGTCGACGGAGGACCGTCGACGCTTCATTCACTACGCTGCCCTTCGCGACCTGTCAACGTCGATCGGCGAGGTGCGCGCGCGCGACCTCGGTCGACGCCTCGTGTCGCGGGTGATATCCGCGCGAGAGGAAACGCGGAATCGCCGCGACCAGCTCGCGCCCGGGGACGCGACGTTGCCGGGCCGCGCGCACGAAGTCACCGTAGCTGGCACCCTCGTCCGCCATCGCCGGATCGCGCTCGACGAGGTAGCTCGTCCCGCGATCCCAGAGCCACGTCAGGATGGGGACGGCGAGCAGCATCCCCGCCGCGCGCATCACGTACGCGCGCCGCCCGGCCACGTGCGCCAGCGTGTCGAACGCGACCGTTCGGTGCTCGATCTCCTCGGCGCCGTGCCAGCGGAGGAGCGCGAGCATCGCGCGGTCGGCGCCGGCGGCGTCGAGCGCCGCGGAGCGCTCGCAGATCCAGCGACCGAGCACGCAGGTGAAGTGCTCGACGGCGGCGATGCCCCCGAGGCGGAGCTCGAGCCACAGGCGCGGCGAGAGCGGGACGCCGCGCGGCGGCCGCGCGCCGAAGACGTGCTCGAACATCCACTCGACGCGCCGCGTGAACGGCTCGGTCTCCACCCCACCGGCGCGCAGGTGGTCGAGCACGAGGTCGTGCACGCGCGCATGCGTCGCCTCCTGCCCCATGAAGCCCCTCACGTCGGCGCGCAGCGCATCGTCGCGCACGAGCGGCAACGCCTCGCGGTAGACGTCCACGAACCAGCGCTCGCCCGCCGGCAGGAGCAGGTGCAGGACGTCCGTGACGTGCGACGTGAAGCGGTCTCCCGGGATCCAGGGCACCGGCGTTTGGCTCAGATCGAAGCTCACGCGCCGCGGCCGGATCTCTCCGCCGCCCGTTTCCGTTCTCGATCCCGAACCCGTCTTCGTACCCGTGCCCGTGCCCGTGCCCGTGCCCGTGCCCGTGCCCGTGCCCGTGCCCGTGCCCGATCGCCGGCGCTCGACACCCACCACGTGCTCGCCGATCGCTCGCGCCACCGCGTCCGGCGCCGACCGCACGCACCAGTGCCCGGCATCGAGCTCGCGCACGCGCAGGTCCTCGCACCACGGCGCCGCCGCCTCCACCGCGAGCCCACGCGTCACGAACGGATCGCCCAGCGGTACGACGACCTGCACCGGCACACGCGCATACGCGTCGTCGCGCGGCGCGCGCATGCGACGCACGACGTTCCGGCGATACAGCCGTGCGCCCGTCGCGCCGTCGTCGGCGAGCGTGGGCGCGGCGTCGCCGGCGCTCACGTCGGAGCCCGTACGCGAGCGCGCCCCGGCTCGCGCGCCTCGACGCCACGCGGCGGACAGCCCTCCGCGCTCGCCGACGTCGCGCAGCGCCCGCCAGTGCGGCGCCAGCACGGGCCACATGCGCTCGGCCAGCCCGGGCACGCGCAGCGCGGCGATGTAGCTCGACCTCGGCGCCTGCGCGATCACCGCACGCAACCGGGACGGCGAGCGCCGGGCGCCGCGCAGCCAGTGCGCGACGTGGTCGAGGCACGGCCCCGAGATCGACGTGAACGACGCCACCCGGCCCTGCGCGCGCGCGGACGTGATGAGCTGCCAGGACTGGATCGCGCCCCAGTCGTGGCCGACCACGTGCACCGCACGCCCGTCGGCGCACGCGTCGATCACCGCGGCGGCATCGTCCGCCAGCTCGCGCAGGTCGTACGCGGCCTCGTCACCCGGTCGTGTCGACGCGCCCGCGCCGCGCACGTCGTACATGATCACGCGGTGCGCTCCCTCGAGCCGCGGCACGATCTCCGACCACACCGCGCGCGTGTCGGGGTAGCCGTGCACGAGCAACACGACCGGCGCCGCCACCGGCCCATGCACCTCGACGGCGAGCTCGACCTCTCCGCGTCGCACGATCACGCGGCCGCTCGCACGTGCGGGAGATCGTCGTCGAGCCACGCCGCCCGGCCGTCCCCGTGCACCACCAGCAGCTCCTCGAACTTCACGCCCACGCCGCCGGATCCGAGATGCGGCTCGACCGCCCAGAGCCCGGGCGTCGCCGGGTGGTCGCTGCGTGCGCCGCCGTTCCACAGCGGCGACCATCCCGCGCGCCGTCCGGCCAGCGTCGCCGCACCCAGAGATCCGAGCGCAGCCACGCTGAAGCCGCCCAGCGTCCGCATCCATCCGCCCGCTCGCCGGGCGCGCGCGATGGGATCGACGCGGTGCGCGAGCACGCCGAACGGATACTTCCGGTGCCGGTTCACCCACCCCTGCGCGGCCGCGAGCCGATCGACGTCGGCGTAGATCTGCGCCAGCGTTCTCCTCGCGCGAACCCCGTCGAGGATGAGCGCGCGGTGTGCCAGCAGGTCGCCGAGCATCCGCGCCTGGAGCGCGTGTGTCCCGAGACAGCCCGCGTAGCCGATGTCGGCGACCGCACCGTCGAGGATGGGCGCGAGATCGAGGATGTAGGGCATCCCGCGCTCGAGCTTGCGCGCGGTCGGGAAGAACGCGGTCGGCAGCTTCATGCCCACGAACGCCGTGCGCTCACCGAACCACGCGAATGGTCGATGGAACCAGCCGTCGATGCCTCGCGTCTCGCAGTAGGTGGTGAGCGCCGCGGCTGCGTCGCGCTCGCTCTGCCCGGGACGCAGCTCGGCCGCGACGGCGAGCGCCGCGTCGTAGGCCAGGCGCTGCGCGCGCCGAGCACGCACGATCACCTCGTCCGTGATGTTGGCCGCTTCGATGTTCATCAGCGTTCCTCCACGGGAAGCAGCGCGCGCAGCGCGGCGTGCGTGACGTCGGCCACCGCGTCGAGCCCGAGCTCCCGTTCCACGCGTCCGGTCAACACCGACTCCGCGAGCCCGAGCATCACGCTGACGAGCAACTCGGCGTAGCAGGCGGCCTCGGCCGCCGACGGGCGCGCGCCGTAGAGCCGGATCGCGGTCACCAGATCGGCGCGCGCGCGGGCGAGCGAACCGCGCAGTCCTGCGCCGATGGGCGAGGACGCGTCGGCACGGTGCGCGAGGAAGAGGAGCGTGAGCTCGCGATCGGCGATGAACACGTCGAGCAGCGCCGCGTAGACGCGCCGGATCGAACCGCGATAGTCACGTCCGTCGATCGGCAACAACGCCGCACGAAGCTGCGCGAGCACCTGCTCCCCGATCTCGTGGGCCGCCGCCTCGAGACACGCGTCGCGATCGCGAAAATGCGCGTAGAAGCTCGCCTGCGCGAGCCCTGCCGCACGCGCGATTCGCCCGGTCGTTGCGGCGACCGGACCCTCGTTGCGAAGCAGCTCGATCGCAGCCTCGATCAGGCGCCTTCGCGTGAGCGCGGACGTCTCGCGACGCGTGAGCTGCACCGGCATGCCATGCGACGATAGTCTATCGCCTGTAACTATTCAATCTTGATGTGATAATAAACAGATCGCAATAAAGCAACGATATGTAAACGCCTTCGCCGCGAAGCTCGGCGTTTGTCGTACGATCAGGTCGTGGTCGCTCTCGACCGGGCCTGGCGGAGCCTGGTGACGGTGCTCGACGCGCGTGCAGGGCTCGCGCAGGAGGACCAGCGCACCCTCGTGGCTTCCGCGGACGCCGTCAGCGATTTCTGCGCGAACCACAAGGGCACGCTCGAGGAGTACATCGGGCAGCACGCACGCGATCTGGTCAAGGACTGGGGAGGACAGCGTTGCAGCGCGCTGTTCGGCCTGGGCGAGGTCCGCGACTCGGCGCGCGGCACGCCGTACGCGCGCGTGCTCGCCGCGCTCTCACCGGACGGCATGTTGAGGGCGTTCGCCGCGCTCTGGCGCTTCGATCGCCGCGCGGGCGCCTTGTGCCCGGGGCGGTCGCTCGAGGCCCTCGCCAGGCGGGCGAAGCGCGAGACCCTCGCGTCGCTCGAGCTCTGCCCCGAGGCGTACGACGCACTCCACGCCCTCGCCGGCCTCGCGCCCTTGCCCGACATCCTCCCGGCGGACGTCACCGGCTTGAAGCCCCACGAGATCGACTCGCTCTTCGAGATCTACACGGCGATGCCGATCGCCGATCTGGAGAATCGCCTCCGCGGTCAGGGCTATCAGCGCCAGCGGCTGCTCGCCGACGGGGAGTCGTTGGGCCGCGCCGTCCTGCGGGATGCTCGGTGGCTCGCGCGCCGTCACCTCACGCGCCACGCGGTGTCCGCCGCGCTCGCATCCCGCTTCGATCGCCCGTCGTCCGAGTCCTCGGGCGGCACGCTCATGGTGTCATCCACCCACGTCCGCGATCCGTTCCACACCATCGACGTCTACCCGGTGCACGGTCGCGGCACCGCCGATATCCGCGTCGGCTGGCTCCCGCGCAAGCAGATCCCCAGTCTCGCCATCGAGACCATCCGTCGAGGAGGCTTCTTCGCGTCCGGCGTATCGCGCGCGGATCCGTCCTTCCTCTCCAGGTGGCTCGGCCTCAGATGAAACAGCCGGCTCGCGGAGCCGGCTGTTTCGGGTCGAACCGCGGTTCGAGTCAGTGCGTGCGCCGGTCGCGCACGGAGCCGCGCGGCGCCGGTGCACCCTGGCGCCACTCGCCGGGGATCCAGACGTACACGTTGCCCTGGAGCTCCCAGCGACCGTCGAACCACTGCATGCCGGCCTTCTCCCGCTCCCAGTGACCCGGGATCCACTCGTACTGGTTGCTGCGCCACTCGTAGTGGCCACGCACCCAGATGTAGCCACCGCGCGCGGGGCCCGGGTTCTCGACGCGAATCGGCGGCGGCGCCGACGTCGGACCGTGCACCTGCACGTGCACCCGACCACCGCCCGACACCGCGGTCACACCGCTGCCGTCGGGGTTGGACGCGTGGCCGACGACCGGCGGAGGCGTCGGGTGACCACCACCGCCGTGCGAGCGGTGATCGATCTCCTTCGGGCGGTCATGACCGTGAGCATGGCCGCCGCCGTGGACGGTGGCGCTACCGCTCACGATCCACTGGCCCTCGACCCAGTGCCAGCTGTTGTCGCGACGCTCCCAGCGGCCGTCCGTCCAGGCATAGCCGGAGCGATCACGCTCCCAGTGACCGGGAACCCACACCCACTGACCGCCGCGCCAGTCGTAGCGGCCGCGGATCCAGACATAGCCGGCGCGCGTCTGGTTGACCTCGACCTCGACACGCTTGGGCGGGGGCTCCTCGTAGACGACGACCGCGCCGGTACGAACCCGGCCCTTGGCGGTGACAACACAGGCCGACGTGCCGAACATGATCAGCGCGAGGGCGAGTGCCGAAGTGATCCGTGCCGTTCGCTTCATCTCGAGTCTCCTTCGTAAGCTCTGGCCAGCGAGCGCTGGCACACATCCTTGGACGGCCAGGTCCCCGAATGTTTCAACGTGGAGTATTCCTGCGCACCTCTGCCAAGTCAACGCGGCCAGCCCCGCGTACTTACACGGTGTTCGTCGCGTTCAGTCGTCGAGCCGTTCGACGTCCGCTGGCGTCGCCGTGCGCAGCCACACAATCCACTCGGCGAGACGCTGGAGATCGTCGGGGCCGAGCTCCTCGACCATCCGGGGCATCTCGTGCTTCTCGCCGAAGAAGCGCGCCTGTCCCGTATCGCCGATGAACGACTTCAGGTACGCGACCGTGCCACGACCGGCGAGGTTCGGTCCGCTCGAGCTCGCGTCCCCGGTCCGTTCGTGACAGTCGCCGCACGGCTGCTCCGAGAACAGCTCCACCCCGCGCGCGGCGAGCTTGGCGTCGACGTCCGAAGCGCCGGTCTCGGCGTAGACCATCTCGACGAGCGCGTCGAGCTCGGCGCCGGTCACCTCCGCCGCGGGCATCGCCTCTTCGCTCTTGGCGAGCTTCGTGCGCCCGAAGTACGCGTCACCCGACGGGTCGGTGAGCATCCCGCGGATCCACGCGCGGTCGTTGTAGCCGGGTCCGATGAGGGGTCCCTTCCGGTCGTCGCCTTCGTGACAGCTCTCGCAGTGCTGGGCCCAGAGCACCCGCGCGCGATGAAAAGGCGCCGTCGCGTACACGGCGGTCCCGCCCGCGGCCGGGACGCCGTTCGCCTTCGCGAGGCGGCGCGCCCGGGCCGCCAGCTTCTCGGCGGCCGCCTCGCGCTCGGCGAGCGCCGGATCGCTGGCGTCGGCCTGGAACGAGATGAACGTGAGCAGCCCCGTCGCCGCGAACCCTGCGAGCACGATCCCGAGCGCGAGCAGCCGGCGACGCGGGGAGCGATCGGCCCCGCGATCGAGGAACGGTAACGCAAACAGCACACCGCCGGCGAGCACGGGCGCGCCGAGCGCGACCACCGTCTCCATCGGGCCCGAGAAGTACTTGAGCATCTGGAAGAGCGCGCGGAAGTACCACTCGGGACGCGCGTCGAAGTTCGATGACGGATCCGCAGGCGCATCCAGTCCCGCACCACCGGTGTGCACGGTCCACGCGACGAGCGCGACGAACGCGACCACCATCGCCACGATGTCCCGGAACAGCTGATCGGGCCAGAACGGCTGCGCCGTCCGCGCGAGCTCGGCGTCGCTCCTGCCCCAGCGCGGCGTCGCGCCGTGCTTGCGGAAGAGCAGGACGTGCGCCGCGACCAGCCCGAACGTGAGCGCCGGCAGCACGAAGACGTGCAGCGCGTAGAAGCGCGTGAGCGTCAGGTTGCCGTACTCGTTGCCCCCCTGGAGCGCAGCCTGCACCTCCTGACCGGCGACGGGCGTCTCGCCGGCGATGCCGGTCGCCACCTTGGTCGCCCAGTAGCCGGTCTGATCCCAGGGCAGCAGGTATCCCGTGAGCGCGAACGCGAGGATGAGCCCGAGCAGCATCACGCCGATCCACCACGTGACCTCGCGTGGCCGCTTGTACGCGCCGTACACGATCACCTGCAACATGTGCAGCCCGACGGCGATCACCATCGCCGACGCGCCGTGGTGGTGCAGTCCGCGGATGAACCAGCCCAGCGTGACCTGATCCTCGATGTACGCGACCGAGCCCCACGCGTCCGTCGCCGACGGCGAGTAGTAGAACGCGAGGAGCGCGCCGGTGGTCGCCTGCAGCACGAGCAGGAAGAGGAGCACCGAGCCCATCACGTAGACGAAGGACGCGCCGCCGAGCACGGGCTCTTCCAGCGCGACGTGCAGCGCGCGGCGATGCCCGGTGCGTTCGTTGAACCAGTCGCCGAGGCTCATGCGGGCTCTCTCGACGAGCCGCCGACGCGATAACGCACCCACGTGATGAGGACGCGACCGTCCTTCACCTCGAGCGGCAGGGGATCGAGGCCGCGCTCCGCCGGGCCGTGCCGGTACTCGCCGCTGACCGCGAACGAGCTGTCGTGGCACGGGCATCGGAAGTCGCCGGTCGGCTTGTTGAACGCGACCGCGCACCCGAGGTGGGGACACACCGACGACAGCGCCTGAACCCCACCCTTCTCGTCGCGCCGCACCCACGCGGCGCCGAGCGGCACGTCGTTCGCCGCGGTCCACGCGTCGCGCAGCGCACGCGCACGCAGCGGAACCCGCACCGGGTCGGCGCCGAGATCGGCGACGGCGACCGCGTCGATCGGCTCCGCCGCGGCGGTCACGGTGCGCCGACCGACCGGATGGAGGAGGTAGCTCACCGCCGGCGCGCCGACGGCCACGCCGACACCACCCCCGAGGGCGCACGTGGCGACCTTCAGGAAGCGGCGGCGGTCCGGCGAAGGTTCGTCATCATCCGCATCGGCCACGCGCGGACGGTAACACTCGGCTATCCAAACGTGCGCTCGTCGCGCTCCTGATCTTCCTTGCACCGGATGCAGAGGCCGGTCTCGGGGCGCGCCTCGAGGCGTTTCTTCCCGATCGGCTCGTCACAGGACTCGCACTGACCGAACGTCCCGTCGTCGATCTTCTTGAGCGCCAGATCGAGCTTGCCCAGGAGCGCCTTGTCACGGCCACGAAGCCGGAACTCGAACGACTGGTTGTACTCGGCGGACGCCAGGTCCATCTCGTCGGGCAGGTCGCTCGGATCGAGCTGCATGTCCTCCGTCAGGGTCTTGCGCGCACGGTCCAGGACGGCGCGCCGCTTCTCGTCCAGAAGTTCTTTGAACTTGAGGAGTTCCTTCTTTGTCAGCGGCTTTGCGGCAACCGCGGCGGTGCTACTCGTTGTCACGGCTCAAGCCCCCTTGTCCAACGGAGGTCCAGAAGAGTACCCGGGCCAGCCCCCGGGGGCGTTCGAAAAAGGCCGGTTACCATAGTCATGTCGGCGGCCGGATACAACCCCTCCGGCCAGGAGCTTGTTCCTGCACCGCACATGGCCGGCGCCTTGACACAGTGTAGGTGCGGCCGCGAGAATCAGTTCCACGATGGCCGGCTCCGACAAGCGCAAGCAGTCTCTATATTTCCCGGAAGACATGCTCAAGGAGATCCAGGACGAGGCGGCGCGTCAGGACCGCTCACTGTCGTGGATCGTCCAGAAGGCCTGGAAGATCGCCCGCAAGGAGATCATGAAGTACCCGTCGGTGAACGAGTTCCCCGGCGAGGAGGACACGAAAGAAATTTCGTGATCTCGCTGCGATCGACGCCAGGGCGGGCATGAGCACATGGCACTGGGCCGCGTCACCGAGTGACGGGACGCGACTCTTCTACAGCGACGACGACCACGGTGACGTTCGCGCACCAGTCGTCCTGTGCGACGGGATCGGCTGCGACGGTTACGTCTGGCGATACCTGCGTCGCTCGGTGACGCCGCGTCGGGTCCTGCACGCGCACTACCGCGGCCATGGACGTTCGCAGCCGCCGAGGGATCTCGCGCGGGTCGCGATTCCCGATCTCGCCGACGACCTCGCGGCGGTGCTCGACGATGCCGAGGTGCCACGCGCCGTCCTCGTCGGACACTCGATGGGCGTTCAGGTGTCGCTCGAGACGTGGCATCGCCACCGCGATCGCGTGGCCGGGCTGGTGCTCATCTGTGGCGCGGCCTCGCACCCGCTTCGCACCTTCCGCGGCGTCCGGACGCTCGAGGACCTCTTGCCGGCGATCGAGCGCGTCATCGTGCGCGCGCCGCGACTCGTGAACAGCCTGAACCGCGCGCTCCTGCCCACCAGGATCGCGCTCGCGATCGCCGGACGAGTCGAGATCAACCGCGCGCTGGTCCGGCCCGACGATTTCATGCCCTACCTGGAGGGGCTGGCGCGCATGGACATCCGGGTCTTCCTGGCGATGCTCGCGGCGGCAGGCCAGCACAGCTCCGAGCCCTGGCTCGATCAGATCGACGTCCCGGTGCTCGTCGTCGCCGGCGGGCGAGACGGGTTCACGCCGCCCGAGCGCAGCCGTCAGATGGCCGCGTCGATCACGAATGCACGCTTTCTGGAGGTGCCGGATGGCACTCACACCGCACCGATCGAACGACCGCAGGAGATCGATCGAGCGGTGCTCGATTTCCTGTCCGGAATCCAATGATCCCGGAATTTTGTCGCAGGGAAAGCACGACGGTCACTCCCGCCCGATCCCAGGGTTCTCTGCGTCAGATTTTCCAGAAATAGTCGTGGCAATTCGAAAGCCGTTGAGGCAAGGTGCGACTCCCGCCGAGTGAGCCAAATCGAGGGCTTAGAGCGGCGGGAGAGGAAAGAGATACGCCCGATGACACGTCCCGTCCTACGTCGCCCCGACGATGACAACGATGGCCTTGTCGCGTTGCCGCCCATCACGGTGGTTCGCCAGCGCCTGCGCACGACGGTCAAGGATTTCGCGGCTTCGTCTCCCGGACGCCGCGCCGCCGCGCTTGCCGCTGTTTGGATCGCCGCCACCGGGTGTGAGGCAGATCTCAATCATTATGACCCCGAGGAGGCACTCCGTACCTACCGGCTCATCGAGTCCGAGCTGCGCGCAGAGCTGCGCATCAGCATGGGCCGCGCCATCACCAACGAGCCGCACACTGCAACCCGCAACACCATGATCCAGATGCTCGAGCACCTCGAGGAGCTCGAGGCCGCCGCCGTGGCGCCTCGGCCTGCTCGTCGTCGCCGCCGTCGCTGAGCTCCAACGCTCCGCCGATGCGAACCAAGGGCCCTCCGGGGCCCTTGCTCGTTTAACCGTCCGGCCAGCGCTGGCGTGGCGGTGTCCGGCCGGAGATGTCCGGCCCACCGGACGAGATCGTCCGAACTTCGGACGAGAGATCGCCAACACCGCGAACGTCCTCGATCGAACATGCGGCACCGCGCTTGCTCAACGCCGGCGCATGCCCGCAGCCGCAAGCTCAGCCGCACGCCGACCAGGCACAGCTCAAGCACACCTTGCACCGTCCAGCATCGCGCAGCTCCTTGCCGCCGCACGCAGGGCACTGCGGCGCCTCGCTGCCTTGCCGCTGCGCGCCCTCGCCAAAGCTCAACACCTGGCTCGCGCGCGACCCGTCCCGGTAGACGGTGATCCCCTTGCACCCGAGCGCGTAGGCGAGCTCGTACGCCCGGCGGATGTCGGCCGGCGTCGCGTCGTGCGCAAGGTTGATCGTCTTCGACACCGCGGCGTGAACGTGGCGCTGGAAGACCGCCTGCATCCGGACGTGCTGCTCGACGGGAACGTCGTGCGCCGTCGCGAACAGTCGCTGCAGGTCCGCCGGAACCCGATCGAGCCCGCGCACGCCGCCGCGCCGCCGGATGTCGGCCAGGAGGGGCTCGTCGAGGATGCCCAGCGCCTGCGCGCGGCGCGCGAACCCCGGGTGAAGCTCGGGAAGCACCTCGCCCTCGAGCACGTTGCGCTCGTAGGCGACGGCGTAGAGCGGCTCGATCCCGCTCGAGCATCCGGCGATGATGCTGATGGTGCCCGTGGGCGCGACCGTCGTCGTGGTCGCGTTGCGAAGCGGCGCGTGACCCGCCGCGGCCCAGCGCGAGCCGGAGAACGCCGGAAAAGGCCCGCGCTCGGCCGCCAGGGCGACCGAGGCGGCGACGGACTCGTCCTCGAGGAAAGCCGCGATCTGCTCGCCGACCTCGAGCGCACGCGGATCATCATACGGGACACCGAGCTCGACGAGCAGATCGGCGAGCCCCATGACGCCCAGGCCGATCTTCCGCGTCGCCCGCGTCGCCGCCGCGATCGCCGGCAGCGGGTACTGGTTGGCCTCGACCACGTCGTCGAGGAAACGCACGGCGTCGTGGATGCAACCCCGGAGCGCGCCCCAGTCGATCGCGCCGTCGCGCACGACGCGCCCGAGATCGATGCTGCCCAGCGTGCACGCCTCGAAGGGGAGCAGGGGCTGCTCGCCGCACGGGTTGGTCGCCTCGATCCGGCCCAGCTCGGGGGTCGGGTTGGTCGCCTCGACGCGATCGATGAAGACCATGCCGGGATCGCCCGAGGTCCAGGCGGCCGTCGCGATGAGATCCAGGACCGCGCTCGCCTCGAGCTCGCGTACGTGCTCGCCGGTCCTCGGATTCACCAGCGAGAACGTCTCCCCGGCAGCCGCGGCGGCCATGAAGCGGTCGGTCGCCGCGACGGAGAGGTTGAAGTTGCGCATCCGCGCGGGATCCAGCTTCACGGACACGAAGTCGAGGATGTCGGGATGATCGACGCGCAGGATGCCCATGTTCGCGCCGCGCCGCGTCCCGCCCTGCTTGATCGCCTCGGTGGCGGAGTCGAACACGTGCATGAACGACACGGGACCGGACGCGACGCCGCCCGTGGACTCGACCGGATCGCCGGCGGGACGCAGGCGCGAGAAGGCGAATCCGGTGCCACCGCCGCTCTTCTGGATCTCGGCGGCCCATCCCAGCGCCGCGAAGATGTCGTGGCTCGAGTCGCCGACCGGCACGACGAAGCAAGCCGCGAGCTGTCCGAGCGGTCGACCGGCGTTCATGAGGGTCGGCGAGTTGGGGAGGAACTGGAGGGATCGCATCCGAGCCGCGAAGCGACCGGCGACGGCCGCGACCTGCGCAGGCGTGGCACCGAAGACCGCCTCGGCGCCGGCGACGGCGCTCGCGACCCGGTCGAACATCTGGTCGGCGGTCTCGACGTGTCCACCGGACGCCCGCAGGTACCGGCGGGCGAGCACCGTGCGCGCGCTCGGGGAAAGCTCGGTCGCCATGCTCGGACCCTAGCGTGGATCCTGGCGCTCGGGACCCTGGCGGCGTGGCTGCTCGGTGCCGTCGCGATCGCTCACGCCGACCCGTGCGCGCCCTCCCTTCGCGAGGTCCAGCGGGCCGCACGGCATCACGCGGGGCTGGACGAAGAGCTCCGGTGGCGGCGTCGCGCCCGCCTCGCCGGATTGCTGCCCTGGGTGACGCTGCGCGGCGCGCGGGCGCTGGACTGGCATGACGAGCGCTACGCCGTGGTCCCCGATGAGGTCGGCAACCGGGTGGTGTTCGAGGCCAGGCTGTCCTGGCGACTCGACCGGCTGCTCTACGAGCCGGCCGAGCCAAGGCTGGCCGGGCTCGAGCGGGAGACCGCCCGGGCGAGGGTGGCACTCGACGAGGAGGTCACGGTGCTCTATTTCCGCTGGCTTCGTGCGGAGCTCGAGGCGGCGGAGGCACCCGAGAGACAGCTCGACGCCGACGAAGCCTGGGCGCTCCTCGACCTCCGCACCGGGGGACGCCTCGGGGATCGGGACGCAGACATCCCCCGAAAACTTGCCGAGGGAACGAGGAGATGCCCCAATTGACGTAGCGCGCGTGACCACTGATCGAGAGCACCCCCGGTATGCCATCGGTACGGAGGTGACCCTCCGGACCAGGGCCGGGGTCATCGCCCGCGGGAGGACCACGAACCTGTCTCGCGGTGGGCTGTGCGCCGACCTCGACGCCGAGCCGGCCCGCGGCCAGCAGATCGACGTCCTCATCGCCCTCATCTTCAGCGCCGAAGGAATCTCCGAACCGCTCTCATTGCCGGCGAGGGTCGTGTGGTGCACGGGGCTGGGTGAGCACTTCCAGGTCGGACTTTCGTTCCTTCCCATGTCCAAGGACGAGACGGCGTTCCTCGACATGTTCATCCGCTTCCTCCAGGAACACCCGGACGAGGTCTCGGACGAAAAGTCCGCATCCCGATCGCTACCCTTCGACCTTTCGCGTTAGCGCTGTACGCCGAGGCGGCTGATTCCATACAATCGGCCCAGGACCGTGTGAGGGCACGGGATCCAGACACCTAGCCTTGGAGTCCGGATGCGTCACTCCTACCGCATCGGCGTAGCAAGTCTGTTCGCCATCTGCGCCGCGCTCATCACGAGCGCGCGGATCGCGAGCGCGCAGCCGGTCAAGAACCGCATCTCGGTGATGGTCGACAGCTCCGGCTCGATGCTGCTCACGCCGCAGATCGTGACCCTCCAGGAGAACTGCTCGGCCCTCTGGAACCCCTGCACACAGACCGGCAACCGCACCGCGGCGGAGGAGAGCTGCAACGCCTGCGTACGCGACACGATCAACTTCCGCGCATCGTGCGCGAGCAACTGGACGGGCCCATCCACGGTCGCGAACACGTGCGCCGACCTCTACCGGGTCTGCCTGCAGAGCGTGTCGGGCCAGACGTCGTGCACGGCGAACATGACCGTGACGGAGGGAATCCCGACGCGGGGCGACGGCTCGGCCGAGCTCCCCGGGTGCGACCTGAACGGCGACGGCCAGGCCAACGAGAGCCGCATGTATCAGGCGAAGGAAGCCCTGCAGGACGTCACGGCGACGTTCGGCGAGGTCGAGTTCTCCTTGTGGCGCTACACGCAGATCACCGGCGGCCAGAACTGCACCGTCGACGGCAACTGCACCTCGCCGCTCACCTGCGAGAACCACGACAACAACGCGGGCACGTCGAACGTGTGCGCGCTCGACGCTGACCTCGTCGACGGACCGACGGCCGCCGGGTTCGAGGGGCAGTGCGGCATCTTCACCTGGACCGGATCGCCGAGCACCTTCGCGTGTACAGCCTGCGACTTCTCCACGACCTACAACCGCGCGGTCTGCGAGATGTACGATCTCGATCGCGTCCGCACGGGCGCGGTGAGCAACCTCAACAGCTCGACGGTGACGTGTTACCCGCAGGCCGATCCGACGCATCGCTTCATGCGTTACACGGGCACCTGCACGGGCGGCGAGCAGCTGGTGAACTTCCCGGCGACGGGGTTCGCCGACAACTACAGCCAGATCTTCTCGTGGATCGACCATTCGCAACCCAACTTCTCGACCGACGTCGAGCTGCGCCCGCAAGGAGGGACCCCGATCGCCGCGTCGCTGCGGAACATGCGGGCCTCGGTCTTCGCCAACGCTCAAGCCGACACGCGCACGCCGTGCCGCAAGCACACGGTCGTGTTCCTGACCGATGGCGGTGAGAGCTGCGAGACGGTCGCGAACGCTGTGGCCGCCGCGGGGACGTTCCAGAACATGAGCTTCACCAACGGCGCCGGCGTGTTCGTCGCCGACTACGACGTGCCGGTCTACGTGATCGGCTTCGCCGTGTGCCCGCCCGGCAACCCGAACTGCCAGACGCGCATGGACCTGAACTCGATCGCGGCCGCGGGCGGCACCGGGCAGGCGATCCTCGTGAACAACCAGCTCGAGCTCCAGCTCGCGCTGGCGCAGATAGTCGCGGGTTCGGTGGTCAGCGAGCGCTGCAACAACCTGGACGACGACTGTGACGTCGCCGTCGACGAGGACTTCCCGGGCAAGGGCTCGGCGTGCTCGGTCGGCGTCGGCGCCTGCCAGCGCAACGGCCAGATGGTGTGCACCGGCGATCAGCTCGGGCTGCAGTGCAGCGCGGTCCCCGGCATGCCGTCGCCCGAGGTGTGCAACGGCATCGACGACAACTGCAACGGCCTCATCGACGACGGCATCAACTGCACCGGCTGCGTGCCCCAGTGCGCGCCGGGTGCCGGCTGCGACATCTGCAACGGCCTGGACGAGGACTGCGACACGCGCATCGACGAGAACTTCATGTCCCAGCCGTGCGGCGTCTCCAC
>DDTA01000295.1:0-139 GCA_002344285.1 Myxococcales bacterium UBA2376
GTGCCGGCGGCGCTGCTGTTCCGGAGGACGGCGAAGCGGAGGCGGAGAATGGAGAAGGAGCACGAGAGGGAGAGGGAGCACGAGAGGGAGAAGGAGCACGAGAGGGAGAAGGACAAGGAGGTGGTGTCGTGAGATCGCA
>DDTA01000295.1:229-9199 GCA_002344285.1 Myxococcales bacterium UBA2376
TGCTCGTGATGGTGCGCATGGCGAGGCGGGCGGGCGTCGACCCGGGCGTCATCGCGAGCGCGATCCTCTGGGGGTATCTGGCGGCGGTGATCGCGGGGATCGTGGTCCCGATGATGATCGATGCCGCCGAGCAGTACGTCGCGAGCNNGCGAGCGGGCGCGTGCGCGTGCGCTGGGCCGGCATGACCTCGTTCTGGGGGTACGGCGCGGGGACGCTCGCGGTGATCGTGGTGTGTCGAGGAGGTGGGCTCTCGCCCGCGCGCCTCGGGGACCTCGCGGCAGCGCCGCTCGGGCTGGCCTTGTGCCTCGCGCGCCTCGGCTGCTTCATCGCCGGCTGCGACTACGGCAAGGTCACCGACCTGCCCTGGGCGATGCGCTTCCCGTCGGGGAGCCCGGCGTGGCGCGATCACGTGCGCAGCGGGCTCGTGCCGCCGGAGCGCACCGCGTCCCTGCCCGTGCACCCGGCGCAGCTCTACGAGGCGGCGCTCGGCCTGCTCATCGCGCTGGGCGCGGTGTGGATCGCGCGCTCGTCGTGGGCGAAGGAGCGCGCCGGGCGGGTGTTCCTGTGCGCGGCGGCGGCGTACGCCGTGGGTCGCTTCGGGATCGAGGAGCTGCGCGGCGACGCCGGGCGCGGGTTCCAGCTCGGGCTGTCGAGTGGTCAGATCTTCGCGCTCGTGCTGCTCGTCGTCATCGCGGCCGGGTTCGTGGTCGTGCGGCGACGCGCGGCGATGGTCGGGACGGCCGTGGGCGCCGCGCTGCTCGTGCTGACGAGCGTCGCGGGCGACGCGCACGCGCAGCCGCAGGATCCGTACGCGCCCCAGCCGCAGCCCGCCGATCCGTATGCACCGCCGTCGGCGCCGCAGCCGCAGCCGCAGCCGCAGCCCGTGGCGCCGTATCCGGTGCCGATGCCGCCGCCTGGGCCGCCGCCCCCCGCGGCGAGCGAGGCGCAGGTCGGGCGACGGATCCTCGAGGCCGGCGCGATGCTCGGATGGGCGACGCCGCTCAACCGACGGCAGGGGCAGGTCGCGCCGCTGGCGGGGCCGTCGCTCTCGGTCGGGCTCGCGCTCGGCCAGGGCCTCGGCCTGTGGCTCGACCTCGACAGCCTCGGCAACGCCGACGCATCGCACGGCACGCTGCTGCTCTCGGGCAGCATGATGACCGCGACCCGCAGCGGCATCGAGCTCGGCGCGCGCGTGGGCGTGGGGACCACGCTCGTGAACTTCGACGAGCCGGCGTTCCGCGACGTCGCGGGCGCGACGATGCGCGCCGAGGCGATCGCCTCGTACCCGCTGGGCGACCAGTGGGCGCTCTCGTTCCGTCCGCTGTCGTTCGATCTCCTGTCGAGCGACAACCTCGGCGGTCCGATCTTCACGTGGCAGGTGCGGGCCGGCCTCGCGTACCGCTTCGGACCGCGCCGCGTCGGAGCGCCAGCGAGCCCGGGTGGTCCACCGCCACCGGTCGCGATCGGAGGCGCGCGGTGAGCGCCGCGGGATGGCAGCGCGTGAGCGCCGTGCTCGGCCTCGCGTGCGCCGTGCTCCTCTACCGCGACTGCACGCGGCCGCCGTCGGCGCGCGCGACCGAGCGCACCGACGAGCACGCCCGCGCCGACGCTCGCGCGCGCGGGGCCTCGTCCGACGGCGATGCGAGCGACGACGACCGCCGGCGACGCGAGCGTCGCGCCGCGCGCGGCGGCGACGCCGAGGCGCCCGACGAGGACCTCCCCGACGAGGAGCGCCCGGCCTGGAGCATCACCGCGCCGGCGTGGGTGATGTGGCTCGCGCCGCAGCCCGGCGAGCCGCTCCTCGACTACCGCGACCGCATCGTGCCGCTGGCCCAGGCCGCGGTCGCGCCTCATCGCGCGCGCGTCGCCCGCGGCCTCGACGACTTCGCGTCGCGCGCCGGCCTCGACGGCCGCCAGCGCGCCGAGCTCGACGCCGCCGTCGAGGAGGCGGCGTCGGCGATCGGCGATCGCGTCCTCGGCGCCGCGCTGGGCGGCGAGCTCTCGCCGTCGACCTTCAAGCCGACCACCGGGGTGGCGCTGGCCCGAGACGTCCTCGACACGGTCGACCGGGCCAACCGCCGCTTCGAGGCCACCCTGCGCGAGGACCAGCGGGCCGCGCTCGCCACCCACCCGTTCGACGTGGCCGACTACCTCCTGTTCGCGACCCGCTGGGAGGATATGATCGGCGCGTTTTGAGCCGTCCGCCGTCCTCCGAGCTCCGCGTGGTCGCCACGGTGACCCGTGCCGGTGGCGGTCCGGACAGCGGGCAGCCGGGGTTCACGCTCGACGTCGACGTCGGCTTCGGCACCGGCATCACCTGCGTGCTCGGACCTTCGGGCGCGGGCAAGAGCACGATCCTCGCCGTCATCGCTGGCCTCGTCGATCCGACGCGCGGCCGGGTCACGCTCGGCGACGAGGTGTGGATCGACACCGATCGCCGGATCCGCGTCCCGGTCCATCGCCGCCACGTCGCGTACCTGTTCCAGCACCTGGCGCTGTTCCCGCACATGAACGCGCTCCACAACGTCATGTATCCGATGCGCGGCCAGGGTCCTCACGCCGATCGGGTCGCCAAGGCCGAGGCGCTCCTCGCCCGGCTCGGCGTCGCGCACCTGCGCGATCGCCGCCCGCGCACCTACTCCGGCGGCGAGGCCCAGCGCGTCGCCCTCGCGCGCGCCCTCGCGATGACGCCGCGCGTGCTGCTCCTCGACGAGCCGTTCAGCGCGCTCGATCGCGAGCTCAAGGTGCCGCTCATGAGCCTCGTGCGCCAGCTCGCCGACGAGACCTCGATCCCCGTCGTCGCGGTCACGCACTCGATCGGCGAGACCCGCGCGCTCGCCGATCGCGTCATCCGCATCGCCGGCGGCCGCGTCGTCGCCGACGGCACCGCGGCCGAGGTGATCCCGCGCGAGCGCGACAACGATCGCACCCTCGAGATCACGCCCCCGCCCGTGCTCACCCGCCGCTGAGGCGCGCGGCACGCGCGCCGGTCTGGATCCGTACGAGATCGGGCCCGGCCTCAGAACGCGATGCGGTGACGCCATGACGCCGCGGCGCCGGGGCCGAGGCGAGCCGAGGCGACCGCGTCGCGGATGCACGACGCGCGACTGCCGAGGTTGGTCTCCCCCACGTTGAGGAAGCTGATCGCGCCGCCGGCGTCGACGCCGATCTCGAGCTCGACGTACGTGCCCTCGAGCAGCCCCTGCTTCTCGATGTCGCGCACGCACGTCCGCAGGCGGCCGCGATCGAGGCGGCGCTCGAGCTCCTGCTTGCGCGCGTTGCGGGCGGCCGCGCTCGTCACCGCGGGCGCCGGACGCGCGCTCTCGGCGAGGACCAGCGGCTTCGCCGGCGCGTCGCCGACCTCGACCCAGCGGCCGGGCGCGAAGCGTCCCGGCGCCGTCTCCGCCGCCACCTCGTGGCTGCCCGGCGCGACGAGCATCCAGATCGGTCCCGAGCCGACGATGCGGTTGTCGACGCGCACCGCGCGCGAGCGGGGCGCCACCACCGCCAGCGGCCGGGTCGTCCGCAGGACGGTCTGCGGATCGGTCCAGGCCGGCAGCGGCTTGACCCGCGACGCGACCAGCGCGGCGAGGTCCGCGTCGTCGAGCGGCCGCGGGAGGCGGCCGAGCAGCGGCTCGGCGTGGCCGAGCGCGAGCTCCTGGCCGGCGCCGACCTCGACGGTGGCGTCGCCGCTCGTCACCGCGACGCGCCCGTGCTCGCACGCGACCGCGACCTCGCCGTCGCGATGCACCACGCGGAACGCGGTGCCGCGCACCTCGATCGTACGTCCACCCGCGAGCACGGTGAAGCGCTGCCCGGCGGTGCGCCTCGCCACCTCGATGTCGACCTGGCCGTCGACGACCAGCTCGACGCCGCCCTCGTCGAGGCGACCGAGCGCCAGCGAGGACCGCTCGCCGAGCGTCACGACCGACGCCGGGCCGAGCTGGAGCGCGACGCGCCCGTCGCCGGTCGCGAGCCGCGCGCCGACGGCGATCGCGGACGCGCCGATCTCGTCGGCGTCGACNNCCGCGCACGAGCGACGCGTCGCCCTCGATGAGCGTGATGACGGCGAGCAGCGGCGTGGGCGCGAGCTCGACGGCAATGGGCGCCCCGGCCTGTCCACCGGGCCCGTCGCCGTCGTCCGCGACCGGCAGGCTCGGCGACGGCACGGCGGCACGGGGCGTGGTGGTCGACGACGACNNCCGCCGCCGCCAGCGCACCGCCAACGAGCCACGGCCACCGCGCGCGCGGACGGTCGGCGCGGCCGTCGACGGCAGGGAACGAGCCCGAGCCGACCGACCAGTACACCTGCGCGCGCAGGCGGTCCCACTTGAGCTCCGGCGGCGGCGCCGACGCCAGATCCGCGAACGTTCCCCGCGCGGCGCGCACCTTGTCCCAGGCGGCCCGGCACGCGTCGCATCCGTCGAGGTGCACGCGCACCCGCGCCGCGACGCGACCCTCGAGACGTCCCGCCGCCAGGTCGGCGAGCCGATGCGGCGCGACGTGGCCGCTCACGGCTCGCCTCCCGCGTCTTCGTCCTCGACGAGCGCGCGGTAGAACTCGCGCTTCGCGTAGAACAGGCGCGTCCGCACCGTCACCGCGTTGGCCTCGACGAGGTACGCGATCTCCTTCAGGTCGCGTCCCTCGATCTCGTGCAGGTAGAGCACCATGCGCTTCTTGGGCGCCAGCCGATCGAGCGCGCGATAGACGCGGGCGATGTCGTCGCGCCGCTCGAGCGCGCGCTCGGGCGACTCGGGGCGATCGGTCGTCGCCGCGCCGTGGGCTACGTGATCGAGATCGAGACCGCCGATGGGCGGCGGCCGGCGCGTGCGCGCGCGGATGCGGCCGAGCGCGACGTTCACGCAGATCCGGTAGAGCCAGGTCGCGAGCCGCGCCTCGTGGCGGAAGGTCGCGAGCCCGCGGAACGCGATGACGAACACCTCCTGCACGAGGTCCTCGATCTCGTTGCGATCGCCGAGGACGCGGTACAGGTTCGCGGCGACCTGGCGCCGGAAGCGGTGGTAGAGCTCGTCGTGGGCGGCGCGCTCGCCCGCCTTGCAGCGGCGGATGAGCTCCGGCTCGTCGATCGCGGCCAGATCCTGGCCGGGCTCGACGCTGCCGCTCTTCTTTCCCACGAGGACGAGCATACGACCTGATCCGCGAAGATCAGTGACCGCCACCCCGTCCAGGGTTCACGACTCCCGTACCATTCTTGCGGAGGGCGATCGCCTCCGCGATCTCGGGTACTTAGCGCCGGACCGGTCGCGCCTCGAAGGCCAGATCCGCGTCCAGGTGGCAGGTGAGCGTGTCCTCGTCGCCGTCGGTCCCGAGGAGGCACGGGGCGCTGTCCCGGCCCCCTCCCGGCTTCGACAGCAACAGCTCGACCGCGACGTCGGTCATCGACCACGTGCCCTTCATCGTGAACGCCTCGCGCATACCCTCGCACGTGCTCCGGAACCCGAGCCGGAACGTGCGGTCGCGCTTGAACGTCAGCTTCATCTCCGGCCGGTCACACGGCGTGAGCGACTGCTCCCACTGCCCGCCCAGCCCCATCAATCGCTCGTAGGCGCTACCGGCAGGGCGATCGAACCCGACCGCGTCCCGGAACCCGGCGTCGCCGACCAGCTTCACGAACGACTTGTCGAAGCGCGCCTCGACCAGCCACTCGATCGCGTCGGCCCGCTTCGACTGCGCGAGGTGCTGCAGCGCCGCGACCGCGTCCGCGTGCTTCTTCATGCCGGCGAACGCCGCCGCGGTCCGGTACCTCGCCTCCGCGTGCTCGGGATCCAGCGCAAGCACGCTCGCCCACGCCGCCACCACCGCCTTGCCCTTGGCCTTCCTGGCCTTCTCCACCGCCTTCTTCACCGCCGGATCGATCTCCGTCTTCCCCGTGCCCGTGCCCGTGCCCGTGCCCGTGCCCGTGCCCGTGCCCGATCCGGTCGCCGTTCCGTTCCCGCTCTCCGTCTTCGCCCCTCCCCCACCGCCGACGCCGAGATCGAACCCCACCACCTCGTGCACCTCGCGCCCGGCGCGCCGCACCTTGTACTCCACCGCGATGATGCGCCCGTACTGCGATCGCCACACATCGACGACGGACGCGACGGGATCGAACGACTGCCACGTCACGAGCATCTCGCCGCTCCGCCCGACGACCGTGATCGTCTGGCCCTTCGCGCTCGCCCTGACCTGCGCCTCGCTGCCGCGCTCCGGCGGCGGCGACTTGAGCGACAGCGTCGCCATCACCTCGGTGCCGGCCTCCTTGCACGCGGGCACGCCGCGCGCCGCCGCCGCCGTCACCTTCAGCGGCTCGCACACCTTCTCGCGTCCGAGCACGTACGTCTTCTCGTTGCCCGCGAAGCCGCCGAACGTGTCCGCCGACGCCGCGCCGACCCCACCGACGACGATCACCGCCGCGACGATCCAGCCTCGCCGCTTCACGGCAGCTCCAGCGGGCGCGAACCGCGCTCATCGTCACGCGGCGCGCCGCGCGACTCGCGCACCTCGTGCCCGTCGACGTCGATGAAGCCGTCTCGATCGTCCCCCATGCCCACGCCCGCAGCGCCACCGCCGACCACGACCATCCGCGACTGGAACCAGCGCGCCGCCCGCTTCCGCACCAGCACCCGCACCGGCGGCACCAGCAGCAACAGCGCCACGACGTCGGTCACGAACCCGGGGACGATGAACAGCACGCCTGCCAGCGCGACGAGCGCGCCGTCGACCACGACCGGCCCCACCGGCTCGCCGCCCTGCATCGCGGACGCCGCCCGGCCCATGATCGCGACGCCCCGCCCGGCCAGGACCGTCATCCCGAGCATCACCGCGCCGGCGAGCAGCGCCATCGTCGCCAGCCACCCGACCAGGTCCGAGACGATGGCGATCGAGGCCAGCTCGGCGACGAGGGCGGCGAGGACGACGTAACCCACGGATCTGGAATAGCACGTCGCGCCATCAGGCGCCGTTCGTTGTACCTTGCGAGGGTGTTACGTGACGTTCTCCGGGCCGTGACCGGCGCCAGCGCCGCCATCGACCGTGGCGTGCTCCGGATGATGGAGCGCCAGATGTCCTCCACCGCGCCGCGTGGGCTCCCGCGCGACGCCCGCGCGCGCCTGCTCGAGCTCGCTGCCGCGTACCGTGCCGCGCCGTTCTTCCCGGCGCCACCCACGCCCACCGCTGCCGACGTCACCGAGACGCGCGAGCCGAACGCCTACGACGCCCCGGTCACCGCGATCCGTTTCACCTCGGGCTACCGGCCGTTCCTCGGGCTCTTCCGCGAGGAGCACCATCGCCGCATCGAGAACCACACGGTGCACGCGCGCCTGTACGGCACCGGCACCCGCCCCGTGATGCTCTGCCTCCACGGCTGGGGCGGCGGCACGTGGTGGTTCGAGGAGCGCGCGTTCGTCATCGGCTACTGGCTGCGTCGCGGCTTCGACGTCGCGCTCTTCCAGCTGCCGCACCACGGCGAGCGCACGCGCGGCCGCTCGGGCGCCCTGTTCCCGAGCGCGAACCTGGTCCGCACCAACGAGGCCTTCGGTCAGGCGATCTGGGATCTGCGCGCGTTCGCCGCCTACCTGCGCGCGCGGGGCGCGCCGTCGGTCGGCGCCATGGGCATGAGCCTCGGCGGCTACACCACCGCGCTGTGGGCGACCGTCGATCCCGAGCTCGCGTTCGCGGTCGCCATGATCCCGGCGGTCAGCATGAGCGATCTCATGTGGCGGCACGGCGAGGAGAGCCCGGCGCGCCGCCGCGCGGTCGCCGCCGGCGTGTCGAGCGACCTCCTCGACGACGTCTTCGCGGTGCACGCGCCGACCACGCGCCCCGTGCTCGTGCCGCGCGAGCGCCTGATGATCGTCGCCGGCAAGGGCGACCGCATCACGCCGCCCGATCAGGCGGAGACCTTGTGGAAGCACTGGCGCCAGTGCGCGATCCACTGGTTCCCCGGCGGCCACCTCGCGCAGGTCGGCCGCGGCGACGCGTTCCGCGCCGTCCGGAAGCACCTCCAGGTCGCGGGGCTCCCGTGAGCGGCGGCGGCAAGAAGCCGTTCCTCGAGGCGATCGCCGAGGGACCGGTCCTGTTCGACGGCGCGATGGGCACGCTGCTCTACGAGCGCGGCGTCCTGCACACCCGCAGCTACGACGAGCTCGTGCTCTCGCAGCCCGACCTGATCCGCAGGGTCCACCTCGACTACCTCGCCGCCGGCGCGCAGGTGATCGAGACCGACACCTTCGGCGCCAACCGCATCGCGCTCGCGCGCCACGGCCTCGCCGATCAGATGGCGCAGATCAACAAGTCCGCGGTCAAGCTGGCGCGCGAGGCCGCCGGCGGGCGCGCCTGGATCGCCGGCGCCGTCGGGCCGACCGGCGTGCGCTTCGCGATCGCGACCGAGGCCGAGCGCCGCCGCGCGCGGCTCGCGCTCGCCGAGCAGATCGACACGCTCGTGATCGCCGGCGTCGACATGATCCTGCTCGAGACCTTCCCGTCGATCCTCGAGCTCGAGACCGCGATCGCGGTGTGCAAGGAGCGCGGGCCCAAGGTCCCGGTCGTCGCCCAGCACGTCTTCGACGGCGCCGGCAAGGGCGACGGCGGGCTCGCGCCATCGGAGGTCGCCGATCGCCTGATCGCCGCCGGCGCCGATGTGCTCGGCGGCAACTGCGGCGCCGGCCCGGCCGAGCTCTACGCGGTGGGCACGGCGATGATCGGCCGCGGCAAGCCGGTGATCGTGCAGCCCAACGCCGGCATGCCGTCGCTGGTCGAGGGCCGCACGATCTACGTCGCCAACCCCGAGCACTTCGGCGTCTTCGCCCGGCGCATGCTGAAGAGTGGCATCCGCGCGATCGGCGGCTGCTGCGGCACGACGCCCGAGCACATCGCCGAGATCGCGCGCCGCGTCGGCGCCTACCGGCCGCGCACGCGGCGCGATCCGCTGTTCACGCCGCTGCTGGCGGCCTGATACGGCTTCGCATTCAA
>DDTA01000175.1:0-1107 GCA_002344285.1 Myxococcales bacterium UBA2376
CTTGTCGAGCACGCCGACCTCGAGGAGCAGCTTGCCGATCGGCAGGCGCTGCATCACCCCGAGGAGCGCGGCCTCGGCGCCCCGGGGCGCCAGCTCGCCGATCGTGACCGGCGGCAGGGCGAGGGTCGGCGTCAGCAACAGGTCGTTGCGCGTGAAGAAGTCGGCGAGCTGGCGGCTCACGCGGCGCACGCGCCGACACGCGAGCGCGAAGTCGCGCGCCGACACGACGTTGCCCAGGCGCGCGAGCACGTGGGTGTCGCGCTCGAGATCGCCGACCCGCACCGAGCGGCCGACCAGCGCCTCCATCTCGGCGACCTCGGCGGCGGTCTCGCCGACGAGCATGTAGACGAAGTCGACCGCGAACTGCTCGGCGTCGAAGCGCGGGTGCTCCTCGACGACGTCGTGGCCGAGCTCGCGCAGGAGCGCCGCCGCGCCCTCGACCGCGCGCACGCACTCGGGGTGCACGTCGGTCGGCAGGAGCGCGCGCGTCGTGTACGCGATGCGCAGGCGGCCGGGCGGCGTGCCGACCTCGGCGAGGAACGGGCGCGCCGGCGGCGCCGTGATGTAGGGCGCGCCCGGATCGGGCCCGCCGATGGCGTCGAGCATCGCCGCCGAGTCGCGCACGCTGCGCGTCAGCACGTGCTCGATGGCGCAGCCCTGCCANNGCCGCCGCCGTCGCCGCCGCCGGCGAGCGGCACGAAGCCGGCCGCGACCGCCGCGCCCGAGCCGCCGCTCGAGCCGCCCGTCGTGCGCGACGTGTCCCACGGGTTGCGCGACGGCCCGAACACCTCGGGCTCGGTGACCGGCAGGAGGCCGAGCTCGGGCGTGTTGGTCTTGCCCACGGTGAGGAGCCCNNCGGCGGTAGCGCGTCGTCAGCTCGGTGTCCTTGTCGGAGACGCGCCCGAGGAGGAAGCGCGTGCCCGCCGCCATCGGCTCGCCCTTCCAGCTCGACACCAGGTCCTTGGCCAGGAACGGCACGCCGCGGAACGGCGCGTCCGCCGGCGCCGGCCCGCTGCCCGCCGGCAGGTCGGCGGCCTTGCGCGCCGACTCGTACATGCGGTGGATGACCGCGTTGAGACGCGGGTTGTCGCGCTCGATGCGCGCGAT
>DDTA01000175.1:1129-4195 GCA_002344285.1 Myxococcales bacterium UBA2376
GCGTACTCGCTCATCCCCATGGCGCGGAGCGTACCCCAGAAGCCGCCCTTGACTTCGTGTCCATCAGACACCATAATAGTGTCCAACACACACGAAGCGAGGCACCAGCCATGTTCGGTATCGCCTACCTCAAGACCCCACCCACGACCTACGTGCTGCACTTCAAGAACGGCAAGGTGAAGCGCGAGGGCCGCGGGCTGTCCTTCCTCTACTACGCCCCGACCTCGACCCTCGTGCTCGTCCCCCAGGCCAGCGCCGACCTGCCGTTCGTCTGGACCACGACCACCGCCGACTTCCAGGAGGTCACGATCCAGGGCCAGCTCACCTACCGGATCGACGACCCCAAGAAGCTCGCCGCGCTGCTCGACTTCACGGTCGACGCCGCCGGCCGCCACCGCTCCGATGACCCGGACAAGCTCGAGGAGCGCCTCATCCACGTCACCCAGGTGCTGGCCCAGGCCGTCGTCGGGCGCATGAGCCTGCGCCAGGCCCTCACCGCGTCGGCCGAGCTGGTCGCCGAGGTCGCCGCCGGCCTGCGCGCGTCCGAGGCCGTGGCCATGCTCGGCGTCGAGCCGCTCGCCGTCACCATCCTGGCCGTGCGCCCCACGCCCGAGATGGCGCGCGCCCTCGAGGCCGAGGCCCGCGAGCAGCTCCAGCGCGAGGCCGACTCGTCGATCTACGCGCGCCGCAACGCCGCCGTCGAGCAGGAGCGCATCATCAAGGAGAGCGAGCTGAACACCGAGCTGGCGGTCGAGACCAAGAAGAAGGAGATCCGCGAGAAGAAGATGGCGGCCGACATCGCGGTCGAGGAGCAGCGCGCGGCGCTCATCGCCCGCCAGGTCGAGAACGACAAGCAGGCCGCCGACAGCCGGGCCTACGCCCTCGAGGCCACGCTCGCGCCGCTGCGCCAGGCCGACTGGAAGACGCTCATGGCGGTGTCGAACGGCGGCGGCGACCCGCGCCTCATGATCGCGCTCGCCTTCCGCGAGCTGGCCGAGAACGCGCAGAAGATCGGCGAGCTCAACATGAGCCCCGACCTCCTGAAGTCCCTCCTCGCGAAGTAGGGAGACGACGAACACCATGGCCACCTTCGACAAGCTCGTCCTCGTGACCCGCAAGACCCGGCTCCAGCAGCTCGTCGAGCGCTTCAACAGCAAGGGCCAGGCGCGCTTCTACATCGAGCACGCCGGCGGCGACTTCGCCGACTACGCCGCCGAGGACGAGGCCTACGCCCGCGCGCTCGACACGCTGCACCGCACGCTCGGCCACGGCGATCTCGGCCTGCGCGTCCAGAGCATCGAGCGCGCGATCGTGCCGACCTTCCTCTTCGCCCCGAGTGACCTCGTCGTCACCGTCGGCCAGGACGGCCTGGTCGCCAACGTCGCCAAGTACGCGGGCGCGCAGCCCATCGTCGCCGTCAACCCCGACCCGGCGCGGTTCGACGGCGTGCTCCTGCCCTTCCGCACCGACGCGGCGCGCGCCGCCGTCGCCCGCGTCCTCGACGGCAAGGCGCGCCTGCGCGAGGTCACGCTCGCCGAGGCCCGCCTCGCCGACGGCCAGCGCCTGCTCGCCTTCAACGACCTCTTCATCGGCGCGCGCAGCCACGTCTCCGCCCGCTACGCGCTGCGCACCGGCCGCGCCGGCGAGCCCGGCGGCGACACCGCCGAGATCCAGTCGTCGTCGGGCATCATCGTCTCGACCGGCGCCGGCTCGACCGGCTGGCTCTCCTCGGTCTTCAACATGGCCGCGGCCGTGGCCGCCTTCACCGGCGGCGCCGCCGGCACGCCGCCCGCGCTCACGTGGGAGGATCCGCGCCTCTGCTTCATCGTGCGCGAGCCCTTCGCCAGCAAGCACTCCGGCATCCGGCTGGCCGCCGGTGTCATCGCCCCCGGCGACGCGCTCACGATCGAGTCGCACATGCCGCAGGGCGGCGTCATCTTCTCCGACGGCGTCGAGGCCGACGCCATCACCTTCGACGCCGGCGCCGTCGCCACCGTCGCCGCCGCCGCCCAGCGCACGCGCCTCGTCGCCGCCTGATCACGCCGACGCGAGCAGCCCGCGCAACCACGGCCCGGCCTCCGGATAGGCGCGCGTGTCGAGCACGAACTCCTGGCCGCGCGCGACCGACTGCAGGTGCACGCGGTCGCCGGCCCGCCGCCAGCGCGACGGCGCGTGGTGGTAGCCGAGCGGCGGGCGGCCGCGCGGCTCGAACCACCCCGGCAAGGACCACCGGCTCCGCGGCGCACCCTCGCGCGTGAGGCGCAGCCGATCGTCGTAGCGCGCGAAGACGCCGGCCGCGCGCGCGACGTAGAGCGTGTTGCTGGTACGCGGACCGCCGGCGACGTGCGGGTGGTAGCGTGCCCACGTGGGCACGGACGGGCGCGCGGCCTCGCCGCTCGCGCCGAGGTGCAGCACGCGCTCGACCTCCATCCAGCCCCAGAGGACGTGCAGGTCGGGCGCGCCCGCGACGAAGCGCCACCGGCCCCGCGCACGCTCGACGCGGCGGAACCAGCCGAAGAAGAGGAAGACATCGCCCGTCCCCACCCCCGCGCGCGCCAGCACCGTCTGCTCGCCGCCGGCCTGTCCGAAAAGCGGACGCCAGCCGCGCGCCCGCGGGAACGCGCTCGCCACCAGATCCGGGTCGAGGTGCGCGCGCGACGTTCCCGTGCAGGCACCGCCGCTCAGGTCCGCGACCAGCCGACCGACGTCGTGGCCGTGCACGGTGATGTCTCGGTACCGGATCGGCGACCGTCCATCCGGGATCGGCAAGGACACCATCGTGCCGTCGGGCAGGATCGGGCTGGCGCATCCGCCTGCCGTCGAATCGAACCCCTTCCGGCTGAGCACGATGAGGCGCCGAGGTGCGCTCATCGCCGGCGCTCGATCACGAGGAAAGATGCCGACAGGTACATGATTACCAGACCCATCCGACCATACACAGGATCATCCGCGGATCTCCTTCCACCGCCCGCCCCGGCGGGGTAAACGTGCGCCATGCCGCGTCGGAGTGACCTCGAGTCGGTCTTGATCATCGGGTCGGGGCCGATCGTCATCGGCCAGGCCTGC
>DDTA01000175.1:4228-4358 GCA_002344285.1 Myxococcales bacterium UBA2376
GCGACGATCATGACCGACCCGGAGCTGGCCGACGCCACGTACGTCGAGCCGCTCACCGTCGACATGCTCGAGAAGGTCATCGCCAAGGAGCGGCCGCAGGCCATCCTGCCGACGCTCGGCGGGCAGACCG
>DDTA01000337.1 GCA_002344285.1 Myxococcales bacterium UBA2376
CGCCGAGCGCGAGCACGACGTCGACCTTGGCGGCGCGCAGCGCCTCGCGGACGTCGACCGCGCGCCCGCGCGCCTGTCCGACGGCGGCCAGCGTCACCTTCGCGCGCGCCGGCTCGGCGACGAGCCGGTCGGGCTGGCGCGTCCAGCCGGCCGGGCCGGGCGCAGCCGGAGCCGCGGGCGCGACCGGCGGCAACGCGCACCGCCACGGCGCGGTCACCGTCGCGGCCGCCTCCATCGTCGCGTGGATCGCGTGGGCGGCTGCGACGCCGCCGCCACCGCCGGCGCCGCCNNCTGCCGCACGCGACCAGGAGCGCGAGCCAGCCGGGCGCGCCGTTCACCCTGAGCGAGCCCCCGGAGGGGGCGAGTCGAAGGGTCACCCGCCGGCTCCGCCGGCCTTCTTCCACACCGCCTGGATGCGCGGCGAGTAGCGGTACGGCGAGAGCGTCGTGCGCGGGGCGCGCTCGAGCACGCGCCGGAACGTCGCCACCGCCGAATCCTCGTCGCCGAGCGCGACGTACGCGGCGCCGAGGAGCGTGCCGATCGCCGCCACCCGGTCCGCGTCGAGGAAGTCGAGATCGATCTCGATGAGCTCGCGCTTCACCTCGCCGTAGCCGCCGCGCCGCCACGCCGCCTGGGCGTGCGGCAGCTTCTCGCCGGCCGCCTCGACCATCGCGCGCCGCTTCTCCGTGCGCGCCTTCGACTCGGCGTCGGCCGGCGGCAACACCGAGTCGCGCACCTTGACGTGGTGGATCGGGATGATGATCGACTGGCCCCGCGGCAGCGTGTCGGCGGTGAGGAAGTTGTAGCCGCGGAGCATCTGCGCGTTGCGGGCGTCGCCGAAGTAGGCGAGCGCGATGCTGCTCAGCGACTCGTCGGCGGCGGCCGTGTGCGTGACGTGGAACGGCACGGAGATCACGACGCCGGCGGCGAGCGAGCCGTCGGGAGACGCGCCGTTGAACTCCGCGAGGTAGCGGCCGCGCCGCTTGTCGCCGAGGTAGTTCTCGGCGAGCGCCTCCCAGTTGTCGCCGACGGCGACGGTGACCTCGCGCGACACCGGGATGCGGAGCTTCTCGTTCTTCTTGAGGGGCCGCGGGTGCAGGAGCTTGTTCGCGACCATGATGAACACGGCGTGGTTGCGATCGCCGTAGTACTCGGCGGCGAGGAGCGCGAGCGTGTCGCCCTCCTTCACCTTGTGCGTGACGTAGTCGCGGTTGGCCGCCGCGGGCGCCACGCGCAGGACCAGGACGAGGACGACGGCGAGCGCGCTCGCGGTCCACGGCTTCATGCTCATGGCGTCACCTCCGGCTCGCCGGCGCCTTCGATCGGCACGACCTTGCCCGGCAGGAGCGTGCCCTTGTCCTCGAAGTCGACGAGCAGCTCGACGGGACGCTCCGCGGGGCCGGCCTCGATCTCGACGGTGCGTTCGATCGGCATGAACCACGGGTGCTCGAGCTTCACGGTGTGCGTGCCGACCGGCAGGCGCGTCGGCGTCGCCAGCGGTGTCGCGCCGATCGACGTGCCGTCGATCGTCACCTCCGCCCACGGATACGCGTCGACGACGAGGTAGCCCGAGCGCGCGGCCTGCACCGCCGCCGGCGTCGTCTTCGCCTCGCCGAGCGGCGCGACGTGGATGAGGCCGAGCATGAGCAAGAGGACGCCGAGGACGACGCCGTGCACGGTGACCGCGCGGCGTGCGACGAGCCGCGCCGTGATGTTGGGCTGCCCCATCGCGCTCTGCCCCGGCACGCCGACGAGCGGGCTCACGTACTCGTCGGCCTCGAGCTGCGTGATGACGTTCTGGTTGCGCAGGAAGAGCACGAGGCGCGCGTGGTAGTTGATCTCGACGTACTTGGCGAGGAAGCGCTCGAGCGCCATCACCAGGTGCTGCGCCGAGCGCCAGCGATCGCGCGGCTGCTTCTCGAGGCACCTGTCGACGATGCGCTCGAGCTCGCGCGGGATGTCGGGGTTGAGCTTGCGCACGCGCACGTGCCGCTCGAGGCGGATCTTGTGCATCACGGAGCGCTGCTCGTCCTCGACGAAGGGCTTGCCGCCCGTCAGCATCTGGTAGAGCACGACGCCGAGCGAGAACAGGTCGCTGCGCGCGTCGATCTTGTCGCCGAGGATCTGCTCGGGCGACATGTAGGCGGGGGTTCCGATGCCGGTGCCGACCTCCGTGAGGTCCTCGAACGAGCGATCGCGCGCGATGCCGAAGTCCATCAGCTTGACGCCGCCCTGGCGGGCGATCATGACGTTCGCCGGCTTGATGTCCCGGTGGACGATGCCGCGGTAGTGGATGTAGTCGAGCGCGCGGGCGACCTGGAGGGCCACGATGGCGGCGACGTCGAAGGGGAGGCGGCCGCATCGGTCGAGGAGGTCGTACAGGTCGATCCCCGCGACGTACTCCATCACGATGAACAAGGACCCGTGCTCCCGGTGGAAGTCGTAGACCGAGATGATGTTCTCGTGCTGCAAGTTCGCGAGACTCTTGGCTTCTCTCTCGAAGCGGGTCGTGATGTGCTCCTCGGAGGACGCCGCGGTCTTGAGCGCCTTGATGGCGACGGTCCGGCCCAGCGAGTCCTGGATGGCCCGGTAGACAACCGCCATGCCGCCAGAGGCGACCTCTTCCACGATGCGGCAGTTGCCGATCCGCTCCAGCATGGTACACAGCCTAGGCTCTTTTCTTTCGCAATTCCATGTCGTTACGACCCCGGATCGCGAAGCGAAGAAAAATAATCGATCCAGGTTGACGACATGGGGTCTGCCGCGTATAAGCAGCATCCCTCGGCGGCCAACACCGACGAGCCGACTGGGTCTCTGAAAACTGGATAGCGGATCGAAAACGTTGGGTTTTAGCCGCCCACGGGCGACGGATCCGAAGGCCGAAAGGCCGAGGATCTCCAGCTCGGGAGCGGTAGTTACTAAGTAGAACCCTGATTCATCGAACCGGGTGGAAACACTCAGGTTTCGAGAGTTCAGGTTCAACTCTTTTACATGGAGAGTTTGATCCTGGCTCAGAGCGAACGTTAGCGGCGGGCCTAACACATGCAAGTCGAGCGAGAAAAGGGCTTCGGCCCTGAGTAAAGCGGCGGACGGGTGAGGAACACGTAGGTAACCTTCCTTTCAGCGGAGGACAACGGTCCGAAAGGACCGCTAATACTGCATACGTTCCCCGGGAATCCGTTCCTGGGGAGGAAAGCCTCGCAAGGGGCACTGAAAGAGGGGCCTGCGTCGCATCAGCTAGTTGGTGGGGTAACGGCCTACCAAGGCGAAGACGCGTAGCTGGTCTGAGAGGATGATCAGCCACACTGGGACTGAGACACGGCCCAGACTCCTACGGGAGGCAGCAGTGGGGAATATTGGCCAATGGGCGCAAGCCTGATCCAGCAATGCCGCGTGGGTGAAGACG
>DDTA01000136.1 GCA_002344285.1 Myxococcales bacterium UBA2376
CGCGCGCCGCGCACGAGGCCGGCGAGGCTGCGGCGGTGGTGATCGGGCGTGCCGTCGTCGACGAAGCGCAGGCGCCAGTCGACGCGCATGTCGTGGGTCCAGTCGCCGAAGAGCCCGCCCGAGCCCGCGAGCCCGGTCAACGTCGGCGCCAACGCGCGCACGTTCGCCGGCACCTGTTCGGCGAGGAGCCGGCCGTGGGCGGCGCCGACGGCGAACGGCTCGCCGGACGCGCGCACCACGGCGATCTCGCCGAGCTGCGAGAGCGAGGCGTCGCCCCAGCGCAGTCGCGCCGGCGCCCCTGGCGACGGTTGATCGAACACCAGCTCGTGCCGTGGCGGATCTCCACCCGGCACGTCGTACGCGACCGAGCGGCGATAGATGAAGTACGCCACGACGAAGGCGGCGATGACCAGGGCGACGAGCAGGCCGGTGGCGCGCAGCGCTCGCTGTGGTGAGTGTCGACGCTTGCCGATGACCAGGTCCGCCACCGCGCGGAGCTTAGCGCGCTCCGGAGTGCCACGCCTTAACGAGGGCTTGAGCGACGAGGAGCTCGTGATTGACCGCGCTTCGACGCGATTGCTACCTTTGACGCTGGCCCCACTCGCGGCTCGAGGACGTATTCGTGGAACCCGCCGCTCTCACCGTCGCCAGCGCTCGGGCGGTGGAGCTTGCCCGCTGGGGGCTCGCGATCGCGCTCGTCCTGCTCGCGATCGCCGCCATCGCGCTCGTCGCGCTCGTCGCGCGCCGCCGCCGCGACGCCGAGCCGGAGGTTCCGGTCGAGGCGCCGCCGGCGCCGCCGCCGGTTCCGCGGCGCGCCGCGCCGGCACCGCCTCGTCGGCCGCCGGCCGCGCCGCGCCACGCGATGGTGATGGCGGGCGGCGCGCTCGCGGTGGTCTCGACCGGGCTCGTTTGCCCGACGTGCCGCACCGAGTACCAGGGCAAGAGCTTCTGCGAGCGCGACGCGCGACGTCTCGTGCCGGCGGAGGAGATGCTCGCCGGCGCGCGCTCGGCGGGGGGCATGTGCACGACGTGCGGGCGCGCGTTCGAGCCCGGGTTGCGCCGCTGTCCGCACGACAGCGGCGAGATCATCCCGGCGGTCCTGTTCCAGGCGACACGCCGTCGCCGCGAGATGGCGCCGACCGGAGTGATGGCCAAGGTGTGCCCCGTGTGCCGCGAGCGGAGTGACCTCTCGGCGCGATTCTGCGGGAGAGACGGGCAGGAGCTGGTGGTGATCAACTGAGGAGGAGGAGGAGAGGAGGAGAAGAGAGGAGAGGAGAGGGAGATCGGGCACGGGCACGGGCACCGGCACGGGCACGGGCACGGGCGTGATGCGGGGCACGGGCGGAGGGTGGTGTGGCCGGGGTATGATGGGCTTCTATGAAGCTCGCTTCGGTTGTGCTGGTCCTGGCCATGACGGGGACGGCGTCGGCGGACGTGCTCTCGATCCGCGCCGAGGCGCACGGCGGCGGCGCCGGCGGTGTCGGCATCGCGGGTGAGCGCAAGGACGCCGCGTTCCAGAACAACGCGCGCGGCGGCGCGTACGGCGCGCTGGTCGGCGCGGAGATCCTGTTCATCGACGCGTGGGTGCAGCACCACCAGTACAACGACGGCGAGCTGCTCGGCACGTGGACGCAGTTCATGACCGGCGTCGATCTCGAGTTCCCCGTCGGAGGCGGCGAGCCCATCCCTGGCGCCAAGGACGGGGCCAAGAGCAAGGCGAAGGGCTACATCGAGCTCGGCCTCGGGGTCGGCTTCGGCGTCGGCACCGACCGCCAGGTCGATCCGCCGCTCGACAACTCCGAGGTGAACGACAAGGGCTTCCTCGTCGAGGGGCGCTTCGGCGCGGGCGCGAACCTGGGCAGCGCGCTCTCGATCGGGGTGTCGCTGCCGGTGACGGCGGGCTACTACTTCATGAGTGACACCGGCACCGCCAACAACACGGGCACGCACTACCAGGCGATCGAGGCCGCGCTGCTCGTCAACCTGCGCCTCAAGATCAAGGTGAAGTAGTCGGTCGCGAGACCGGGGGCCTCGCGACCGACGCCCGAGGCCTCACGATCTGCGACGCGGCCCCGTCAGGGGCCGTCGTCGTAGATCGTGATGATGTCGTAGCCGCGGGCGTTCTCGCGGGTGCTGTAGACGAGGGCGAGCCCCTTGGTGCCGCCGTCGCAGCGGATGCCGATGACGCCGCCCTTCTCGAGCTGCGCGTTGACGCGCACGCGCAGGGTCTCGTAGGCGGGACGCTGCTCCTCGGGGAAGTCCTCGGGCAGCTCCTCGAACGGCTGGCCCATGAGCCGGTTGTACGCCCAGCGCGGCGTCTCGGCGCGGCAGCCGCCGGTGCCGACCGTGCGCTGCGCGAGGCGCCTGTAGAAGTTGCCGACGTTGCGCTTCTCGCGCTCGGGCGGGTAGGGCGTGCCGTCGTCCTTCTCGAGATCCGCGATCTCGGCGTCGGTCAGATCGTCGAGGCGACCGAGGAGGTCGTAGCGGCGCAGCAGGATCTCGAACGCGCCGACCTCGACGAAGTCGAAGAGCTCGGTGAACGCGTCCTTGCTCGTCAGCACCGCGGTCTCGAAGTCGTAGACGACCTGCTCGGGTAGCGTGGCCGGGCGCGGCGGGCGAGCCGGCGCCTTCGGGCCGCACGCCCCCGCCGCGAACGTCATCGCGAGCGCGGCGAGGCCGGCAGCGCTAGGCCGCATGGGCCCAGGCCTCGCCATAGTCGTCGAGGGCGGAGCCACACGGGATGCCCAGCGCCTCGAAGCCGGGCACGAGCACCTCGCGCACGCACGACGAGTAGATGATGCGCTCCTCGGCCGGCGTCATGAGCCCGTGGCCGCGCACCTTCTCGGTGACCTCGCCGACGGGGCGCTCGCGCTCGACGACGTTGGCGACGCCGCGCAGCGCGATCGGCACCATCGCCGCCGCGGCGTCGATGGCGCCCTGGCCGCCGCGCTCGAGCCCGTAGCGCAGGTACGACCAGCCCAGGCGCGCGTGCATCACCTCGTCGGAGTAGATCGAGGTGAGGACCGCGTGGGCGACGGGATCGGTCGTGAGATCCCGCGTGGCCGTGAGCACCGTCGTCGCGTACGTCTCCGAGACGCACGACACGAGCATGGTGTTGGCGAGCGCCTGGTGGAGCTTGGGACGCTCGGGATCGTCGGGCAGGCTCGACATCCCCGGCGGCGGCATGACCTGCTTGCCGCCGTAGATCTCGATCATGCGCAGGCACAGCTCGGCGTGGCGGACCTCGTCGATGCCGGCGCGCATGCAGAGCGACAGGACGTCGGCCGGGGCGCCGGCCGCGACCAGATCGATCGCGAGCACGGCGAAGGTCGAGACCGCCAGGTACTCGGCGGCCGACCTTCGGGTCCACGTCTCCGCCAGGCGCGAGCGCTCGGCCGGCGAGAGCTCGCCGACCGTCGACAGCTCCCACGGGATGGGCACGTTCCGGCGCCGCATCAGGCGCTGGTGCTCGGCCTCGAGCGGCGTGCCCGAGAGCCACCAGGCGCTGACCGGATCGAACAGATCCTCGCGGACGTCGTCGACTGCGGTCACATGGGTTGCCGTCACGTGCCGGCCGCGCTCAGGACAGGATGAAGCCGCGGCCGGTGTCGCCCTCGTCGCTGACGCCGCGCGGCCGACCGCCACACGGATCGGCGCACGGGTCGCCGCCACAGGGATCGCCCGCGCAGGGATCCGCGGTGTCCGGCGTGTCGGCGGTGTTGCCGCTGTCGCCGGACGTGTCGGTCGCCGCCGGCGTCGTCGGCTCGGCCTTCTTGCCGCCGCAGGCGGCGGTGCCGAGCATCGCGCCCGCGAACACGACAGTCTTCCAGATGGTCTTGGTTGCCCCGTTCATCGCCGCGAACATATCACGGCGGCGATCGCGATTCACTTCGCCATGAGGCCGCGCATGCGGCGCACCAGCTCGGCGATGATGACCTGCGACATCTCCGCTCGTTCGCTCAGAAGCCCCTTGAAATCGCCGCCGGGCAGTGTCAGGGCGCGCGTCCGCTCCACGGCGCGCACGGTCGCCGAGCGCGGCGCCGCGTCGAACACGGCCATCTCACCGATGCACGCGCCCGGCCCGAGCTCCGAGAGGACGCGCTCGGGCCGGCCATCGGCGCCGCCGGTGAACACCTTCACCTTGCCCTTCACCAGCAGGAACACGGCGTCGCCAGCGTCGCCCTCGCGGCACAGATCGGCGCCGGGCTGGAAGTGCCTCTCGACCACGACCGCGGCCAGCTCCTCGAGGTGATCCGGCGCCAGCTCCGCGAACATCGGCACCTGGCGCAGGAGCACGAGCTTCTCGATCTCGGTCAGCGTCTCGACGCGTGCGTTGGCGTCGAGGGTCGCGAACACCCCGGCGTTGCCCACGCCCTTGACCGTCTGGGCCAGGGCGCCCGGATCGGCGGCGGGATACTCGCCCGACGTCGTCCCCGAGACCGCGCGCACCGCCGTCGAGCGCACCCTGGGCTCGGCGTCGGCGAGCGCCTTCTGCAGCAGCTCGCGGGTCAACCGGCTGCGGGCGCCGAGCGCGCGCACGGCGGCCTGGCGCACCATCGGATCGGTGTCGTCCAGCGCGGCGACGAGCGCGGCGCGCGACGCGTCGTCATCGAAGCGCGAGAGCACGAGCGCCACCGCGGCGCGCACGTAGTGCGACGGATCCGTGGCCAGCGCGAGGAAGGGCGCGGGCGAGAACGGCGCCGGCTCGCTCGACCACAGGCCCTCGAGCGCGGCGCCGAGCGCGCGCACGAGCTCGTCGGGCGCCGTGCCGCGCAAGGTCGACACGATCGCCACCGCCTGGCGGGGCCGCGCGGTGAGCGACTCGCGCGCCTCGGCGAGCTCGGGGCGGCTGGCGATCGCGCCGAGCAGGCCGAGCGCCCGGCTCGCATGCTCGGTACCGCGCCAGCGCGCGAGGTGACCGACGAAGCCGACGGTCGCCGACTCCTGGCCCTCGCCGAGGCCCATCGCGCCGCCGGCGAGCGAGCCCGACGCGTCCTGCGGTGGTCCGTCCCGCGTCTCGGGCGCCGCGGTCGCCCGCGCGGCCGCCGCCAGCCGCTCGATCTCGGCGATCTCCTCGCGGACCAGGCCGACCACCGGCCCGCCCTCGCCGAGGATGCGCGCCAGCTCGGCGGCGTGCTCCTCGTCGGTGACGCCGTACTCGGAGCGCAGCCCGGCCAGGGCGCCGGCGGACGCGGTGGCGCCGGTGCGCGCGGCCTCGATGACGAGCCGCTCGAGCTCCTTCCGGTACTGCTGACCCTTGAGGCGCTGCTCGACCGAGCCCTGGTATGTGGGATCGAAGAGCTGCTTCTCCTCGGCGGAGAGCTCGCCGATCACCTTCTGGTGATCCTTGTCGCTGATGCCGAGCTGGGCGCGCAGGCTGTCGAGGATCACCAGCTCGGCGCGGGTGACGAGGCCGTCGGCCACGAGCTCGCGCACCGTCTCCTTGTAGGCGCGGAGCCGCGCCTCGCGCTGCTTGGTGCGCTCGGTGTGGAGCAGGTAGATGTCCTTGAGGTCGTCGGACGGCGGCGCGTCGCCCCACTCCCACTTCTTCAGGATCTTCTGGGCGAACTTCTCCTGCACGTACTCCGCCTCTTGCCGGCGGAAGCGGCGGAAGAAGATCGCCGCCGCCGCGAACACGACGACCGCGCCGACGCCGCGCACGGCCCACTCGGGCAAGCGGCGCAGGGACGGCTGACCGGCGAAGAAGTAGAACGCGACGAACGCCGTGAAGCCGGCGATGGCGAGCAGGCGGTGGCGGAGCAGGAGCCGCGCGTCGGTCTCCTCCTGCGATCCCGGCGCCGCGCCCTTGCCGACCCGCTTCCGGAGCAGGCGCTCGAGGCCGACGAAGAGCGCCATCGACGCCGCGCCGAACGCGACGAGCGTGAGCGGCGCCGCCACCACGCGCGGGATGCCGCCCATGAAGTAGAAGCCGTCGTCGAGCCACGTCTGGGGCTGCGTCCGCTCGTAGGTCCACACCCCGCTGAAGTAGTAGTCCCACGAGCCGGCGTAGAGCCAGTAGTAGACGTAGAACGCGACGACGATGCCCGGCCACGCGAAGTAGACGATGCGCCCGCGGTCGGGCAGCTCCTTCCAGTAGCCCTGCTCGAGATCGATGTCGGGGCAGTGCTTCTTGCAGGCGACGCACGGCGCGCACTGGCTCGTCAGCTCGCTCTTGCCGGCGGCGGCGCGCGCCGGCTCCGTGTACATCTTCTCGACCACGCCGACCGGGCAGATGAAGTTGCACCAGGTCTTGCCGCCCCAGACGAAGCTCACGATCGCCGCCGCGACGACGACGGTGATGAGGAAGCCCGACAGCCAGATCGCCGAGCCGTTGGTGGCGACCAGGCGCAGGGTCAGCCCGACGATCATCAGGCCGAGCTGGAGGAAGAGGTAGTTGTCGGCGAGCCAGCCGTCGACCTTCCTGGTCCCCGGGCGCCCGACGAGGCGGCCGAGTTGACCGACGACGGCGAGCGGGCAGATGCGACGCCACACGTGGTAGCCGGCGACCACCCAGAAGAGCGGCAAGGAGGCGATCGCGATCGTCCACAGGATGCGGTTGCCGTGCGAGACGCCGAGGATCGTCGGCACGGTCGCGCACAGGGCGAGGACGAGCACGACGCGCGCCACGACGATGTAGCGGGGCGCGGCGCCACCATCGGTGAAGGCGGCCCAGCCGCCGGCCTTCACCTTGGCGGCCTTGCCGCCCTTGGCCTTGGCGGGTTCCGGCATCGCTCAGGGGTAGGGGACGACCGGCGACGGCAGCGGCGCCGTCACGCGCGGCGCGGCGGGGTCGGCGAGCGGACACGCGAGCGCCGGCGCCTTGCCGAGCGCGGCCTCGAGGTGCTGCCGGGTCTTGCACTCCTGGTCCTGCATGAGCTCGAGCGTGAAGGCCTCCCACGTGTGGCTCGGCACGATCTGGAAGTTGAGCGTCGGGATCGCGCGGTTCTTCGCCTTCGGCAGCCCCGCCGATGGCGCGGCGGTCGCCGGATCGGTGTAGTCGCGCACGCCGAAGTTGCGGATGTGGCACTGCGCGCAGGTCATCCCGTTCTCCTCGCCGTGATCGCGGCGCGCGTCCTCGAGCGCGAGGTTGGCGACGGACGGGCCCAGCTTGTGCTCCTTGAACAGGTTGACCGCGTCGATCTTGGCCGGGACGACCTTGCCGTCCGCCACCGCGGGCAGGTCGACGAAGCCGAGCGCCTTGCGGCACAGCACCTCCCAGCCCGGCTGGTGGCGCTTGTCGTCGGGATCGAACGCGGGCGCGCACTTGCCGATCCACGCCTTCTTGTCGGGCGACGGCACGACGTGGGTCCAGAAGCCCGGGATGGCGATGTTGACGTAGGCCTGCGCCGCGCCGTCGGCCGTCGGCATCGGCTTCATCACCGCCCACGCCCAGCCGTCGCCGGACTTGTAGCTGCCGTCGGGGTTGCGGGCGGAGCCGCCGCCCATGCGCGCCTCGGTCGGCAGCGCGATGAAGCCGGGCACCGCCCACGGCGCCGACCCCTTGTAGCCGAGCACGCCCTTGACGAACGCCGCGACCGCCTTGCCGTGCGCCTTCGGATCGGCGGCGAGCTTCGCGTTCACCGCGCCCGTGTCGTCGAGGAACGCCTTCCAGAACAGCTCGGCGAACACCTTGTTGTTCTCGGCCCTGGCCTCGGGCGGCAAGGTCGGGCTGTCCTGCACCGGGCGCACGCGGAACATCGCGAACACCGGCTCGGGCGCCTTCACCGCCTGGTAGACCAGGCGCAGCTCGTGGAACTTCTTGTCGATGCGCGGGCGCACGACGACGAGCTTCCAGTCGTTCGGGTTGCCGAACGACGCCTTGTCGAACTCCTTGGCGTCGGGATCGAGGCGCGGGTTCTGGTGCGTCGCGGCGATGCCCTTGAGGAACGAGCGGAAGAGCGCCTTCTTGTCGGGCTTGCCGAGCCTGGCGACGGCCTCGGGTGGCATCGACGGCCGCATCATCTGCGCGCCGAGGACGAGCATGGCGTCGAAGGGATAGGCCCTGGCGGTGGCCTCGACGCGCTTCGGCTCGCGGATCGTGAAGAGCACCTCGGCGGCGTCCGACGCGCGCGGCGCGACGGCGAGCGGCGCCTTCTTGGCGCCGACCGGGAACGTCCACTCCACGACCTGGGTCGCGCCGCCGTGCGAGAGGTCCTTGACCTCGAGCTGGAACACGCCCTGCTTCGCCTTCAGGTCGTCCTTGGTCGGCTTCCACGTCACCGTCTGCGTGAGCGCGTCGAAGCGCGCCGACGCCGGCATCGACGTCACGGTCACCGCGATGTCGTCCAGGTCCTGATCGATCGCCGTCGTCGCGAACGACACGGTCTGGCCGACGCCGACGCCGGAGATCGGCGGGGGAAACAGCTCGGGCGCGCGGTCGACGGGCGCGATCGGGTCGACCTTGGCCGGCAGCGTGAGCTGCTGGCCGGGCGCCGAGGCGGTCGCACCGCCGGCGGTGCCGACGCCCGGCTCGGGTGCGGGCGTCGCCGGCTGGGTCTTCCCGCCACCACCACAGGACACGAGCGCGCCAACGAGCGTCGAGACGATGAGCTTCCCCGGCATCGGGGCGAGCTTATACGAGAAGCGTCGCCGTGAGCGTGATCGAGGCGCCCGCGAGCACCCTCGAGACCGGGCAGCTGGCCTTGGCGTCGGCGGCGAGCTCCTGGAACTTCGCGTCGTCGAGGCCGGGCACCTTCGCCCTGGTCGTGAGGTGGATGGATGGGATGTGCCAGCCCGCATCGCCCTTCACCAGCTCGAGACGCGCGTCGGTCTCGATCGATTCCGCCGGCGTGCCCCCGGCGGTGAGGCGGAACGCCAGCGCCATCGAGAAGCAACCCGCGTGCGCGGCGGCGATCAGCTCCTCGGGATTGGTCCCCAGCGTGCCGTCCTCGTTCTGGAACCGGAGCTTGGCCGAGTAGGGAAGCTCGCTCAGCGCCCCGGATTGCGTCGTCAGTTGACCCGAGCCCTCCGGACCCGAGCCGCGCCAGACAGCCTGTGCAGTGCGGTTCATCGTCGTTCTCCTTGCTGCCTGGAGGGTAGCTGGTGATCACCCCGGTGGTATACGTTCCGCGCCGATGAGCGCGACCGACGACGTTGCCCGCCTCGCGATCGACACGCTTCGCACCCTCTCGATCGATGCGGTGCAGAAAGCCAACAGCGGACATCCCGGCCTGCCGCTCGGCGCGGCGCCGATGGCGTACACGCTGTGGCAGCGCCACCTCGTGGTCGATCCGACCGCGCCGCTGTGGCCCGATCGCGATCGCTTCGTGCTGTCGGCCGGTCACGGGTCGATGCTCCTCTACGCGCTCCTGCACACCGCGGGCTACGACCTCTCGCTCGACGAGCTGAAGGCCTTCCGGCAGTGGGGCTCGCGCACGCCGGGTCACCCGGAGTGGCACCTCACGCCCGGCGTCGAGAGCACGACGGGGCCGCTGGGGCAGGGGCACGCCAACGCCGTCGGCATGGCGATCGCGGAGCGGTACCTGGCGACCTTGTTCAACCGGCCGGGCCACACCATCGTCGACCACCACACGTACGCGCTCGTGTCCGACGGCGACGTGGTCGAGGGCGTGGCACAGGAGGCGGCGTCGCTCGCCGGGCACCTCGGGCTGGGCAAGCTCATCTGCCTCTACGACGACAACCAGATCACGCTCGACGGTCCGGCGTCGCTCGCGATGAGCGAGGACGTCGCGGCGCGCTACGCGGCGATGGGCTGGCAGGTGCTGCGCGTCGAAGACGGTGATCGCGACGTCGACGCCATCGATCGCGCGATCCGCGAGGCCAAGGCCGACACCGCGCGGCCGTCGATGATCTGCGTGCGCACGACGATCGGCTTCGGCTCCCCCAAGAAGGCGGGCACCGCCGGCGCGCACGGCTCGCCGCTCGGCAAGGACGAGGTCGCCGCGACCAAGAAGGCGCTCGGCTGGGATCCCGACGCGCACTTCCTCGTGCCCGACGCGGCGCGCGCGCACATGGGCGAGATCAAGACGCGCGGCGCCGCGGCGCGCGCGGCGTGGGGCGCGCGCTTCGAGGCGTGGCGCGCGGCGCACCCGGAGCTGGCCGCGCAGTGGGATGCGGCGCAGCAGGGTGGCCTGGCGCCGGGATGGGACGCGGCGCTCCCGTCGTGGAAGGAAGGCGAGTCGCTCGCGACGCGCACGGCGTCGGGCAAGTGCATGGTGGCGCTCGCGCCGAAGGTGCCGACGCTCTTCGGCGGCGACGCCGACCTCGGCGGCTCGACCAAGACGATCGTGCCGGGCGGCGACTTCGATCGCACGGGCGCGGGCCGCAACCTGCGCTTCGGCGTGCGCGAGCACGCGATGGGCGCGATCTGCAACGGCATGGCCTACCACGGCGGCGTGCGCGCGTTCGCGTCGACGTTCTTCGTGTTCAGCGACTACATGCGGCCGGCGGTGCGGCTGGCGGCGCTCAACCACCTGCCGGTGACGTACGTGTGGACACACGACTCGGTCGGGCTGGGCGAGGACGGCCCGACGCACCAGCCGGTGGAGCACCTCATGTCGCTGCGCGCGATGCCCGGGCTCTGGGTGGTGCGCCCGGCCGACGCCAACGAGACCGCGGCGGCGTGGAAGCTCGCGCTCGAGCGCACCGACGGCCCGGTGGCGCTCGTGCTCTCGCGTCAGGATCTGCCGGTCGTCGCGCCGGTGGGGACGCCGGTCGATCGCGGTGCGTACGTGCTCCGCGAGGCGGACGGTGGCGCGCCGGCGGTCATCCTGATCGCGACCGGCTCGGAGGTGTCGCTCGCGCTCGAGGCGCAGCGGCAGCTCGCCGCGAGCGGCGTCGCGACGCGCGTCGTGTCGATGCCGTGCTGGGAGCGGTTCGCGGCGCAGGACGCGGCGTACCGGGAGCGCGTCCTGCCGGCGAGCGTGCGCGCGCGCGTCGCCGTCGAGGCCGGCGTCACCTTCGGCTGGGGCGACGTCGTCGGCGCGCAGGGCAAGGTCGTCGGGCTCGATCGCTTCGGGGCGTCGGCGCCGGGCGAGGTGCTCTACGAGCAGCTGGGGATCTCGGTGGACGCCGTGATCGCCGCCGCGCGCGCGTCGCTCGCGGCCAGCTGACCGCTCAGTTCATCTTGACCTGGCCGCTGGCGACGACGACTTCCTTGCCCTTCACCATGCCGGTCAGCTTCAGCGTGTACGTCTTGCCCTTGGTGATGTTGTCGTCCTCGGTGATCTCGATCTCGCCCGAGAGGACGGTCAACTTGGGATCGACGCCGGTGAGCTGCTTGTCGGCGCGGTAGTCCTTGCCGTCGTAGAACTCGAGCTTGAGCGACGTCGCGCCGGTCTTGTTGAGGAACGCCGTGTAGACGAAGAACCAGGTCGGCACCTCGTCGGCGCCGATCTGGGACTTCACCTCGGTGAGCGCCTGCTTCTTGAAGTGGGCGATCGTGGCCTTGTCGTCACCGACCGACTCGAGCGGTCCGGTGGTGACGAGGAGCTTGCCCTTGAAGGCGGCGATCACCTTCTTCGAGAGGTCGGCGTCGGCAGGACGCGCGGAGAACCCGATCGCGACGAGCAGCGCGATCGGGAGCATCACGAAGAGACGTCGCGAGGGGGTCGTCATGGGGAGCCTCCGCTTCATCAGTGTACCGGGACTAGACCGCGAGGGTCCGACAAGGTTCCGACAGCGGGTGACGGGCCGCGTTGCACTCAGGACTTGGCGGCGTCGTCAGCGGGCGTGGCGGAAGTCGCAGGAGCCTCCGTGGCCGCTTGGACGTCGCCCGCCGCGACCTCATTCATCGGCGCGCTGGGGCCGGGCCCACCCGGACCACCGGGACGCGGGCCGCGCGGACCGCCGCCGGGGCCACGACCAGGGCCACCCGGTCCACGGCCGCGGCCGCCACGCCGACCACGACGCTCGCCCTCGGGGCCGCCGGGCCCGCCGGGCCCGCCGGGACCGCCAGGACCCGCAGTCGCGTCGCCAGGTTGGCCACCAGGGCCACCGGGACCACGCCACTCGCGGCGCGGACCGCCGCCACGGCGCTCGCGGTCGCCGCCGGGCCCACCCGGACCGCCGGGGCCTCGACCACGGCGCGGGCCGCCACGTCCCGGGCCACGTCCCCGGTCACGAGCATCACGGGGCGCAGCCGTGAGCACCCATCCGATTCCTGCACGAGGGATCTCGCCGCCGCGCGGACGCTCCTCGCGCCCCTCGCCCTCGTCCTTCTTCTCCGAGGACGCCTTGAGGCTGCCGAGGCCACGCGGCTTGGGCGGGCCCCGGCGGTCGCCGAAGCCACCACCACCGAAGCCGCCACCACCGCCACCACCGCCGCCGCCGCGACCGCCGCGATCGTCGCGCCCGCGGCCACCGCGATCGCCGCGGTCGTCGCGACCACGACCACGCCGTCCGCCTTGCGAGGCGACGCGATCGATGGAGTAGTGGAACTCGCCGATCGCCGTCGAGCCGTCCGGGCCTTTCTCGCCCTGGAACACGCGGACGAGGCGGACGCTGTCGACGTCGGGGCCGACCAGATCCAGGGCCTCGATGAGGCGCGACGCCCGCTCCGCCGGCACGTTGAGCGCGCCGGCGACGGCCTCGGCCATCGCTTCGGGCGCGACGCCTTCGGCGGTCTTGGCCGCGCGCGCGTCGGCGCCCTTCTTGAGCATCATGGTGGAGAACTCGGTGAGCGTCTTCATGGGGCCTCGGGCGCGGGGAACGGGAGCGGACGGCTTCTTACTCCATGTCGCGGCAAAGCAAAAGGGCCGCCCGCCTGATGACGGACGGCCCCGGGGCCGGAAACGCTAGGGCAGATGCCTACGCGTGCTCAGCGCGTGCCGGCGGACGCCGACGCCGACGCCGAGACCTCGACCGAGACCTCGATGTTCACGTTGACGCGCGCGACCGCATCGGCGGCCGCCTTGATCTGACCGGTGATGCAGAGCGCCTGATCCTTGAACGAGTTGGCGAGGTCGCGGCCGGCGGCCGCGAGGCTCGTCGCCGTCGACGCCCAGGTCCTCACCGCCGCGCCGAACGGCTCGAGGCGCGCCTTCACGCTGAAGATCTTGGGGAAGCCCTTGCGCATCGCGTTGAGCGCCGCCTCGGCCTTGGACGCGTCGACGATGGCCGACGCCTCGACGTCGACCGAGAACTCGGGCTCGGTGCACGTCATGTCGACCGACGCGTTCACCTCGGCCTGCGCGCGGCACTCGGCCGACGCGTTGACCTCGGCCGAGCCCTCGCACGAGCCGCGGCACGTGCCCTCGCAGACGCCGTTGCAGTCGCCGCCCGAGCCGCCGGTGCCCGCCTTGCCCTTGCACGTACCCTCGCAGGTGCCGTTGCAGGTGCCGCTGCACGTCATGTCGATGTCGGCCTCGGCCTTGGCCTCGCACTGGGCGGCGGCGCGCGCCGACGCCTGCATGTCGATGGTGCAGACCGCCGGCTTGTAGACGACGTTGAGCTTGGCGTCGGCCTTGATCGCGACCTTGAGGTCGTCGTTCAGGCGGCCGTACACGCGCGCGCACACGTCCTTGGGCTGACCCTCGAGATCGGGGCCGGCCATGCCGAGCTCGCGACCCATGATGGCGCAGCTCTCGCCGACGACGTTCACCAGGCGCTGCGCCTCCTCGTCGACGCGCACCGTCGCCTCGAGGAACGCCTTCAGCTTGCGGCCGGCGTCGGAGGCGGCGTAGTTGCCGCAGGTGTTCGGATCGACGCCGCTGCCGCCGCGGCCCGGGATCTTGGGGCCACCGGGGCAGCCGGTGAGGACGAGAACGGCCGCCGCGCAGGCGGCGATCCAGAGGCTACGAGCAGGCAGAGTACGCATGGACGAGGCTCCTTCGCGGGTCCCTACCCGCGGATGCTGGCGGAGATAACACGGCGCCCGGCGCGCCACTACTCGCCGCGCCGGCAGATCACGTACGCCTCCCTCGCTCAGCGTTCGCTGAGTGAGCCTCGCCACGGATTCCAGCCGGGCGGATGTCGCGTCGCCGTTACCGTTGTCGTCTCGAGGTAAGCCAGGCACTGGGCGTCCGGATCGAGCGTGGTCGAGACGACTGGCCAGGCGACGCCGGTCGGCACCGTCGCGACCATGACGCCGTCGACGCCACGGGTGATCTGCACCTTCGCGCTCTCGCCGGCGCTGGCCCCGGTGAGCGCGACGGCGAAGTTGCAGCCGTGCAGCGCGCCGCCGGGGGTGGTCTCGGTGACGACGACGTTCTGCGACGGCGCCGTGCCGGTGATCTCGACGCGGAAGGTCGGCCACACGGGCGCGCCGGCGCCGCGCACCCACGTATCGAAGTAGGTATCGAGGTCGAGGCCCGTCGACGCCTCGAGGGCGGCCTGGAGCTCGGCGACCGACAGCGTGCGCTCGGTGCCGAGCACGGAGGCGATGCCGGCGAGCACCTGCGGTCGCGACGAGAGCGACTCGAGCTGGCGGAAGAGGATCATGGGGCCGGGGCCGTAGACCTCGCCGTAGTACTGGAGGAGCGTCGGGCGCGTCGTGTCCTCGGGCACCGGGTGATACGCGGCGCCATTGGCGAACGCCTTCCACGCGCGCGCGGTGATGAGCGCCTCGGTCGGGTTGTTCTCGTCCTCGTAGACGTACGAGAGGTACTCGGCCATGGCCTCCTTCCAGACGAAGTCGTAGGTGTCGGCGAGCGTCGTCTGGTCGCCGGCCCACTGGTGCACGAGCTCGTGGTTGAGCACGTGCGCGACCGGGCGGAGGTAGAGCGAGCTCATCGGGCGATCGAGCCCGTCGTCGAGGACGATGTTGCCGGGGTGCTCGAAGCCGCTCCAGTAGGTGGGTCCGGTGACGATGCGCAGCTCGTCGCCGTAGGGGTACGGGCCGAAGCGCGCCGCCATCCACGCGAGGAAGCCCTGGTGGTAGGCGCTGTCGATGAGCGGCGCGATGCCGGAGCCGGGGCGATCGTGGAGCGTGACGGTGACGCCGCCCCACGTGCCGAGCGGCGTCGTCTGCCACGACGGGCTCGCGATGAAGCCGAAGGTCGAGTAGGTCGGCCCGCCGTCGTGGGTGAACTCGCACGTCGTCGTGGTCTCGCCGGGCGTGACCGTGCCGGGGCAGAGCGCCTGGACGCCGGCGCGGTGGTGGATGGTGAAGCGGTAGTGGGCGAACGTGCCGGGCCGCGTGTCGCACGGGCCGAAGCGGTCGCAGCCGCCGACCCACGACACCAGGTAGAACATCGGCTGGCCCGAGGCGTCGTTGGTGACGGAGTAGCCGACCTGGGTCATGCCCCAGGTCTCGAGCGGCTGGAGCGGGATGTCCGCGGACAGGGTGAGGGGGCCCGCGGCGAAGCCGGTGCCGGCGGGCGTGCATGCGGTCAGCGTGGCGCCGTCGGTCGTGGCGATGGCCGGGGCGTCGAGGAGCCGCACCGACGAGAGCGCGAGCGCGGTCGCGCGCGAGGGCAGGGCGACGCAGTTGCCGGGGGTGAGCGCGTTCAGCGAGAGGCCGATGGACGCGGCGCGGGTCTCGAGATCGATCTCGTAGTCGTAGCGCACGACGTCGACGGTCGCGGTGCCCGTCGGCGCGGCGTCGGGCAGGTCGGTGGTGTCGTCACCGCCGCAGGCGGCGGCGAGCGTGGTGACGATGGCGAACAGGGCCCCGCGAGCGCGCATGGACGAGTCGTACCACCGTCACGGGCAAGGCGATCAAGGACGTTGCGCGCGCGCGATGGGCCGTGCGGTCAGCCACAGGAAGCGCGCGATGAGCGCGACGGCGGTGCCGGTGAGCCCGACGGAGAGGCCCCACCACAGGCCGCGCGCGCCGAGGTCGAGCGCGAAGGTGAGGGCGAGCGCGACCGGCAGGCCGAGGAGGTAGTGACCGAAGACGTTGGCGATGAAGGCGGCGCGCGTGTCGCCGGCGCCGCGCAGGGCGCCGGCGGCGACGGCCTGGGCGCCGTCGGAGAGCTGGAAGACCGCGGCGATCTGGACGAGGGGGATGGCGGCGAGGATGACGGCCGCGCGGTCGGTGAAGATGGCGGCGAGCGGCTCGGCGGCGAGGACGAAGATCGTCGCCGAGGTCGACATGACGGCGGCGCCGAGCGCGAGGCTGGTGAGCCCGGCGCGGCGGGCGGCGACCGGGTCGCCGGCGCCGACGGCGAGGCCGACGCGCACGGCGGCGGCGGCGCCGATGCCGATGGTGATGGAGAAGGGGACGCTCGCGAGCTGGAGGGCGACCTGGTGCGCGGCCGCGGGGGTGGCGCCGAGGCGGCCGGCGAGCACGCCGGCGAGCGCGAACGCGGCGACCTCGGCGAAGAGCTGGAGGCCGATCGGCGTGCCGATGCGGAAGATGTCGCGAGTGGCGGGCGGCGGCGCCGTCGCGGGCACGGGCAGGGTGCGGCTGATGGCGCCGGCGGCGCGGGCGTAGTACGCGGCGGTGCCGACGACGATCGCCGAGGTCGCGATCGCGGCGCCGATCGAGCCGAGCGCGGGGATGCCGAGGCGCGGCTCGCCGAAGATGAGGATCCAGTCGAGGACGGCGTTGACCACGTTGCCGACGATCACGGCCACGATGAGCGGCGTGGTGCGGCCGTGCGCCTGCAGGAACGAGCGCAGGGCGATCTGGCAGAGGAAGGGCACCGTCCCGAGCGCGCGCGCGTACACGTACACGCGCGCCTCGTCCGCGACCGCCGGCTCGACGCCCGCGAGCCCGAGCACGACCGGCACGGCGCACAGGGCGAGCGTGATCGCGGCGCCCACGCGCACGGCCACGCCGACGCCGTCGCGCAGGAGCGCCGGCGTGCGCGCGCCTTCCTTGGCGCCGAGCGCCTGCGCGATCAGCGGATCGAGCCCCAGCACGATGCCGAGCCCGAGACACGTGATGGCGAACGTGAGCGCGTTCCCGATCCCTGCTCCCGCGAGCGCGTCCGGGTGATACCGCCCGAGCATCGCGGTATCGACGAGGCTCATGAGCACGAGCCCGACCTGCTGCGCCGCCAGCGGCGTCGCCAGCCGCAGCTGCGCCCCGAGCTCCCCGCGGGGGGACAGGTTCATAGGCTCCACGCTCGCGACATCACTTGGCATCTGGCGTTTACCGCGACTGGCGCTCGCTTCGCCAAACCCCAGTCGCGGTCAACGCGAAAAGTCCAGTGACTGCGAGGTGTTGCGACCCGGGAGCCTGTCCCCAGTCAGAGGCGTTTGCCGTCGGGGGAGAAGCGGACGATGGGGAGGCCGAGGGATTCGAGGTCCTTGGCGATGGCGGACCAGTCGCCGACGACGACGATGTGGAAGTCCTTCCAGAGGGAGGCAGCGGCGGCGCGGGCGGTTGGGCCGGTGACCCTGGCGACCTGCCTGGGGAGGTCGCGGTAGGTGGTGAGCGGGCGCCGGTCGGCGATGACCGAGGCGTAGGCGGCGGCGATCGCGCTGTTGGTCTCGAAGTCCTGGGGCAGGCCGCGGACGATGAGCGACCTGGTGCGAGCCAGCTCGTCGGCGGGGAGAGGCGCGGCCGAGGTGCTCTTCAGGATCGCGAGGATCTCGCGGATGGCGGCGCCGGTCACGTCGGTGCGGATCGACGACGAGACGCTCCATGCGCCGGCGCGCTGGCCGCGCCACACCGTCGAGAAGATGCCGTAGGTGTAGCCGAGCTCCTCGCGCAGACGGGCGTTGAGGCGCGCGGCGAAGCTGCCGCCGACGGCGGTGTTGATGACGTCGAGGTCGGCGCGGCGCGGATCGCCGGCGTCGGGGCCGAGGCGGCCGATCGTGACCACGGTCTGCGGCGCGCCGGGGCGATCGACCACCGCGAGGACCGGCGCCGCGACCGCGGGCCGCGCGCCCGCCGGGGCCGGCTTCGCCGTCGCCTTCCACGCACCCCAGGTGCGCGCCAGGATCGGCTCGAGCTGCGCGCGCGTCACGTCGCCGGCGACGATGATCGACGTCGCCCGGGGCGCGTAGTGCGTCGACCAGAACCGGGTCACGTCGTCGAGCGTCAACGTCGCGACCGTCTCGCGCCAGCCCGAGCCCGGGCTGGCGTAGGGATGCGCGCCGAAGACCAGCTGCTCGAACACCACGGCGGCGATCGCGCGCGGCTGATCGGGGCGCAGCGCGAGGTCGGCCAGGCGCTCGGCCTTGATGCGCTCGAAGTCTTCCGGGGCGAGGCGCGGCCGGATGATCATGTCGGCCGCGATCGTCAGCGCCGGCTCGAGCGTCTCGGTGAGCGTGTCGATGGTCAAGACGGCCCCGTCGACGCCCGCCCCGATCCGCAGGCGCGTGCCCAGGCGCTCGAGCTCCTCGGGTAGCTCGAGCGCGGTGCGCGTGCGCGTCGCCTCGTCGAGCAGGTCGGCGGTGAGCGCCGCGAGGCCGGCCTGGTCGCCGTCCTCGCGCGTCCCCGCGGCGGCGTGGAGCACGCGCACGCTCACCATCGGCAGGCGGTGGTTCTCGACGAGGTACACCTTCACGCCGTCGGCGAGGGTGAACGTCACCGGCCGCGGCGGCGCGAACGCTGCCTCGGGCCACGCCGCGGGCGGCTTCGTCCAGTCGACGCCGGCCGCATCCCACGGCATCGCGACCGCCGCCGGCATGGGCAAGGTCTGCGGCCCCGGGTCGACGGGCTCCGCCGCCGGCTCGCGCGGCGCGGGTGGCTCGGCTGGCACAACGCTACGGCCCGGCGGAACCGTCGCCGTCGCCGTCACCGGCTCCTGCACGACCGCCGGGCGCGCGCAGCACGCGCTCACCGCCGCGCCGACGAGCATCCACGCCGCCTTCACTTGCCACCTCCTCGCGACGCGGGCGCGGGTGCGGGTGCGGTCTCGGGCGAGACGATCGCGGTCACCGCGTGGTCGATCGACATCCACCGCGCGATCGCCCGCGCGCACGACTCCGGCGTCACCTTGGCGAGCGCCGCGCGCGTCTCCGCCAGATGGTCCGGATCGCCGGTGTACGCCGCCCACTCCGCCAGCCGCCCGGCGCGGCTCGCCGGGTTCTCGAGGCTGCTCAGGAGGCCGACCTCGATCACCCGCCGCGCGCGCTCGATGTCCTCCGCCGTCGGCGGCTCGGTCTTCATGCGCGCGAGCTCCTCGACGAGCACGTCGCGGAGCTGCTGCGCCGTCGTGCCCGGCCGCGCCACCGCGGCGATCGACAGCTCGCTGCCCAGCATCTGATCGTTCAGCGCGGCGTAGGCCTCGGTCGCGAGCCGGTCCTGGAAGACGAGTCGCTTGTGGAGGCGGCTCGTCTTCCCCGAGCCGAGCACGTAGGACGCGATCGCGAGGTCGTAGCTCTCCTGGCTGTAGGCCTCCGGTCCGCGCATCGCGAGGATCACCTTGGGCACCTGCACCTTGTCGGTGGTCTGGATCGTCGCCGGCCGCGGCAAGGGCGTCACCGGCGCGGTCAGCGTGCGCCGCCGCGGCACGTCCTGCTTCGGCATCCACGCGAAGAGCGTCTCGACCAGCGCCTTGGTCTTCGCCACGTCGAACCCGCCGACCACGACCAGGGTCGCGTTCGACGGCCGGTAGTACGTGCGCCAGAACGCCTCGACGTCCTCCATGCTCGCGGCGTCCAGATCCTCCATCGTCCCGATGGTCAGGTTCCAGTTGCCGTGTCCCCTGGGCCACAGCGCCTGCTGGATCATCAGCTCGACCCGGCCGTACGGGCGGTTCTCGATCTGCTGGCGTCGCTCGTTCTTGACGACGTCGCGCTGGTTGTCGAGGAGCGCCGGCGACATCGCGTCCCACAGCCCGGCGAGGCGGTCGGCCTCGAGCCAGAGCGCGAGCGGCAGGTGCGAGACCGGGACCTGCTCGAAGTAGTTGGTGCGATCGTTGTTCGTCGTCCCGTTGTTCCAGCCGCCCGCCGCCTCGAGCAGGCGGTCGAAGTCGCCCTCCTTCACGTGCTTCGAGCCCTCGAACATGAGGTGCTCGAACAGGTGGGCGAACCCGCTCTTGCCCAGGAGCTCGTCCTTGCTACCGACGTGGTACCAGACGTGGACCACGGCGGTGGAGAGCGTCGGGTCGGGCTGGAGGATGACCTCGAGCCCGTTGTCGAGCTTGTAGTGCTCGACGGTGAGCGCGCCGGGCGCGGCGTGCGCGAGCGGAGACAGGAGCGCGCCCGCGAGCGCGCAAGCGACGATCCCGGTGGCGATACGCATGGGACTCCTCATGATCCTCTTCCGGACCTGCAGACAACCGGCGGTGCGGTCGGTTACTTCCCGGCCGGGGGCGCCGGGCGCGGTCGCATCGGCGCGGTGCGTGGGGTCAGGTTCTGCGCGACCAGCTTGGCGACCAGCAAGCGACGCGCCGGGTCGGGCCCGGCGACGCGCGCGTAGCACGGCGTGTCGTCGTCGATGAACAGGATCGCCTGGCCGTGGTGGTCGAGCGCCTTCTTGCCGACCGGCACCTCGACGGGCGCCGCGACCGCGAGCTGCTCGAGCCCGGCGTCGTTCTTCTGCACCTTGCCGCCCGTCGACGCGTCCCACTGCGCGATCAGCTCCTGGTTCCGCGCCAGGTACTCGGTGAAGAGCTTCTCGGCGGTGGCCAGCGCGTTGTCGCGGCAGTCGAAGTCGAAGCTCCACGCCTCGGGCGCCGCGCCCTCGGCGACGAAGTTGCAGGGCTTGGGCGTGCCCGGCGCCGAGCCGAGGATGCTGTCGACGCCGCGCGCCGGGATGCCGAGCGTCTGCGACATCACGGCGGGCGTCGCGATCAGATCACACGTCCAGAGGTCGAGGTCGACGCCGACGAGCTCGACGTCGTCGCCGCCGGTCATCGACTCGCTCGGCGCGCCCGAGCTCTTGCCTTCGCACGCGCCAGCGGCGGCCAGGATCGCGGCCGAGATCGCGGACAGGGCCACGGCGCGCGCGGAACGGACGAGTCGCGGGACGGGCACGGACCGAAGCATCAGCCGGGAAGCTATCTCAGTTCACGGCGGTCGTGGCGTCGTAGACGAGTCGAAGCTGTGCGACATCTGCGACCGCCTGGGCCATGGCATAGAGCGGACCCGGCGCATCACCCGTGTCGAGCACGATCGGCTCGCCGACGCGCCGCTCGACCACGGCGATGAAGTCGCCGCGCGGGCGCGAGCGCACGACGACCGACTTGAGGTGGAACAGCGGCACGACCGAGTGCGACGGGATCCCGGCGAGGCGGTGCTCGATGCGCAGGACGCCGTCGTCGCGATCGAACACGAGGTGCTGGCGCATCGTCGCCACGACGAGGCCGAGCAGCCCGAGGGTGATCGGCAGGAGCGCCGCCCACATCGACCAGCGCGCGACGGCGAGGGCCGCGGTGAGGCCCGCGAGCGCCGCGCTCCAGCCGACGACGTGCGTCGTCCGCGTCAGCGCCAGCTCGACACGCCGCGAGCTCCGGGCGCGGACACGCAGGTTGCCGAGCTGACCGAACATGTCCGGAGTGTACCGCTGCCGGCGGAGGGTGGCGAGGCGTCGTCGACCTCCACGGCGGGGCGCGTCTCAGTGAGACTCTTCGTCGCGCGGCGGCGGCGGCGGCGGCAGCAACGGCGGCGGGGCCCCACCCTCGAGCTGCGGCATCCCGCCCGCAGGTCCACCCGGCAGCGCGGGCCCGTTCGGCGCCCCGGGCCTGAGATCGGGTCGGCCACGTCCGCCCCGTCCACGCCGGCGACGGCGACGACGCTTGCGCGGGAGAGGCTGTCCGTCGGGGCCGAGCTGCACGGGCTGCTGGCCTTGCCCCGGCGTGCCGTTCGGTCCGGATGGCGAGCCGTTGCCGTTGCCGTTGCCGTTCGACGGGCGCGGGCCGCCTCCGCCACCGTTGTCGGGACGCTGGCCCCCGGTGGGCTGGAAGAACGACACCGGTCCCTCGGCCGACGCGCCGAGACCCTGGTTCCGCTTCCGACGCCGGCGGCGACGGCGCTTCTTCTCGAGGCGCTCGGCGCGACGCTCGGCGCGACGCTCGGCGGCGGACGACGGTCCGGCGCCGGGCCGGGCCTCGTAGCCCGCGCCGCCGCTCCAGCGCTCGCCCCGGTGACGGCGCTTGCCGCCCTTGCGCGGCGAGCTGCTGTCGCTGGGCGCCGCCGACGCGACCGGCGCGCTGGCGATGCGCATCGGGCCGCGCACGTACTCGATCACCGGGCCGCCGCCACCCTGGCGTGCGCGCACCCCCGGCGGCAGCGCATCGGCCGGCGCCGCCGTGCTCAGCACCGGCGACGTGAACGCCGCCTTGGGCGGCAGCATCGCGCGTCGCTTGCGCCGGCGGCGCCGTCGACGGCGTCGGGCCTCGGCGGCCGCAGACTGGTCGGGTGCGAGGTCGGGCCGCGGGGTGCGGGCCTTGGGCACCTTGGGCTGGCGCTTGCGGGCGAGCACCGTGATCTCGCCGTCGACCTCGACGCCTTCCTCGGCGAGCTCCGCCGCGGTGCGATCGATCACCTCGTAGTCGTCGTCGTCCTCGTCGTCGTCGAGGTCGTCGTCATCGTCATCGTCGTCGTCGAGGTCGTCGTCGTCCTCGTCGTCGTCGAGATCGTCGTCGTCGTCGACCTCGTCGACGTCGCCGTCCTCGTCGTCGTCGAGGTCGTCATCGTCGTCATCGTCCTCGTCGTCGTCGAGGTCGTCGTCNNGTCGTCCTCGTCGTCCTCGTCGCCGAACTGGTCGTCCGGACCGAGCTGCTGCTTGCGGACCTCGGGCGGGATCGCGTCGCCGGCGGTCATGCCCGGCAAGGGCTGCTGCGCGGCGGGCTGGGGCGGGCGCGGAGAGGGCGCCGGTTTCGGAGAGGGCGGAGGTGTTGCGGCGAGAGGAGCTGGATCGGGGGTGCGCTTGCGCACCGCGGGTGCCGGGGGAGGGGCGGGTG
>DDTA01000093.1:0-124 GCA_002344285.1 Myxococcales bacterium UBA2376
GCGCCTTGAACCACGCCGCGTCGGCGGACGAGGTCATCGACAGGGCCATGCGGATCGCGAAGTACCCGATGGTGACGATCGCGACCCAGCAGAGCATCAGCATCACGGCCGACGGCGTGAAGTG
>DDTA01000093.1:143-29081 GCA_002344285.1 Myxococcales bacterium UBA2376
GACCTTGAGGATGTAGAACCAGCCGGGGGGCACGACCGCGGCGGCGAAGAGCCACGACGGAAGCGGCGCCTTCGCGGCCGGCCTCGCGCGCGGCCGCGGCGTGGTGGTCACCTCGGCTGCGGCGGCGGCGGCCGCGGGCTCGGCCGCCGCAGGCTCGGCAGGCGTGGGNNGCCGCCGCCTCGACGGCACCTCCGGCTGCTCCCTCGTCGTCCCCCGCGTCGACCGCGCGGTCAGTCGGTGTCTCGGAGCTCGTCATCGAGTTTCTCGTCATACGCGGCGTTGGCGCCGGGGTCGGCGGGCACCACGGGCGCCGCCGGCATCGCGCCGCCCTTGCGCACGAGGCCGCGGCCCACGAAGAAGATGAGCACGAGCCCGCCGGCGACCGCGAGGTACGGCACCAGCCACGTCGCGCTCGACCGCGGCGTGGCCAGCACGTGCTCGCCGCCGTACTCGCGGATGAACGCGCCGACCACCGCGCGCCGCGCCGTCGCGCGCCCGGCGTCGGTCGTCAGATCGTGGCCGGCCAGCATCGCCAGCACCTTCTTGCGCTCCTGCGCCGCGAAGCCGCACTTGCAGTCGTGCAGGTTCTCGCGCTTGCAGCCGCCGCACAGGCACACGAGGTCCTTCATCAGGCTCTCGGCCAGCGGGGAGTCGGGACGGTACCGATGGGCCCAGCCCGAGTCGTCGGAGTGGCCCATCGCACGCACCATCTCCTCCTCGTGCTCGGCGCCGCCGCCCGACGGTCCCTGCGCGTGCGCGACGCTCGCCGTCGCGCCCAGGAGCGCGCCGACGAGGAGCAGCACCGCGCCGACGTCGGCGGCCTTGCCCAGCGTGGTCGTCGGCCGTCGCGACACCAGATCGACGGCGCGCTGCGGGATGAGGCAGATGAACGTGCCGAACGCGAGCAGGACGAACCCGACCCACACCCAGTTGATGAGCGGATTGATGTAGATGCGGAAGTTCGCGAGCCCGGTCTCGGTGCTGTAGCCGGTGAGGATCAGGTAGACGTCCTCGCCGAGTCGCTCGTGGATGTCGACCTCGGTGGTCGGCTCGGTGCCCTTGCGGAAGTTCCACCGCGCCGGGTTCAGGAGCTCGAGCGGCGTCCCGTCCCGATCGTAGAGCTGCACGTACGCGGTGGTGGCGACCTTGTTGTCGTCGGACGTCTGCACCAGGCGGCGGTAGACGAAGGTGTAGCCCTTGACCTTGAAGGTGTGCTCCTTGGGCACCTGGGCCAGCGGCAGCTTCTCGCCGCCCTCGACCACCGCGAGCGGGCGCTCGATCGTCCGGTCGACCATGTGGTCCCACGCCTTGCCGGCGAAGCCGATGAACATGACCGCGATCGCCAGGTGCACGACGTACCCGCCGAAGCGGCGGCGCTTGAGCAGCACGAGGCCGATGAGCGAGGTGAACCCGTCGGACCCCGTCTGCTTCTTGCGCGCCTGGGTGCCGCGCACGAACTCCTGCACGATCGACCCGAACACGAAGGCGCAGATGCCGAAGTTGAGGAGCGGGACCGGCAGCTTGAGCGCGTCGTCGAGGATCGGGGTCAGCTGGCGTGACGCCGGCACGAAGATCGCGAGCAGGACGACCGTGGCCAGCGCGGTCGCTCCCGGCCACATGAACTGGGCGTAGAGCCGCTCCCGCGTCGTGCGCCGCCACGCGAGCAGCGGCGCCGCGCCGGCGAGGAAGACCAGCGCGATCCCGAGCGGCGTCATCCACCGGTTGTAGAAGCCCGGCCCGATCGTGATGCGCTCGCCCCACATCGCCTCGGTGATGGTCGGCATCATCGTGACGAAGAGGACGAAGAACGCGCAGGCGAGCAGGATCCAGTTGTTGAGCAGGAAGGCGAACTCGCGCGAGACGAACGACTCGAAGCCGCCCTTTTCGCGCAGGCGCGGCAGGCGGTGGAGGAGCAGCCCGATGCTGACGATGAGCAGCGCCGCCATGAACACGATGAACTGGAGCGCGAGCGCGTTGTCCTCGCCGAACGCGTGCACCGACTGCACCACGCCCGAGCGGGTCATGAACGTGCCGAAGATCGTGAAGAAGAAGGTGAGGATGACGAGGACCAGGTTCCACACCTTCAGCAACCCGCGCTGCTCCTGCACCACCGCGGTGTGGAGGAACGCGGTCATCGTGAACCACGGGATGAAGCCGGCGTTCTCGACCGGATCCCAGGCCCAGTAGCCGCCCCAGCCCAGCTCCTCGTACGCCCAGCGGCCGCCGAGGATGAGGCCGAACGAGAGGAAGAAGAAGCAGACGAGCGCCCACACGCGCACCGAGCCGAGCCACATGTCGTCGAGGCGGCCCGACGCCAGGGCGCCGATGGCGAACGCGAACGGGATGGTCGCGGCGACGAAGCCGACGTAGAGCGCCGGCGGGTGGATCACCATCCAGTAGTTCTGGAGGAGCGGGTTGAGGCCCTCGCCGTCGGTGGGCGGCGTGGTCACGTACTGACCGAACGGGTTCTTGTCGAACACGAGCAGGGTCAGGAAGAACAGCTGCACCACCAGGATGGTCCCGACGACGTAGCCGATCATGTCCTTGTGCCGGCGCATGTTGGCGGCGATCGCGATCGCCGAGAACGCCGCGAGCACGAGCACCCAGAACAAGAGCGAGCCGTCGAGCGCCCCCCAGAAGGCGGTGATCTTGTACGCCGTCGTCATCGACGTATCGCTCGTCAGCTGGACGTACTTGATCGTGTAGTCGTGCGTGACGAACGCGTAGACGAGGAGCCCCGAGGCCAGCAGCGTGACGCCGAAGAAGGTGTAGAGGCCGTGGACGGACGCGCGCACGAGGCGCGGGTCCTTGCGGGCGTTCCCGACGATGCCGGCGAACGCGCCCAGGGCCGCGACGAGGTACGCGACCAGCACGGTGATCGTGCCGACCACCGCGACGGGTGACGAAGGAACCGAGCTGTCCATGATGGGGTTGCCTGGCGACGACGCCGGCTACTGCTCGAACAGCTTGTCCTTGGGCGCACCCTCGTACTTCGAGGGGCACTTGGCCATGAGGTTGGTCGCGACCAGCACCGGCTCGCCGTTCTCCTCGACGATCTTGCCCTCGGCCACGACCTCGGACTTGTCCTTGAACGTGTCGGGCTTGGGGCCCTTGTTGCGGACCTTGATGCGCTTGCCCTTGTGCTCGAGCACGAAGGTCCGCACCGTCTCCTGATCGACGACCTTCTCGTCGATCGTGCCGGACTCGACGTAGCCGTGCACCTTGAGCGGCTTGTCGACCCACGAGCCCCACGCGACCATCACCTCGTCCACCATCTTGTAGTGGCTCGTGTGACCGCGCGCGGTGTAGCGGAAGAAGCCGACCACCAGCGCGAGCACGGCGATCGACAGGAGCACCTTGACGGTCGTGCTGAGCCCGCCTTCCGAGGGCGAGGGCTTCGCCGGCCGGGAGGTCGTGACGGCGGGTTCGAGCTTGGTCTCGGGTTCGCTCATGAGCAGCCTCCGGCCCGGGGTGCGGGCTGGGTGGACATCAGGCTAGCACGACACGGGCCATGCCCGACGATCGTGGGCGCGGCGCGTTGCCGCGCCGATGTAGCTGCAACCGCTGCAGCTTCGGCGCGCATTCCTTCAACCGCCCATCGCGATCATGTGCTTCGTGGGGGCGCCGTCCCCCGTCCGCTGGAACTCGTGGCCCTCACGCTTGCCCTGCACGGACCACGCGATGGCGCGGCGCAGGTCGTCGTCGGAGCCGCCGCCTCGGACCACGTCGCGCAGGTTGACCGCGTCGTCGTGGCCCAGGCAGGCGTGCAGCTGGCCGTCGGCGGTCAGGCGCACGCGGTTGCACGCCGCGCAGAAGTGCTCGGTCATCGCGGAGATGATCCCGAGCTCGCGCTCGGGTCGCGCGGCCAGCCGCCAGTAGCGGGCCGGGCCCGCGATGCCGCGGTCGACGGTCGAGGGCTCGAGCGCACCGAACGCGCGCGCGATCGTCTTCCGGATGGCGGCGGCGGAGAGCTCGCGCGTGGCCTCGTAGAGCGACCCCGACGAGAGCGGCATGTGCTCGATGAAGCGCATGACGAGGCCGCGCTCCCAGGCGAACTCGCAGAGCGCGGCGAGCTCCGCGTCGTTCACGCCGGCGAGGGCGACGGCGTTGAGCTTGACCTCGAGGCCGGCGGCGCGCGCCGCGTCGATGCCGGCGATCACCCGCGCCAGGTCGCCGCCGCTGGTCAGCGCCGCGAAGCGCGCCGGATCGAGCGTGTCGATCGACACGTTGGCGCCGGCCAGGCCGGCCGCGACGAGCGGGCCGGCCAGCGCGGCCAGCAGGTGACCGTTGGTGGTGATCACCACCTCCTCGATGCCGGGCACGCGGCGCAGGCGGGCGACGAGATCGACGAAGTCGGCGCGCACGGTGGGCTCGCCGCCGGTGAGGCGCAGGCGACGGACGCCGAGGCCCGCGAACACGCCGACGATGCGCTCGAGCTCCTCGAACGTACACAGCTCGGCCTTGCGCTTGTGCGCGACGCCGTCGTCGGGCACGCAGTACGTGCACGCGAAGTTGCAGCGATCGGTGACCGAGACGCGCAGGTAACGGATCGAGCGCTCGAAGCGATCCCGGAGGGGATCGGCAGGCGTGGTGAACCCGGACGGCGCGCCGCTCTGTCGAGCGCGTCGCTCGTCGAGCACGGGCAGGGTCACGCGATCCACGTCGTGCACTGTGGTCGTCCATGGCGGATACGTCAAGGCGCGGTGGGGGTTACGGTTTCGCTTGACAGCGACGCGAAAAAGCCGCACAACGCCGCGCAATAAAACGGAGTTTGTGAATGCAGCAGACGTCAACCTCCACGACCCGCCGCGGCCCCACCCAACCGCCGCCTGTCGGTCCTGGATCGGTGCTCGAAGGACTCTGGGTTCTCCTGGTCGCCAATGAAGGGCAGCTTCCGACGGCCGACGCCGACGGTCGCGTGCCGATGATGGCGAAGGCCGGCGACGACGCCGCCTACCTGCTCGGCTTCAAGAACGTCGTCAAGGCGCGCCAGTTCCTGACGGCGACCGAGGTCGAGGGCGCCGAGCCGCGCATGGTCGTGCGCGGCAACCGCGAAGAGATGTACCGCATCGCCAAGAGCGCCGGCGCCGCCGGCGTGCTCGTCGACTACGACCCGGCGACGCAGCAGTACGCCGCCGCCTCCGCCCTCTGACCTGTTCGCCCACGCCGTTCACCCTGAGGGAGCCCCGCAGGGGCGAGTCGAAGGGTCGCGTCGAAGGGTCGCGTCGAAGAGCTTATCGAAGCGCTCCCACAAGCGCTCATTGAAGTCGTTGTAACCATTGCTCTTTTTTTGCGCATCGCGGCCGACGGCCCGAGGATGCGCAGATGCCGAGCACCCGCCCGGCCGGGGTCGCCGCCCCGGCTCCCGCGTCTCTCGCCAGCCCGATCGTGAAGTGGGTGGGCGGCAAGACCCGCCTCCTGCCCGAGATCGCCGCGCGCATGCCGCGCACCTACGGCCGCTACTTCGAGCCGTTCGCCGGCGGGGCCGCGGTCTTCTTCAGCATGGCGCCGCCGGCCGCCGTGCTCGCCGATCGCAACGCCGATCTGATCGCGACCTACCGCGCGGTCGCGAGCGACGTCGAGGGCGTGATCCGGCGCCTCGCGATCCACCGCGACGCGCACGACGAGAAGCACTACTACGCGACGCGCACGCGCTGGAACGACGCGAGCGTGGTGTGGACGCCGCTCGATCGCGCCGCGGCGTTCATCTACCTGAACCGCACCTGCTACAACGGCCTGTGGCGCGTGAACCGCTCGGGCGGGTTCAACGTGCCGATGGGGCGCTACAAGAACCCGCCGATCTGCGACGCCGCCGGCCTGCGCGCGGCGTCGGCCGTGCTCGCGCGCGCCACGATCGTCTGCGCCGACTACCGCACCGCGGTCGCCGACGCGCGCCCCGGCGACCTCGTCTACTTCGATCCGCCGTACGACCCGGTGACGACGACGGCGAACTTCGTCAGCTACACCGCGGACGCGTTCGGCCCCGACGACCAGCGCGCGCTCGCCACCCTCGCCCACGAGCTCGCCGACCGCGGCGTCGCCGTCGTCCTGTCGAACAGCGACACGCCCTTCATCCGCTCGCTCTACCGCGGCCTGCGCATCGATCGCGTGCGCTGCGCGCGCGCCATCAACTGCAACGCCGATCGCCGCGGCGACGTCGACGAGGTGCTCGTGCTCGGCGGCTTCGCGACCAAGGCCGCGCGCCGCACTGTCACGCGCCGCGCCGCGGCCCGCTGACCCCGTTACCGCTTCTTTCGCGCGATCGCGCGGCGCGCGAGGTCGCCGAAGCCGTCGCGGCCGTCGACGAAGATCTCGGCGACGTCGCCGGTCATGCGCCGCGCCGTCGAGCGCTTGCCCCCGGTGAAGACCCCGGCGGTCCAGCCGATCATCTGCAGCGTCCACGCGGTCAGCGCCATCCCCAGCCAGCCGCCGAGCGCGATGCCGAGGACCGACAGACGCATGAGCGCGCCGAGCGGCTCGGGCGCGTTGTCGAACAGCGGGCGCGCGGGGCGGAGCGCGCGCGGCTCGCGCGCGGCCAGCGCCACCGGCTCGTCGACATCGCGATCGCGCCGGCGCTTCGATCTCGGCTCCGGCTCGGGCTCCGACGTGAACGCCTTGGCCAGCATCGCGACGACGTCGCGCGGGCGCTGCGGCCGCTGCTCCGGATCCGGCTCGGTCATCGCCTCGAGCACCTTGCGGAAGCCGGCGGGCATCGACGGCAGGTGCTTCGCCAGGTCCATCTTCAGACCCTTGCGCGGCACGTCCTCGGGCTCGACGCCCCCGGCCAGCGCGACGATCGTCGCGCCGAGCGCGTACAGATCCGTCGCCGGCGTCGCCTGACCGTGGAGCTGCTCGGGCGCCATGTAGCCGTACGTGCCGACCAGCGTCGAGCCGGCGCCCTCGCCGACGTCGGCGACGCCACCGAAGTCGACGATCGCGAGCGTGCCGTCGGAGTCACGCACCAGGTTCGACGGCTTGATGTCGCGGTGCACGACCGGCGGCGAGCGCGTCGCCAGGTAGTCGAGGATCTCGAGGCCGCGGATGAGGACGTCGCGCAGCTCGAGCTCGGACAGGCGCCGGCGCTTCGACAGATCGCGCAGGTTGTCACCCGGCATGCGCTGCATGACGAGGTTGAAGACCCCGGGCGGCTCCTCGAGCGCGGCGTGGAGGCGCGGCACGCCGGCGTGGCGCAGCTGACCGAGCACCTTGGCCTCGCGCTCGTGCAGCTCGAAGCTCTTCCAGCCGGCGCCGAGGCGCACGCGCTTGACCACGACCTCCTGGCGGCGCGCGATCTCGGTCGCGAGGTACGTGTCCGCCTGCGCGCCGCGGCCGAGGCGCGGGCCGAGGCGCCACCGTCCGCCGAGGAGCGGACCCTCGGCAGGCTTGGCCGCCGGCGCGCCGGGCTTGGTCGTGGTCACGGCGCCCACTCTAAGCGGCGGCGCGCAGCGTGAACAGCGCGACCTCGGCCTGCGTGCCGTCGCCGACGCGCACCCGCACGCCGGAGAAGCCGACGCCGGGGGTGACGTAGAGCTGGGTGCGGCCGTCCGGAGCACCGGCGCCGGCGCCATCCCCGATGCGGTAGAAGCCGCGGCGGTAGCGCTTGCCCATGCGCGTGATGATCCGATCGGTGAGCCCCTGCACGAAGATCTGCCCGCCGTGGGTGTGCCCGGAGAGCACCAGATCGGCGCCGCGCTCGGCGAGGCCGGGCGCCTGCTCGGGGCAGTGGCACAGGACGACGCGCGAGCCACGCTCGGGCACGCCGGCGAACGCCTGATCGAGATCGTGGTGGCGCGTCACCGGATCGTCGATGCCGACGAGATGGAGCGGCGCGCCGCGCAGCATGACGGTCGTGTGCCGGTTCTCGAGCACCTCGTAGCCGTGGCTCGTGAGCGCGCGCCGCACGCCCGACGCCGAGGTGAAGTAGTCGTGGTTGCCGAGCGTGGCCACCACGCGCGTCGCCGACAGCCCCGCGAGCTGCTCGCGCAGCATGCCGATCTCGTGCTTGCGCCAGCAGACGTAGTCGCCGGTCAGCGCGATGACGTCGGCGCCGGCGCCGCTGGCGACGTCGACCGCCGCGCGCACGTGCGCTTCCGGCGTCAGGTTGCCGACGTGGATGTCCGAGAGATGTGCGATGCGCACGCCATCGTGCGCGGGATCCAGGCCCGGAACCGCCACCTCGTGCTCGACGAGCACGGGAAGAGGTGGGCGACGTCCTGCCATCGCCCCACTGTATGTCGGGAGTCAGGGCCCGCAAGCCCGAGTTGCGGGACAGGGGGGTGCCTGGCACATTGGACGTGATGGCCACACCTGCCGCCGTGGAGCCGCGCACGGCCTGTCCCGCATGTGGCGGCCAGGTTCACCCGATCGCCGGCCGCTGCAAGCACTGCCGGGCGGATCTGGCCCGGCTCCGCAACGGGGCGCCTCCGCCGACGACGCCGGCGCAGCGCCCCAACCTCGCGGCGCTCGGCGGCACCGGTGATGGCGCGAACGGGACGAACGGGACGACGAACGGAACCGCGAACGGGACGGCGAACGGAACCGCGCCCCGGCCGTCGGCGATGCCGGCCGTGATGGTGCCGCCGCCGTCCGAGTCGGAGGTCGCGCCGCGCGCGGGCTGGTCGTCGCGATGGCCGCTCGTGGTCGCGTTCATCGCGGTGATCGCGATCGTCGCCTCGGTCGCGCTGCTCCTCTTCGGCGGCGAGAGCAGCAAGAAGGACCGCGGCGTGCGCCGCTTCGAGGGCCCCGCGCCGGAGCTGACGCCGACCGATCCGCTCGCGCCGCAGGCGACCCCACCGGCGCCACCTCCCGGCAGCGGCGCGCCGCACGCGGGCATCGCGCCCGATCCGGATCCCGTCCCCGCCCCTGCACCACCGCCGGTGCCCGCGCCGCCGTCCCGCCGCGGCGGGGGCCCTCCCACCGCGAGCGACTTCTTCACCACGGCGGTCGACGTCGCCTGCCAGCGCATCTCGACCTGCTCCGCCGACGACCAGCTCACCGAGTACTGCGACATGGCGCGGCAGACGTTGCCCCAGCTCGGTCAGTCGATGGATCAGATGTGTCCCGACTACGATCGCGCCGCGGCGGCCGAGTGCCTCGACGCGGTCTCGCGCTTTCCCTGCCCGAGCGGCACGCTCGACCCGATGGCGATGGGGGACACGCTCATGGCGCTGTCCGGCTGCCAGAAGGTGTGCGCCAGCGCGTTCGCCGGCATGGGCGGCGTGGTCGGCGGCTCGCTCGGCATGACGCCCTGAGCCTGCCCACGCGCGCGAATGTCTCGCTGGCGCCAGCGCGCTGCTACTATCGCCGTGTGCGAGTCCCCGCCGCGCTGGCGACGATCGCGATCGCCGCGTGCAGCGGGCGCAAGGCGCAGCCCGAGCGCGAACCTCCCGGCCGCGACGCCGCGCTGCGCACGCACCTGGTGCCCGGGCCCGGCCCGGGCTCCGCGGGTCCCGGGCTCGCCGAGCCGAGCATCCAGCTGCCGCGCGAGATGCGCTTCACGCTGCTCGAGCCCGGCGAGGCCCCGCGCGCGCGCCTGCGCTACGCGGCCGGCGGCGCACCTCGCGAGCTCGTCGCCCGCTCCACCGTGACCACCCGCGCGAACCTCGACGGGACCTGGACCGACGAGGTCGTCCAGGCGCCCGTCCATGACGGCTTCGGCGTCACCGCGGCCGCGGGCGCGATCCAGCTCCGCGGGCTCGCCGCCCGCGTCGACGCCGGCTCGAAGGCGGGCGTCGCCGCGGCCGAGCGCTACGTGGCGCGCTGGCGGGCGCTGCTCGAGGCCAAGCGGGCCGACATCGTGGTCGACGACCGCGGACGCTTCGAGCGCGCGACGCTCCTCGACGATCCGGGCGGCGTCCAGCTCGACGCCCGCGAGGAGCTGGTGCAGCGCTGGCTCGCGCTCGCCGTGCCCGTGCCCGACGAGGCCATCGGCGTCGGCGCGCGCTGGCGGGTGGTCACCGCGCTGCGCGCCGGCGGCATCATCGTCAAGCAGACGGCGACGTACCGCCTCGCCGGCGTCGACGGCGACACCTGGACGATCGAGGTCGAGGCCGAGCGCATCGGCGAGCCGCAGCACATCGCCGTCCCCGGCAAGCCGGGGGAGGCGCTCGGCGAGCTCCTCGGCATGCGCCGCGTCGTCCGCGGCGCCGTCGTCGTGGGCCGTACCGATCCGCTCCCCCTGCGTGGCTCGCTCACCGCGGAGATCTCGGCCCACGCGCGCGTCACGGTCGGCGGCAAGACCAGCGAGCACGTCACCGAGGACCGCGGCACGATCGAGCTCGGCCCGTCGTGAGCCGGCGCGGTCAGTCGGCGACCGGCGTGATCGTGCTCCGCCATGCGTCGCCGTCGCCGATCCCGCCTTGCGCGGGATCCCCCCAGCAGAACGCGGCGCCGGTCGCGTCGAGCGCGCACGAGAAGTCCCCCATGCCGGTGCTGACGCGAGCCCACGCGCCCGGGTGCTCGCCACCGCCCCGGGCCGCCGCGGCGGCGAGGCAGGTGATGCGTCGGTCCTCGCGCACGCCGCATGCGTGGTAGTTGCCGGCGACGATCGACGACCACGCGGCGCCGGCGCCAGCGTCGACGAGGACGGTCGACGCGAAGCGGTGGCCCGCGCCGCGGAGCACGGCGGCCTCGTCGATCGCGACCGTCGAGTTGTGCTCCACGCCGACCCGACGGAACCGGACGGTGCCCGTGACCGGCGCAGGAGCCGTCCGGCTGGTGTAGGTCCCGTCGGCGAGCTCGCCGGAGGCGTTCGAGCCCCAGCAGTGGAGGACCCCGCCCGCCTGGACCGCGCAGGCGTGGACATGCCCGGCCTGGAACGACTCGACCGCCGAGAGCACCGGCGCGGGCGCGGGCGTGGCGGCAGGGGCCCAGCACCAGAGTGTCCGATCGGCGGACAGCGCGCAGTCCCGCGAAGACGACGCGCTCACCGCGCGCCACGCGCCCGGGATCGCCACCGGCGCGTCCCCGTACCGGCGTCCCCAGCAGACGAGCCGATCCGGCCGGCGCAGGGCGCAGGTGTGGCCGAGCCCGGTCGCGACGCCGATCCAGTCGTCCGCGCTGCCGACCCGGAGCGGAGCGTCGCGAGGGACGCGGCTGCCATCGCCCAGCTGGCCATCCCCGTTGTCGCCCCAGCACCAGAGCGATCCATCCCGCCGCACCGCGCACGCGTGTCCGCCGCGCGCGTCGACGGCGAGCCAGCTCGTTCCCGGTGCGACGGCGCTCGGCCGATCGCGCCCGCCCCCGCGGTCGCCGCCGAGCTGCCCGCGGGCATCCTCACCCCAGCAGTGGATGGTGCCGTCCGCGCGTCGCGCGCAGGTGACGCGCGAGCCGACCCCGACGCCGGTCCAGGCGGCGCCGGCGGCGACGAGCTCGACGGGCACCGGGTAGCGAACGTCCTCCTCGGCCAGGAAGTTGCCGTGGCGGCTCTCGCCCCAGCACCAGAGCGCGCCGTCGGTGTCGAGGGCACAGGCGTGGCGGTCGCCGACGTCGAGCGCGACGAAGGGGCCGGCCGCGGCGATCGCGACCGGCGCGTACTCGCCGTACAGGATCGGCGGCGTCGCCTGTCCGGTCCCGAGCTGACGCTCGCTGTTGTCGCCCCAGCACAGGACCGCACCGTCGGTGCGAAGCCCGCACGTCCAGGTCGGCCCCAGCGAGACATCGCGCCAGGTGTCCGCGCCGACGCGCGTCGGGAGCGCTCGGTTCGCGTTGTCGCCGACGCCGAGCTGCCCCCAGAGGTTGTGCCCCCAGCACCACAGCCCACCATCGCCGTCGATCGCGCACGTCTGGTTGCCGCCGACCTCCACCTGCGACCAGTCGCCGCCCGGGACCATCACCGGCGCGGTCGCGATCTGCGACGAGGTCGTGCCGTCCCCGAGCTGACCGTAGCCGTTGTAGCCCGCGCACCAGAGCGTCCGATCGGAGCGGATGGCGCAGGTGTGGTAGTCGCCGGCGGCGGCCGCGAGCCAGTCCGTGTCGTCGCCGACCTGGAGGAGCATCGTGTACCAGTAGAGCCGGCCCGTGCACCGCCAGGTGCCGTCGGTGAAGACGCCGCAGGTCGTGGACGCCTCGGCGTCGGCCTGCCTCCAGGCTCCCGGCACGGCGCCGGGCCGCGGCGCGTCGAGCGCGGGCGACGTGCTGAAGCCGAGCTGCACGTAGGTGTTGTCGCCCCAGCAACGGAGCGCCGTGCCGACGAGGGCGCAGCCATGCGCGGTGCCCACGCCGAACCAGTCGTATGCCCGCTGGCACACCTGGCCGTCGCCCGTGGTGCCGACCTCGCACGTGCAGGTGTAGCCCTGGGCCGTGTCCGCGCAGGTGGCGTTCGGGCTGCAGGTGTCGGTCCCCTCCGCGCACTCGTCGATCGTCAGCGGCACGCAGCGGTGGTCGCCCGGGGTGTTCTCGCAGCGCTCGTCGACATCGCACGGGCCCGCGGCGCACTCGTCGACGTCGTCGCAAATGAACCCGTCCCCGGTGAACCCGGGCCCGCACGCGCAGGTGGCGCCGCCGCTCGTGTCCGAACAGATCGCGCGCGGATCGCACGGATCGAGCGCACACGTGCCGACGGCGACCGGCGCGTCGATCGGCGTGGCGTCGATCGGGCCGGCGTCCGGGGCGGCGGCGTCGATCGCCGGGGCGTCGGGCGCGGCCGCGTCGATCGCCGGCGCGTCGGGCGCCATCGCGTCGGGCGCCATCGCGTCGGGCGCGGCCGCGTCGGGCGCCGGCGCGTCGGGCCCGACGGCGTCGATCGCCGGGGCGGCGTCGGGTGCGCCGTCGCTGCCCGGATCGGCGCAGCCGACGATCATCGCGATCGCGACCAGATGGCTCCCCCGGCGCATCGGATGATCGTAACCGCTGGGGCCGGCGGCCGCCGAGCCTCACGAGCACCTCCCCGTCTGCGGTTACGACCTCTTGCCGCCTCGGGATCCCCGGCTTAGGGTCGCGCCATGTCGAAGCTGGTCTCGTACGATCCCGCGACGGGCGCCGAGGTCGGCGCCGTCGACGTCACGCCCACGACCGAGATCCCCGCGATCGTCGCCCGCGCGCGCGCCGCCCTGCCCGCCTGGGCCGCGCTCGGCACCGCCGGACGCGCCGCGGTGCTGCGCCCGCTCGCCGCCGCGATCACCGCGCGCCTCGACGAGCTGGCAAAGCTGCTCACGCGCGAGATGGGCAAGCCGGTGCGCGACGCGACCGGCGAGATCAAGAGCTGCGCCGACGGCCTCGAGCACGAGCTCGCCGAGATCGAGGCGGCGCTCGCGCCCGAGGTGCTCGACGACGGCCGCACGACGTCGACCATCTACCGCGACCCCCTCGGCGTGTGCGCCGCGATCACGCCGTGGAACTTCCCGTTCGCGATGCCGCACTGGATGGTGTTCCCCGCGCTCGTGGCCGGCAACACCGTCGTGCTCAAGCCGAGCGAGGAGACGCCGCTCATCGCGCAGGCCTACGCCGACCTGGTGCGCGCCCTCGTCCCCGACGGGGTCCTGGAGGTCGTGCACGGCGCCGACGATCAGGGCAAGGCGCTGGTCGCCGCCGACGTCGATCTCATCGCGTTCACGGGCTCGCGGGCGGTCGGCAAGCACATCATGGCGGCGGCCGCCGGCGGCCTCAAGCGCATCATCCTCGAGCTCGGCGGCAAGGATCCGCTGCTCGTCCTCGACTCCGCCGACGTCGACAAGGCCGCGGCCTTCGCGGCCCGCAACAGCTTCCGCAACGCCGGCCAGGTGTGCGTCGCCACCGAGCGCATCTACGTCGCGCGGGCGCTCGCCGAGCGCTTCGTCTCGAAGCTGTCGGTCGAGGCCGCGAAGATGACGGTGGGCAACGGCCTCGACGAGACGAGCAAGGTCGGTCCCATGGTGTCGGCGCGCCAGCGCGATCACGTCCTGCGCCAGGTCGGCGACGCCGTCGCCAGGGGCGCGACCGTCGTCCGGGGCGGCGAGCACGACGGCCTCTTCGTCCAGCCGACCGTGCTCACCGGCGTCACGCCCGAGATGGGTATCGCGCAGGAGGAGACGTTCGGGCCGGTCGCCTGCGTCACCGTGGTCGACAGCGACGAGGAGGCGGTGCGCCTCGCCAACGCGACGCGCTACGGCCTGGGCGCCGTCGTCTTCGGCGCCGACGACGAGCGCACGGCGCAGGTCGCCCGCGCGCTCAACGCCGGGATGATCGGCGTCAACCAGGGCGTGTACGGCGCCCGCGGGACGCCGTGGGTCGGCGCGCGCGAGAGCGGGTTCGCCTTCCACAGCTCCCGCGACGGACACCGCAACTTCACGCAGACGCGTGTCGTGTCACGTCCCAGGAGCTGAGTCGTCAGCAGTTGGTGCCGACGATGCACTGCTTCGCGGCCGGCGCGGTCGCCACTCGCTCCGAGCTGAAGCGCATCGCGCCGAGCGCGAACGCGATCACCGCCGCGACGATGATGCCGAAGACGATGTCACGCTTGTGGGCGGCCCGGCTGTGCTGCGCCACGGCCTCGAAGCTGCTGTTGTCCACGGTGTTCATCCTTGCTCCCTTCGCCAGAGACCCTCTCGACCGCAGTACCCCAACAATTCCATGGTGGACCTGTTCGCCAGGGACGGCAAGAAAAGTCGCGTTCCACCAGCGCACCTACTGTTGTTTGGCAGCGCTGGTGAAACGCGCGCATCAGCACGCCGGCTGGATCGTGCAGGAGGCCGCCGTCTTCGCCGTCGTCGCCGTCGGGGCGTGTGCGACATTGTCGGCCGCTGCGCGCAGCGAGGCGAACGAGAAGGCGGCCACGGCGGCGATGAGCGCCGCGAACGCCAGGTCGCGGATGCGGCGCGAGCGGCTGCGGTTGGCGATCGCTTCGTAACGGTTCTCGGTGGTCGACATGATTCGTTGCTCCTTGCCCTGCGAGATGCGGGGCGTCAGCTCTCGGCTGACAGGGACCAACTACTTCAAGGAGCGGGCCAGCTGCCGATCGCTCGCCAAGTGCGCGACACACGGCGCAAACCGCTGCGGCAACGCGCGCGAACAGCGCTTCTCGACGGTGTCGCGGGACGACCCATCCCGTCGCACCGGTGTCGCAGCTGGCAAATCCCGGCCAAGCGCGCGACCTGCCTCTGACATTTCCGCCTGTCTGGCGACTACTGTGGTCGCTGAGCGTCCTTCGACTCCGCCGCGCTGCGCGAGGCGTTCGCTCAGGATGACCGGCGGGGATCTCAGTCGCGGAGCAGCACGACGGTCACGCCGTCGCCGCCCTCGCTCGCCTCGCCGGGCCGTGCGCGACGGGCGGCGGGATGTGCGGACAGGCGCTCGCGGATCGCGCTGCGCAGGACGCCCGTGCCGTGGCCGTGCACGATGAACACGGCGTCGTGGCCGAGCAGGAGCTGCTCGTCGAGCCAGCGATCGACGTTGGCCAGCGCCTCGTCGACGCGCTGACCGCGGAGGTCCAGCGTGGTGCCGGGCGTCCGCGCCGTGGCGCGACCGTCGGTCGTCCCGTCGACGAGCTGCACGTCACCGCCCGTCGCGGTCGGCGCAGCGAGCCCGTCCTTCGCGGCCTTCGCCTTCGGCTCCTGCTTGCGCTCGGCGGCCTTGCTCGCTTGCCGGTGCGCGTCGATGAGCACCGACGCGACGTCGACGGTCATGTGCATGCCGCCGAGCTGCACCTCGACCTTGCCGCGCTCGGGCGCCGCCGCGACGTGGCCGCGCCCGCCGAGCCCGGGCACGAGCACCGGGGTGCCCGGGACGAGATCGGCAAGGGTGGCGCGGCGCCCGGGCGGCATCGCCGTGGATGGGGCGTTGGCGGCGACCGCGGCGCCCGGCCTCACCAGCGTGCGGCGCGCGGCCTTCACGTCGTCGACGGTGGCGGCGGCCGCCTGGGCCTTCCTCCGTAGCTCGGCGCGCACGTGATCGATCTCCTGGCGAGCCTGGCGCAGCGCCGACAGCGCCTCGCCGTGCGCGCGGCTGTGCTCCTTGTCGCCCTTCACCCGCGCGCGCTCGCGATCGACCCGCAGCGCCATGCGCTCGGCCTCGAGCGCCTCGATCTCGGCGAGCTGCGCCGCCCGCTCCTCTTCGAGCCGGCGCCGCTGCTCGGCCACCGACGCGAGCAGGGTCTCGACCGAGAGCCCGGCGTCGCCGAGGATGACCGACGCGCGCTCGACGACGTCGCCGGGCAGGCCCATGCGGCGGGCGACGACGAGCGCGCCCGAGCTGCCGGGGACGCCGAGGTGCAGCTTGAAGGTCGGCTCGAGCTTCTCCATGTCGTAGCCGACCGAGGCGTTGGCGAAGCGCGGATCGGCGGCGCCGAGCGCCTTCAGCCGCTCGTAGTGCGTCGTGACCAGCGCGGTGACGCCGCGCGCGGCGAACGCCTCGAGCACCGCCTGCGCCAGCGCCGCGCCCTGCTCGGGATCGGTGCCGACCGCGATCTCGTCGACGAGGAGCAGGGTGCCCGGCCCGCACTCGGCGAGGTACGCGCGCAAGGCGGCCATGTGGCCGGTGAACGTCGAGAGGTTGGCCTCGAGGCTCTGCGCGTCGCCGATGTCGCTGCGGATGTCGGTGAACCAGCCCATCACGCTGCCGCTCTCGGCGGGCAGGTGCAGCCCGGCGCGCACCATGAGCGCGCACAGGCCGGTGGTCTTGAGGGCGACGGTCTTGCCGCCGGCGTTGGGGCCGGAGATGAGCAGGATCCCACCGGCGCGGATCGTGACGTCGTTGGCGACGCAGCGCCGCTGCGCGAGCAGCATCAGCGGATGGCGGGCGTGGAGGAGCGCGACCCGCGGCGCGTCGTCGATCTCGGGCGCCGCGGCCACCAGCTCCTCGGCGAGGACGGCGGCGGCGGCGACGATGTCGACGTGCTCGCACACCGCCAGGCCGGCGTCGAGCGCGTCGGCCTCCTCGGCGATCCAGCCGGAGAGGCGGATGAAGATGCGCCGCTCCTCGTCGGCGACCTCGCACTCGGCGAGCCGCTTCTTGTTGTTGAGGTCGACGATCTCCTCGGGCTCGATGAAGATCGTCGCGCCGCTCTGCGACGTGCCGTGGACGATCCCCTTCACGAAGCCCTTGCCGTCGGTGCGCACCGGCAGGACATAGCGGTCGTCGCGCTGCGTGTAGTACGTGTCCTGGAGCAGCGGCGCGTAGCGTGGGTCGTTGACCAGCTCCTCCATGCGCCGGTCGAGCTGCGCGGTCAGCGCCGCGACCGCCTTGCGCAGCGGCCCGAGCGCGGGGCTCGCGTGATCGACCAGCCGGCCGTCGGGATCGAAGGCCTCGAGGATCGGGTGGTAGACGTGGCCGAGGTCGGCGAGCGGCGCGCCGCGCTCGACCAGGCGAGGCGCCACCTGCTCGTGCTCGTGCAGGTGCTTGCGCAGCCGCGTGATCGCCTGCGCCGTACGCGCCACCGCCACGAGCTCGGCAGCGTCGAGCGCCGCCGCCTTGCGCACGCGCGCGACCGCGGCCGCCACGTCGGAGATGCCGCCCAGCGGCAGCGCCGCGTCGATCGTGGCCAGGTGACGCGCCTCGGCGATCTCGGCGACCCGGGCGCGCGCCTCGTCCGCCGTCGCGAAGAGCGGCGCCGCGCGCACCGCGGCCGCGCCGCGCGTGGTCGCGCAGCGAGTCGCCCAGCCCTCGACGAGGGTGGGCCAGCCGAGATCGGCCAGCGTTCTGGAATCGGGCTCACTCACGAGGGCGGCAGATCTAGCACACCCCCGCGCCCGTGCCCGATCGCGTTCTCCGGCCCGGTCAGCGCAGGCCGAGCGAGTGCGGCGACGGCACGACCTGGTTCCGCCCGCTGCGCTTGGCCGCGTAGAGGTTGTCGTCCGCGCGCTTGATGAGCGTCGGTGGATCGAGGTTGGGCTCGTTGTACGCGCACGCGACGCCGAGGCTGACCGTGACCGGGATGGGCGTCTGGTCGAACATGACCGGGCGCTCCTCGATCATGCGGCGCACGTGCTCGGCGAAGATGACCGTGCCCTCGAGGCCGGTCGACGCCAGGATGCAGGCGAACTCCTCGCCGCCGTAGCGGGCGAACAGATCCTCGCGCCGCATGCGGGTCTTGATGCGATGCGAGACCTCCTTGAGGACGTGGTCGCCGGCGAGGTGGCCCTTCTCGTCGTTGACGCGCTTGAAGAAGTCGATGTCGAACATGACCAGCCCGAGGGCGTGGCCGTGGCGCTTGGCGCCCGCGAGCTCGCGGTCGAGGAACTCGAGGAAGTAGCGCTTGTTGTGGACGCCGGTGAGACCATCGAGGATCGTCATCCGGTAGATCTCTTCGTGGTACGCGCTCTCGATGTTGGCGCCGTTCAGGAACTTGAAGATCGCGTCGCCGAAGCGGACCTGATCACCGTCGGCCAGGTGCTGGCGCTGGACCTTCTGCTCGTTCACGAACGTCCCGTTGGTCGAGCCCATGTCGATCGCCCACCACTCGCCCTGCTCGTCGCGGGCGAGCTGCGCGTGCTGGCGCGAGACCGCGGACCGGCTGATGACGAGGTCGGCGTCCGCGTCGCGGCCGACGATGTAGCTCTGGCGCTGGAGCGGCGTCCGCTTGCCGATCTCCGGCCCCGGCGGGTGCAGCAGCACGAGGCAGGCCTCGCCACGCACCTGCGGCTTCGGGACGGATTCGACGGGGCTGACCAGGATCAGGGTACCGCTGTTGCGTGTCTGGCTCACGATCCCCCGGGGGCTTGGGTAAGCCCAGGATATCGCAGGAGCGACGCCGCCGGCCAGCTTTCTGGCGCGCCGTCGCCGTCAGGAGCCGGGGCGCGCCGGCGGGGCGCGCAGGCGCTCCCAGGGCGCGCGCACGCCGAGGTACTCGCCCCACTCGAAGCCGGTGTTGTACATGGCCCGCATCTGCTCGGCGCTGAGGATCCGGCCGATGCGGCCCTCGGCGCCCTCGAGGATGGCGCCCAGGCCGCCGGCGTACTGGAGCACGCCCTTGACGTTGCGGTCGTACGGGGTGAGCTGCCCGTCGGCGACCGCGGCGTTGGTGAAGTCGATGAGCTCGCCGTAGATGGCCTCGAACTCCTGGTCGAGCTGCTTGCTCTGGGCCTCGGTCACGTTGGCGGCGACCTCCGCCTGCCGGCGCATCTCGTCGACGTTCGCGCGCGGGCGCTCGAGCGCCATCTGCATGAACGGGAGGATGCGGCTCTTGTACTCCTCCTCGGTCTCGTCGGGATCGCGCCCGAGGAGCGCGGCCAGCTCGCCCTGGCGGCGCAGGCGGCGCTCGAGGCGCGACTCCTTGGGCTTGTCATCGAGCTGGGGCCGCGGCGGACGGTCGCCGTCCTTGCCGACGTTGCGGCCCAGGAGCGGCAGCGAGAAGGCGCCACGCTCGCGGCCTCCGTCGGACGCGTCGGCGACCTGGTCGCCGGCGTCGGCGCCGGTCCACGGATCGGGCCGGTTCTTCTCGATGGCGCGCAGGCGCGCGACCTCGCTGGAGAGGTCGCGGTTCTCGAGATAGAGCCAGCCGGCGCCGAGGATCCCCAGGACCGCCACGCCGGCGAGCAGCGGTGTGCGCAGCGACATGGGGCAAGGGTAGCGACAGGCGAGCCCGAGTCAACGGTGGAGGTCGGGGCGCAACACTTCGCAATACCCGGGCCTGGCGCTACACCCCGAACCAGTAGTTCGCCTTCACCATCACCACGTTCTCCCCGGGAGCACGGGCCAGCCCGCGTAGCTCGCGGCTCACGTCCAGGTTCCCCTCGCTGTCCGCGTCGGCGCGGCCGTGGCTCCAGATGAAGAAGACGGTGCTGCCCGGGCGGTACTGCCAGCGCAGGACGACGTTCGAGCGCAGCTCGCGGAACGAGAAGTCGGGCACCGAGAACGCGTACTCGGCCAGGCCGTCCTGGTTCTCGTCGACGAGGTAGACGTCGCCGTCGGCGCGCGAGAGCTCGCCGGCGCGGTAGGGACGGAAGCGGTCGTCCCAGCGGAGGGCGTGCGTGTCCGCCGTCTGCTTGAGCTCGCGGTACGCCCCGGTGGCCACGAAGGGCTGCGCGTACACCTGCAGGCTCAGGTCGGGCGTGAACGTCCAGGCGCCGCGCAGCGTGAGCCCCATCGTGTGCTGGGAGATGCGCGCGAACACGTAGTGCGACCGCCCGCCGTCGTCGACGGCCTCCTCCACGAACTGGCCGTCGTCGATGCGGCGGTCGTACGTCGGTCCGACGAAGAGCTCGACGTTGCTGCGCGCCTGCACGGTCACGCCCACGGTCGTGCCGTACGCGTGCGAGTCCGTGGCCGGCTGGCGCCAGCTGCGCAGGTTCATCGTGAACGACACCGGCTTGCGGCCGTCGCTGGTCACGTTCAGCCAGTTGTTGAACGACGGCTCCACCACCAGCGACCGCCCGCCGCGCAGCGCGCGCGTGTCGATCCGCTCCATCTCGAGGCTGGCGCCGCCGCCGAGGAACCAGAAGTTGTTGAACGTCGCGTTGGTGTTCGTGCTCACGCCGTAGCCGTGGAAGTCGGGCGCGGTCGCGCCGTAGGCCCACAGGTCGACGTTGCTCTGCCACGTGCTCACGCGATCGCCGGCCTCGTCGTCGCGGTACTGGCCCCACACCCACTGGATCCAGCGATCCGCCCCGGTGTGGTAGCCGAGGTCGTTCGCCTCCCAGCCCGGGCTGCGGACGTCGCCGCCGACGGCGAGGTTCAGGTGCTTGCCCGGGCGCCCGCCGGCGCTCCACGTCCCGCCCCAGCCCGACAGGCTCTCGCGCGTCGGGTCGACCTCGATGTGTCCGGCATCCGGACGTTGATACAGGTGCCGCAGGGTCAGCTGGTCGCTCAGGATCACGTCCGGGGTGCCGTGCACCCACGAGCCGGTGCCGCGGAGGGTCAGGTTCCACGCGTCCTCCGCGCCCCACTTGTGATCGAGGAGCATCGCGCCGGTGACCGCCTGGTCGTGGAGCAGGTCCTCGAGGCCGGTGCCGTCGAGGGCGCGGGCGACGTGGGTGAGCGCGGCGGCGCCCGAGGTGCGGCCCTCGCGCACGTCCTTGCGCACGACGGCGAGGGCGTAGTTGGTGAGCGGTTCGACGACGCCGCGCGTGCGCACGCCCATCGCGTCCTGGGCGACGCCGGTCTCCTCCGCGGTGACCGCGTCGAGCACGCCGAAAGAGAGCCCGCCTGCGGTCTTGCCGGCGATCTTGGCGGCGCCGTAGATCGTCGTGCCGGTGGGGGCGTCCACGTGGTCGCCCGCGAGTTCGCCGTGCGGGGTGGCGCCGATGCGGCGAGAGTAGAAGAGCGTGTCGCGCCCGCCCGGTCCGCCCCCTTCGCCGAGCTGCACCTGGAAGATCTCGGTGCCCTCGAGGAAGAACGGCCGCTTCTCGGCGAAGTAGGTCTCGTTGCCGCTGAGGTTCACCTCCGACGGATCGGCCTCGACCTGGCCGAAGTCGGGGTTGATCGTCGCGGTCAGGGTCACGTTCGGGCCGAGGCCGTACCGCGCGTCGACGCCGACGTTGGCGCGGGGATCGACGGTGTCGGCGAACGGATCGGTCGCCGCGTCCGACATGCGCGCGAACCCGCCGGTCATGTACGGCAGCACCTCGACGCGACGCGTGGGCGCCAGGCCCTCGAGCCCGTCGAGCACGCCGAAGTTCGAGACGAAGCCGGGCGCGTTGCGCGGCGACGGCGCCCACAGGCTCTCCTCGCCGTCGCGCCCGACGTAGCGCATCACCTGGATGCCCCACCGCGACCTGCCGGCGCTGAAGCGCAGCTGGCCGAGGGGGATGCGCAGCTCGGCGCTCCAGCCGTCACCGTCGATCGACGTCGCGCTCGACCACACCGCGTCCCAGCTCGGATCCTCGGACGTGTCGTTGTAGAGGAGGAGATCGCGCTGCACGCCCGCGGCGTTCACGGCGAACGCGAAGGCCGTGCGCCGATCGTGGTAGCTGTCGAGCATCACGCCGACCCAGTCCGAGACCGAGGACTGATCGCGGCGGTGGAGCATGGCGCGGATGCGCGCGCGATCGCTGTCGTGGGCGCGCACGCCGACGTAGATCGCGTGATCGTCGTAGAGGAGACGGAACTCGGTGCGCTGCGACGGCGCGGCGCCCTCGTTGGGCTGGCGCTGCCAGAAATCGCCGTGCGCGGGCGCGGCCTGCCACGCCGCCTCGTCCAGGCGGCCATCGACGTCGATCGCGTGGGTGAGGCGTGCGGCGACGGCCACGCGGCCGCCGGCATTGGCCGTGCCGGCGCTCGCGGCCAGCGCGAGGACGCCGAGACAGCCGGGCAAGATCGCGACGAGGCTTCGCATCGGGGTCAGGAGCCCCGAGGGAACGGGGCGGTGGACAGAACCGTCGGGGCGATCGGCGCATTCCTGGCGCCGGATCGTTCAGCGCCTGCGTTCGTCGCTGAGGCGGGCGTGCTCGAGCAGGAGCTGGGTCGTGGCCTGACCGAGCTCGTCGGCGCCGACCACCTCGCAGCCGGAGAACTCGAACTCGCCGGTCGTCCAGTCGAGGACGACCATCAGTCGTTCGCGGGCGCTGCCGTCGCGCGGTGATTCGACCTTCACCACCCTGCCGTCGGCGACGAACAGCCGCGCCGCCTCGCTGTCGGTCAGGACCACGAGGATGCCCGACTTGCGCTCGAACTCGAGCAGCGAGAGGAGCGTGCCGATCGAGATCTCGGCGAGGTTGCCGCGCAGCATCGCGGACTCCGCGCTGCCTCGCGGCGAGCTCACCGCGATGCGGTGGACGCGGATGACCAGCTCCTCCTCGTGGAACGGCTTGCTGATGTAGTCGCGCACCCCGAGCCGGAACGCCTCGAGCCGCGTGAGGTCCGACGGATCGTCGCTGGTGAGGACGACCGGCAGGCTCGAGAGGCGCGGGTGCACGCTGAGCGTGCGCACGAGCGTGAGGCCGTCCATGAGCGGCATCGCCGTCGCCGCGATGAGCAGGTCGGGCGTCTGCGCGGCGGCGGCGCGATAGGCCTCGGCGCCGTCGTGGAACGCCTCGACGGTGAAGCCGGCGCCCTCGAGGGCGACCGCGATCCGCTCGCGCAGCGGGCGCGACGGCTCCGCCACGAACACCAGCGCGGTCGAGGACAGCATGCGCGGCGGCGGCGTGAGCTCCTCGATGAGGTTGTCGAGGTACGCGGACAGCGCCTCGAGGCCGCCGCCCTCGGTGTCGAGGAACTCGAGGCCCATGCCGACGTGGCGGCCGAGCGCGCGCGCCGCCGACGGCGACAGGAGGTGCGCGACGCGCGCGAAGACCTTGAAGCCGACGCCGTCGGGGAGCGTGATGTCGACCTCGGTCACGGCGCCGACCGGAAGCAGCTCCTCGGTCCGGACGAAGATCCCGCGACGCGAGAGATCCTCGGACTCCGCGGTCACCCGGCGATCCAGGCGATCGAACTCGACCTGGCACCGGGCGACGACGCGGGGCTCCCTCGATTGCCGCGATCGCACGGCTGCAGCATAGGCGGAAGTTCCTATTGATTCCAAGCCGGTATGCGATTCACAAGGCCCGTCCTTGCTGAATCATGAAGTTTCATGAATCTTTGAAACATCCGAGTGCATCCACTCGGCAGCAGCCCCTGAGCCCTGTCGAGGGCCCGAAAGCCGAGGAGCACCCGATGCCCAGCGCCGTTCACGCGCCCGCCGTACGCCCGCCTCATCCGGTCGGTCAGCTCAGCACCGTCGTCGGCAGCCAGGGGCTGTTCGACCTGGCCGCGCGCCTCACCGAGCTCGAGCGCTGGATCGGCGGGGAGCTCCGCGACTTCGAACGAGACCTCGCGACCGTGCCCCGGGGCGTGCGCGCGGTGCAGGCGGCGGCGCATCACCTCCTCGATCTCGGGGGCAAGCATCTGCGGCCCATGTGCGTGGCCCTGGCGGCGAAGGTCGGCGCCGGCTTCGGTGACCGGGCGCGCCAGCTCGCGGTCGCCGTCGAGCTCGTGCACACGGCGACCTTGCTCCACGACGACGTCGTCGACCTCGCGGCCACGCGGCGTGGCGAGCCGACCGCGCGGACGATCTACGGCAACGCGGCGTCGATCTTCGCCGGCGACTGGCTGCTCGTCGATGCGCTGCGCCGGATCCGCGGCACCGGCTACGGCGACCTGCTCGACGAGATGCTCGCGATCATCGAGGAGATGATCCTCGCCGAGTCGCTCCAGCTGGAGCGACGGGGGCAGGTCGGTGGCGACGTCGCGGACTACTTCCGTGTGGCCGAGGGCAAGACCGCGGCGCTCTTCCGCTGGGCGATGCGCGCCGGCGCGCGCGCGGGCGAGTGCTCGCCGGAGGTGGCGCGTGGACTCGAGCGCTTCGGCCTCGAGCTGGGCGTCGGCTTCCAGATCGTCGACGACTGCCTCGACTTCGCCGGCGACGCCGCGGTGACGGGCAAGGCGCTCTACACCGACCTGCGCGAGGGCAAGCTGACCTATCCGATCCTCCTCGGGCTCGAGCGCGATCCGTCGCTCGAGGCGCTGGTCGCCGAGGCGATCGCGCGCGCCGACGCGCCCGCCGGCGAGCAGATCGCGCAGCACCGCGCGATCGCCGAGCGGATCCATGGCTCGGGCGCGCTCGCCGAGGCGCGGCGGGCGGCGAGCGAGCGGATCGCGCGCGCGGTCGCGGCGCTGGCGGTGGTGCCCGAGGGTGCGGGCAAGGCGGCGCTCACCACGGTCGCCGAGGCGACCGCGACGCGGGAGAAGTGACGATGAGCACGGATCGGGTTCGCCCGTCGAGCCGGCTCGCCGGCTTCTACCAGCGCCCGCTCGACGAGCGGGTCGCGACCATCGCGGCGCTCGCCGACGGCGGCGGGCTCTCGCCGGAGAGCGCGGCGTGGCTGCGCGGCGGCGGTGGCCTCGACGTCGCGACCGCGGATCGCATGAGCGAGAACGTGATCGGCACCGCCGGCCTGCCGCTGGCGCTGGCGCTGAACCTGCGCGTCAACCAGCTCGATCACCTGGTGCCGATGGCGGTCGAGGAGCCGTCCGTGGTCGCGGCGGCGAGCGCCGCGGCGCGGCTGGTGCGGCTCTCGGGAGGCTTCACCGGCGACGCCGATCCGCCGATCATGACCGCGCAGATCCACGTCGACGGCGTGCGTGACGCGACCGGCGCGGAGATGATCCTCCGCGAGCACGGGCGCGAGCTGTGCGCCATCGGCGACCGCGCGATCCCGCGCATGGTCGCCCGCGGCGGCGGCTGCCGCGACGCGAGCTGCCGCGTGCTCGACGCCGCGAGCGGCGCCGTCGTCGTCGAGCTCGGCATCGACGTCGGCGACGCGATGGGCGCCAACATGGTCGACACCGTCGCCGAGGCGGTGGCGCCGCGGATCGCCGAGCTGCTCGGCGGTGAGGTCGCGCTCCGCATCCTCTCCAACCTGGCGCTGCGGCGGAAGGCGCGCGCGCGCGCCGAGGTGTCGGCGGAGGCCCTGGGCGGCGCGGCCTGCGCCGACGGCGTCGTGCGCGCGAGCCGGTTCGCCGAGCTCGACGTGGCGCGGGCGGCGACCCACAACAAGGGGATCATGAACGGGATCGACGCCGCCGCGGTGGCGCTCGGTCAGGACTGGCGCGCGATCGAGGCCGGCGCCCACGCCTTCGCGGCGCTGGGGGTCGGCGGCTACCGCCCGCTCGCGACCTGGCGGCGCACGGCGAGCGGCGTCGTCGGCACGATCGAGCTGCCGATGGCGGTCGGCACCGTCGGCGGCGGCACCCGCGCGCCGGGCGTACGCGCGGCGCTCGAGCTGTGCAACGTGAGCGGCGCGCGCGAGCTGGCGGTGGTGCTCGCCGCCGTCGGCCTCGCCTCGAACCTGGCGGCCCTGCGCGCCCTCTCCGGCGAGGGCATCCAGCGCGGCCACATGAAGCTGCACGCGCGGCGCCTCGACGAGAGCGCGGCGCGCGTGGGCGTGAAGGAGCACCCATGACCGCGGCGCTAGAGCGACGTGGGCCCACGGCGCCGTCGGCGCCGGGCTCGGGCGCGATGTTCGACAACATCGCGCGGCGCTACGACCTCCTCAACCGCGTGATGTCGTTCGGCGTCGACCGGCGCTGGCGCAAGCACACCGTGCGCGCGATGGCGCTGCCCGGCGACGGCGCCTGTCGCGTGCTCGACGTCGCCACCGGCACCGGCGATCTCGCGATCGACGTCGCGCGCGTCCACCCGGGCGCCGAGATCGTCGGCGTCGATCCGTCGCGCAAGATGATCGAGGTCGGTCGCGGCAAGCTCGCGGCGCGCGGGCTCGCCGAGCGCGTGCGCCTCGACGAGGGCGACGCGCAGGCGCTGCCGTACGACGACGACTCCTTCGACGCGGTGTGCATCGCGTTCGGCATCCGCAACGTGCCCGATCGCGGGCGCGGGCTCGCCGAGATGGCGCGCGTGTGCAAGCCCGGCGGGCGCGTCGCGATCCTCGAGCTCGGCGAGCCGAGGAAGGGGATCATCGCGCCGCTCGCGCGCTTCCACATCCGCCACGTCGTGCCCCGCGTCGGCGCGTGGCTCTCGGGCGCCAGGGAGTATCGCTACCTGCAGACGTCGATCGCGGCGTTCCCGGCGCCGGCGGACTTCGCGGCGCTCATGAAGGCCAGCGGGCTCGACGTGCTCGAGGTCCGGCCGCTCACCTTCGGCGTGTGCACGCTCTACGTCGGCACGCCACGGACCGGCGCGCGCGGAGGTGCGGCGTGAGCGCGCGGCCCAGCGCGGCCGTCGTCGCGCGCGCGGCGGAGCCGGCGGGGCTGCCGGGCGCGGCCGTCCTCGAGCGCGGGCTCGAGGAGGCGGCGCGGCTCCCGGCCGACGCGATCGCGCGCATCGCGATCCCGGCGGCGGTCGCGCCGGCGGCGGCGTTGTGGCGCCTCCCCGGCGACGCGGTGCTCTGGGAGGCGCGCGACGCCGAGGTCGCGATCGCCGGCGTCGGCGTCACGGCGGCGGCGAGCGCCGGCGGCGCGGCCCGCTTCGGCGACGTCGCGGCGAGCGGCGCGACCGTGCTCGCGCGCGCCGTCACGATCGGTGACGGACCGGCGCCCCGGCTGCTCGGCGGCTTCGCCTTCGCGCCGCGCGGCGCCGCGCCGGCGAACGCGTGGGCGGGGTTCGGCGACGCGTGGTTCGCGCTGCCGCGCTGGACCTACGAGCGCCGCGGCCAGGCGGCGTGGCTCGTGCTCGCGATCGCGCCGACGGAGGCGCGCGAGGTGCGTGACGCCCGCGACGCGCGCGAGCGCGCGCGCCTGCACGCCGAGCTCGCCGCGGCCGTCGCCGCGCTCGCCGAGCCGCTGGCGGTACCGCGCGCGCGCGCCGAGGCGACCATGGACCTGCCGCGCGAGCGCTGGACCGACGCGATCGAGGACATCCGCGGCAAGATCGCGCTCGGGCAGTGCCGCAAGGTCGTGGCCGCGCGCGCGCGCAAGGTCGAGCTGGCGACGCCGGTCGACGTCGCCGCCGTGCTCGCCGAGCTCGGGCGCCGTCACCCCGAGTGCACCCGCTTCGGCGTGCGGCGCGGGAGCGCGGCGTTCGTCGGCGCCACCCCCGAGCGGCTGATCCGCCGCCGCGGCGACGAGGTCGACAGCGAGGCGCTCGCCGGCTCGATCGCGCGGCCGCCCCGCGCGACGTCGAGCGACGACCAGGCGCTCGCGCAGGCGCTCCTCGACAGCGCCAAGGATCGCGGCGAGCACGACCTCGTCGTGCGCGCGATCGAGCAGGGCCTCGGCCCCTGGTGTCGCGAGCTGGCGATGCCCGCCGAGCCGGCGGTGCGAACGCTGCGCCACGTCCTGCACCTGCACACGCCGGTGCACGGGAGGCTGTTCGCGCCGCGCCACGTGCTGGCGCTGGCGGCGGCGCTCCACCCGACGCCGGCGGTGGGCGGCACACCGACGGCGTCGGCGCTCGCGTGGATCGCGACCCACGAGCCGGCGGCGCGGGGATGGTACGCGGCGCCGGTCGGCTGGTTCGACGCGACCGGCGACGGTGAGCTCGCCGTCGCGATCCGCTCGGGCCTCATCGACGGCGCGACCGCGACGTTGCACGCCGGCGCCGGCATCGTCCGCGACTCCGACGCGGCCGCCGAGTGGGCCGAGACCGAGGTGAAGCTGCGCGCGCTCTCGGGCGCGCTCGGGCTGGAGGCGAGCACCCCATGAGCGCCAGCCGCGAGGAGTGGGGCCGCGCGCGCAGCGCGCTCCGGGGTAGCACCCGCGACGAAGCGGCCGAGCGCGTCTGCGCGCGAGCCGGCGCGAAGGAACAACAATGAGCGCCAGCCGCGAGGAGTGGGGCCGCGCGCGCAGCGCGCTCCGGGGTAGCACCCGCGACGAAGCGGCNNCGCGGCGGTGCAGACGGTGTGGGCCGAGCTGGTGGCGGGGAGCCTCGCCGACGCCGGCGTCGAGGACGTCGTCGTGAGCCCGGGCTCGCGCTCGACGCCGCTCGCCGTCGCCCTCGCCCGTCTGCCCGTACGCGTCCACGCGATCGTCGACGAGCGCGCCGCCGGCTTCTTCGCGCTCGGCCTCGCCCGCGCCGGCGGCGCGCCAGCCGCGGTGGTGTGCACGTCCGGCACGGCGCCCGCGCACTACCTGCCGGCGGTGATCGAGGCGGCGATGAGCGGCGTGCCGCTCGTCGTCGTGTCGGCGGACCGGCCGCCGGAGCTGCAGGGCGCGGGCGCGTCGCAGACGATCGACCAGACCAAGCTGTTCGGCGGGTTCGTGCGGCGCTTCGACGATCTGGGGCCGCCGGACGCGAGCGCGCTGGCGCTGCGCGCCGTGCGGCGAAAGCTCGGCCAGGCCGTCGCCGCGGCGCGCGGCCCGGCGCCGGGGCCGGTGCACGTGAACGTGCCGCTGCGCAAGCCGCTCGAGCCGGCGGCGCCGGCGACCGCGGAGGACCGGGCGGCCGCCGCCGAGGCCACGCGGCTGCGCGCGCTGCCGATCGCGGCGACCGCCGCGACCGTCCGGGTTCCGGACGACGTGATCGTGCGCGTCGCCGCCGCCATGGCCGCGACCGAGCGCGGCCTCCTCCTGGCGACCGCGGGACCCGCGTCGCGCCGCGCCTCGCGCTCGGCCGCGTTCGCGCTCGCGGCCCGCGCCGGCTGGCCGGTGCTCGCC
>DDTA01000235.1 GCA_002344285.1 Myxococcales bacterium UBA2376
CTGTTCCAGGGCATGTTCGAGAAGAACCTGCTCACGTTCAATCCGGGCTGGGACCAGGCCGCCCAGGCGCTCGACACGTTCACCGACGTGCGCGAGTTGCAGCGGCGGCTCGTGGCGCAGGGCGTCGATCCCATGGTGCGCGCCGACGAGGCGTCGACCGGTCCGGCGAGCTTCATCGTCGTCGACCCCGACGGCAACCCGATCCTCGTCGATCAGCACGTCGGCTGATCCCACACCGGCAGGAGCGCGCTCAGCGCGAGCGCGCGGCCGCCGCGGCCGGCAGGAGCTGGCGCAGCTGGTGCGCCTGCAGGACGAGCCGGTGATGCGCGGCGCGGCTCGCGCTGCTCACGCGCGCCGACTGGAGGCCGGCCATCACGATCGTGGCGAGGCTGGCGAAGATCACGGTCACCACCGTCGGCGTGCCGGAGAGCTCCATGCCGTCGCCGAACGTGAGCACCCCCGCGTCGGTCATGGTCCAGGTGCGGGCGAGCACGCCGAGCTCCTCGAGCGCGATCGGCGCGAGGAACCCGGCGAGCATGATGCCCATGAGCAGCCACTTCCGCGTGACGAAGGTGGGGTAGGTGACGACGGAGCCGGTGACGAACGCGAACACCGCGGGCACGACGAGGAGCGGGCCGGAGAAGCGGCTGATGATCGCGATGAGGAGCGCGTTGCCGATCGCGTACCCGACCATGTAGCCGACCGACTTGTGCGGCCGGCGGGTGAGGTCCCAGGCCGCGACCGCCATGAGCATCGCCAGGGCGAACATGCCGATCGCGGTCGGCCACGAGCGCACGCCGTTCCACATGATGATCGGCAGGAACGACGCGATGAGCAGGTAGCCAGGGAACGCGGCGCGCGAGTGCTGGCTCACGGCCTCGCCGTCGGACGCGCGCAGGCGCTCGTACGCGTCGGCGCCGATGGCCGTGGGCGGCGCGAGCATCACGTGCATGACGATCTCCGCGGCGTCGCGCGCCTCGGGGTCGAGCGCGAGGGCGCGGCTCGCCGCGCGCATGGCGTCGCCGTCACGGCCCTCGCGGTGCGCGTCGCGGGCCAGCGCGACGAGGTCGTGCGCCATGATGCGGCGGCGGGCGACGTCACGATCCCCGTCGAGGTACTCCTCGACCAGCTCCGCGCACCGACGCGCCGTGGGGCGCGCGCTCGCCAGCCGCGAGAGCATCAGCAGGCAGAGACGATCGAGCTCCGGCGGGACCTGACGGTCGGGGCGACGGATCGCGGGCGAGAGCACCGTCCCTTCCGAGATCGTGCTCGCGACCGCGTCGCCGCCGCGCGGGTGCAGCGGCTCGCCGGCGAGGATCTCGAACAGGATGGCGCCCAGCGAGTAGACGTCGGCGGGCCGATCGGCAGCCGGATCGACCAGCTGCTCGGGCGAGACGTAGCCCGGCGTGCCGAGGATGTGCGTCGGCGGCGTCGCGCCCTCGATCGTGTCCACGTCGGCGGTGTCGACCAGGTCGTCGGCGTCGCCGACGACGCGGGCCACGCCCCAGTCGAGCACGTAGACCTCACCGAAGTCGCCGAGCACGATGTTCGACGGCTTGAGATCGCGGTGGAGCACGCCCCGCGCGTGGGCGTAGTCGATCGCGCGGCACACCTCGGCGAACGCGCGCAGGAGCCGCTGCGACGCCGCCTCGCGCCGCGCGAGGAGCTCGCCGAGCGTCCGCCCGGCGACGCGCTTCATGGCGAAGAACGGCCGCCCCGTCGGATCGCGCCCGATCTCGTAGACCGGCACGATCGCCGGGTGCTCGAGGCGGGCCTGGATCCGCGCCTCGCGCAGGAAGCGTCCGAGCTCGTCGTCGGTGGGCGACGCCGAGCGGAGCCGCTTGAGCGCCACGTCGCGCCCGATGCGGCGGTCGTGCGCGAGCAGCACCTCGCCCATGCCGCCCCGGCCGATGATCTCGCCGAGGGCGTACGTGCCCGAGACACCGGTGACGTCCTCGACCGCGATCGAGCCGGCCACGTCGGCGCGCGGTGGCACGAGGGTGTCGGCGTCGTCACGAGAGGGCTCGGTCGGCGGCTCCCCGTCCGTCTTCATGCCCCCATGGTAACGCGCCGGGCGATCAGTGGACTTCTTCGACCGCGATGTGCGTGGCGTCGCCGTCCGGCTCGCGGACGAGCACGCCGGTGTAGATCCCCTCGGGCCGCTCGAAGCGCACGCTCGTCGGCGTGACCACCTGCGGCCAGGCCCCGGGCTTCGGCGTCACCACGACGTCGAGGATGAGCTCCTTCGGGTTGATCCCCTGCGGCGAGGCCGGGACCAGCTTGACGTCGTAACCGGGCGTGGGCGTCTTGACCAGGCCGGTCACGTGAAACGTCGCCGGGCCGGGCGGCATCCGGTTCACCCACGCGTACCAGTCCGAGGTCGTGACCGCGAGCGGCGTCGGCGCCTTGGTGGCCGGCTCGACGCTGGCGGTGCCGACCACCTTGCCGTCGAGCATCGCGAACACGACGACCTTGGCCTTGCCCGTCTTGCCGCCGAGCTTCACGCGCCGGTGGACGTGGCGGACCTGCGACACGACCTGTGCGCAGATGCCGCCGCGCTTGGTGATGACGACGCGCACCGGCACGACGTCGGCGGCGATGCGCACGTTGTCCGGCGGGCCGGGGCGCACGGCGCCGGCGGCGTAGCACGGGTTGGGCACGCTCGTGACCACGCGCAGCGTGTACTCGTCGGCCTTGCGATCGGGCGCGAGCGACGCCTTGGGCTTGAACAGCTCGTCGGCGTGGACGGTGGACACGCGCACGCACAGGAGCGCGAGCGCGGCGAGCAGGAGGTGGGTCGGCTTCATGGGAGCTCCGGGCCTGACCATACCGACGGACGGCCCGCGTCGGTATTCACAAGCGTTTACAGGCGCTCCCTCAAGGCCCCGGCGGGGGTGCCGGCGCGATCGTCGGCGCGGCGCGGAGCGCGAGCTGACCCTGACGCGCAAGGTCGATCGAGGTCGCGAGGATGCGCAACGCTTCGCCCGGCGCGTGGAAGCCCATGCTGTTCTCCGCCTCGACGAAGTCGACATAGAACTGCGCCTGCCGGTGGAGCTCACGCGCGGTGGCGAGCTCGGCGTCGGGGCGGCCCGATGCGCGCGCGGCCTCGAGCTCTCCGATCAGCGCGGTCACGGCGTCGAGCGCGCGGCCGCGCAGCTCGTGCGTCCGGTCCTGGATGGCATGCACGCGGGACTCGAGCTCCCGCTCGTCGAACTTGTGGCACGGCTGGCAGGCGCGGTTGATGTTGAGCAGCGGGCTGCGCACGTGGTGGTCGCTGACCTTGGTCGCGCCCACGCGCGTGTACGGCATGTGGCAGTCGGCGCACGCGACGCCCGATCGCGCGTGGATGCCCTGGCTCCACAGCTCGAACTCGGGGTGCTGCGCCTTGAGCATGCGGGCGCCGCTCTTCGCGTGCGTCCAGTCGGCGTGGTCGACCTCGGTGTAGTAGGCGTACATCCCTTCGATCCCGAGCCCGCGGTGCCAGGGGTACGTCAGCCGCTTCTCGGCGCCCTTGAAGTAGTACTCGACGTGGCACTGGCCACAGACGAAGGACCGCAGCTCCTGGTGGGTGGCGTCCCGGTTGACGTCGTAGTCGGGCTTGCCCTGCCCGGCGCGGAGCGCGCGCATGCCCTCGATGAACCCCGGGCGCGTGATGCGGAGCTGCATCGTCGTCGGATCGTGGCAGTCGATGCAGGTGACCGGATGCTCGACGAGCTTGCGCGCCTCGGCGTACGGCAACGGGTTGATCTTGGCGAACCCGGCGACCAGATCGCCGTTGCCGGCGTCGCGGTAGGCCTTGTAGACCGACGCGTGGCAGTGCAGACACGTGCCCGGCTGCTTCGCGACCTGCTGCCGCTCGGTGAAGGTCTGGTCCTCGAGCATGTACGCGTGGCCGCGCTCCTCGCGGAAGTCCTTGGCGAAGGCGTAGCCGTCCCAGATCGTGACGAGCCGTGGGTCCTCCTCCAGGCGCGACTGCGCCGTGAGCGAACGTGGATCGGCCTGGGTCGGCGTGCGCGGCACCGCCTCGCTGCCGCCGTAGCGCGTCCGCACCTGGTCGACGGTGCGCCGGTAGGCGTCGTACTGGATCGGGAAGTTCTTCCCCCACACCGCGGGATCGACGGTGTCATCGGTCAGCTCGACGACGCGGAAGTAGGGGTTCTGCCCCTCGTGCTTGCGCTCGGAGATGTTGACGAGCAAGAGCGCCGCGCCGGCGGCGGCGAACGCGCCGACCAGGCCGGCGATGCCGAGGAGGAGGAGCGTGCGCCGGCGGCGGCTGGCGCGGGTAGGGGGCTCGCTGGGGGTCTCGCTCATGGTTCTTTCACTCGCGGACGCGGTGTCCGACCGCGTCGTGACAGCGGATGCAGGAGACGTCGGCGACGCCCATCATGTGGACGACGTCGCGGTGACAGCGCCGGCACTGCGCCTCGGTGACGGCGCGATTGCTCGCCGTGATGCGCAGCGGCTCGGCGAAGGCTCCCGTGGTGAAGGCGTACGAATGGTTGAACCCGTTCACGGCCTTCACCCAGTACTTGCGGGGACCGCTGGGAGGGGCGTGACAGTCGTTGCAGACGGCGACCGCATGGTGGCTGGACTTCTGCCACGCGGCGTGGTGCTCGCGCATGACGTGGCAGTTCGCGCACGACGCGGGATCGTTGCCGAGGTACGACGCGCCGCGGGCGTACACGAACGTGAACGCGCCGAGGCCCATGGCCGCGCCGAGCGCGAGGCTCGCGGTGATGGCCAGCGGGTACGCGATCCGCACGCCGGAGGAGTAGCCGGGTTCCGGCCGCGGATCGAGCCGTCCTGCCGGCGAATTCTGCACGTCCGGACCGATCTGTTCAGGAACGGCGACGGCGGCGATCGATGAACCAGGCTCCCACGGGCAGGAGCGGCATCACGACGAGGGCGTAGAACGCGGGCGCGCTCCAGTCGGGGCCACGCGGGCGATAGACCTGGCCGGTCAGCGCGCAGGCGCCGAGGTAGAGGACGAGGACGGCGACGCCGCACGCCTCCCAGACCTCGATCGCGACGCGCGACGGACCCGGCCTGGCGTCCCACGCGGCGAGCGCCACGACGCCGCCGAAGATGAGGGTCGCGACGATCGCGGTGGGGATGACGTTCGTGCTCCAGCAGAACACCATGATCGCGGTGATGATCGGCAGCGCGAGCCACGCGCCCCAGCGCGCCCAGCGCTGGGTGAGGAGGAGGACCGCGGCGAGGAGCTGCAGGACGCCGACGAAGCGGTAGAACGCGCCGGTCGCGTGGAAGGCGTGCAGGAAGTCGTGGAACGGCCCGCTCAGGTGGGGATCCGTGAACGGCTGGCCCAGCACCTTCTTGAGGCCGGCCGGCACGAAGGCGAAGCCGACGAGCAGGCGCAGGTTGACCACGGCGAGGTTCAGCCAGCGCGCGTCGCGCGCGCGCGCATGCAGCTGGACGAGCCTGTCACGCACGCCCGTACCTTAGCGCACGGACGCCGTCGCCCGGACGTGTGGACGGCGATCTCCGTCGTGCGCGTATCATCAGGGCGCCAGAGCAACATGCCCGGACCCAGCCAGACCTGCGTGAGGCACCTGCCGGAGCTCGTCGCCGCGCTCCTCGCGAGCGCGTGCGGCGATGACCGCGCCAGCGCGCCACCGGCGTCGCCACCGGCGCCGCGCCCGGCCGAGCGGGTCGTCGCGCCGTGCACGTTCGAGGCCGTCCTCTCCGGCGCGCGGGTGGCGTCGCGCGACGTCGAGGGCCCATGGGCGTTCGGCCAGTCGGTCTTCGAATACCTCCGCCCGTCGGCGAGGGTGGAGCGGCGCCACGTCAATCGCGGCGACAGCGGCGGTACGTCGTCGGTCGGCTGGCGCGGCGAGGCGCTCACGTTCGAGCTGCCGCCGAACACCGCCTTGCCGCGGAACTCCCTCCTGCGTCACGGCCCGCCACCCGCGATCGCCTATCGCGTCGACGTCGCCGCTTCACACCAGGTGGCCGTCGTCGCGTGCCCGACCGATCGCGCCTCGCCACGCCTCGAGCTCACGCTCCTCCGCCGCGGCGGCGGCGTCGACCCGATCAGCCTGGCGCCCGTGGGAAGCCTGCTTCTGGGCGGCGACGGACCGCACCCGATCGAGACTCGCCTCTGGGCGGAGCGCCCGTCGGCGCGGCTGACCCACACGCTCCACCTCCCGCTCGAGGAGGGTGACGTCCTCCGGCTCACGGCGGCGCCCGTCATCGACGCCGCGGGAACGCTCGAGCTCGCCTTCGACGTCGCGATCACGCCGCTGCCGTAGCGCGTCCGGAGGTGGCGACCCTCGCTGGCCGTCAACGCACCGGCGCGCCGCGCTCGCGCGCCCAGGTCGCCAGGCGCCGGCCACGCTCGAACGCCTCGAGGCGGCGGCGCGGGACGTCGTAGGAGCGCCGGTTGGTGAGCGCGTCCTGCAGCTCGGGCGGGAGCGTGCGCCGCGCGAGCCGCAGCCACGCCGGCACCATGTCGCGCGGCATCTGATCGAGCAGGCGATCGGCCGCGGTGCGGAACACCGGCGCCATGAGGAGGTAGTCGGCGCGGAAGCGGGCGTAGTCGCAGCGTGCGGTGAAGTGCTCGAGCCACACCTCGGCCAGCGCCCGCGGCAGATCCTCCTCGATGTGCGCGCGCACGCCGAGCAGGAGGCCGCCGACCACCTTCTGCGCCGGCGGCCGCGGCCCCGACGACTCGGCGAAGCCGAACGCCTCGGCCCACTGGCTCTCGCACGCGCCGGGCGCGAGGCCGCGCCACCGCGCGAGGTTGCCGGCGTAGTAGGCATGGAAGCGCGGGACGAGCCGGAGCACCCACTCGCGGTGGCTGACGCCGCCCTCGTCGACGAGCGCGAGCTGCGCCTCGGTCACGTACTGGTAGACGCGCGCGAACCACGCCTTGGGATCGGCGTCCGCGAACAGCTCGTCGGCGAGCGCGCGCTGCTCGCCGAGGATGACGTCGGCCGCGGCGCGCAGGTGCGGCAGGTCGCGATCGGTCCACGCCGGCGGCGTCGCGATCACCGCGGGAACCGCACCCGCGGCGAGGCGCGCCAGCGTCTCGAGGCTCGCCTCGAGCTGGGTACGTAGCTCGCGCCCGACGAGCGCGCCGACGCCGGGCGCCGCGNNGCCGCGGTGATAGCGGAGGAGGCCCGGGCCGCGCACGACGCGGTACACGAAGCGCGCCGGCGGCTCGCTGTGCTCGACGACCTCGAACAACCGCACCGGGCCGGTCCGCGAGCGCACGTCGACGCGCCGGTACGCGCCCACGCTGTCGACCCCATCGCCGTCGCCGGCCGCGAGCAGCTTGATCGGCGCCCGCGACCACTCGTTCATGCGCGCCGGGTCGGTGACGAACGGCCAGACCGCGGCGGGCGGCGCCGCGATCCGGGCACGCAGCTGGAGCTCCACGCGTCGAGCGTAGTCCATCACGACACGTCGTGCGCGCGTGGGCTAACGTCATCTCATGGCCAACCCGTCCGATCATGCCCGCGACGTGTCCCCTCCCATCGGCGGCGTGTCGTACCAGCTCCTCCTCGGCGGCGCCCCGTGGATGCGTATCGGTCAGGAGCTCGCGGGTCAGGTCGTCCTGGGCGCGCCGGTCGCCGCACAGCAAGACCTGATGGTGTGACCGGCGTGATCTGGCTCTTCG
>DDTA01000048.1:0-5562 GCA_002344285.1 Myxococcales bacterium UBA2376
TCGAGCGCGGCGCCCTCGTCGTCGGCCAGAAGGGCGAGCCCACGCTCGTCGTCGACGCCGCCACCGTCCTCCGTTAGGCCCCGCGGACGATCGCCAGCAGCTGCTCGCGCGTGTTCCTCGCCGGATCGTCGAGCACCGCGGCCAGCGCGACCTCGAGCAGGCGGCCGACCTCGCGCGACGGCGGGATCCCCAGCTCCTGCATCAGATCGCCGCCCGTGATCGCGAGCTCACCGGCGGCGAGCGCGTCCCCGCGCTCGAGGATCGCCGTCGCCATCGCTGCCACCGCCGCGCCCCCGACGTCGCCCCGCGCGCGCCACAGCGCGACGAGATCGGCGCCCCGCGCGCGCCCGGCCGCGGCGAGCACGCGGCGGAGCGCCGGCGCCTCCATCCGCCCCTCGCGCCCGGTCTCCGCGGCCTTCACCAGGCGCACGAGGCGGTCGCGCTCGTCGTTCGCGCCCTTCAGGCGCCGCCACGTCGCCTCGGCCGCGGCGCCGCCCGCGCCCGCGAAGAGCGCCGCCGCGCGCAGGATCGCGTCCGCGGGCGCGGCGTCGATCCAGGCGACGCGCTGGCGCCACGCGGCCTCGTCGCCGGCGAGCGCCTCGGGCAGCTCCTGCGCGAGCACCCCGGTGCGCCGCGCGATCTCGAGCGCCTCCCCCGGCTTCGGCGCGCCGAGCAGCTTGTCGAGCTCGACCTTCACGCGCTCGCGCGACACCTTGGCCAGCGAGCGCAGGGCCGCAGGGATCGCGGCCTCGGTGGCGGGGTCGAGCGCGAAGCCGAGCGTCGCCGCGAAGCGGATCGCGCGCATCACGCGCAGGCCGTCCTCGGTGAAGCGCGCCGCCGCGTCGCCGACCGCGCGCAGCCGCCGGGCCGCGATGTCGCCGCGCCCGTCGAACGGATCGTGCAGCGTCCCCGCCACCGGGTCGTAGGCGATCGCGTTCACGACCAGGTCGCGCCGCGCCAGATCCTCGACGAGCGGGACGCCGAACACGACGGATTCGGGCCGCCGGCCGTCGTGGTACGCGCCCTCGCCGCGGTACGTGGTGACCTCGATCGCCTCGCGCGCCTTCCCGCGCCCGACGACCACCGTCACCGTGCCGTGCTGGAGCCCGGTCGGGATCGTGTGGCCGAACAGCTGCACGACCTCCTCGGGGTGGGCGCTGGTCGCGACGTCCCAGTCGCCCGGATCGCGGCCGAGCATCGCGTCGCGCACGGCGCCGCCGACGGTGACGGCCTCGTGTCCGGCGCGCACCAGCGCCTCGCACACCTCGCGTACGCCCGGCGGGACGGCCGCCGCCAGCCTCTCCAGCTCCGCGTCTGCCATGTCGCCTACTCCGTGCGCGCCGCCGCGCGCAAACGCCCGAACACCTCGTCGGCGCGCTCGCGCAGCTTGGCCGCCTCCGCCGCCTCGCCGCGGCCCTCGCGGAACTCGGCGAACGCGCGGTAGGTGCGGGCCAGCTCGAGCTCGTTGCGCATCGTGCCGAGGATGTCGATCGACCGCCGCAGCTCGTCCTCCGCGGTCGTCGTGTCGCCGCGCGCGAGCGCGACCGCGGCCATCGCGCGGTGCGCCCGGCCGATCTGCACGCGCGCGCCCACGGACTCGCCGACCTGCAGCGACGCGCGCGCCTCGCGCTCGGCGCCCGCCGCGTCGCCGCGCACCAGGTCGCACTCGGCGGCGCGACAGTGGGTCTCGGCGAGCGCGACGCGATCGCCGACGACCCGGGCCAGATCGCGCGCCTGCGCGAGATCGGTCGCGGCCTCCTCGGCCAGCCCGACCGCGGTCTTGGCCTCGCCGAGCCGCGACAGCACCTCGCCCTGCACCATCTTGTCGCCGAGGCCGGCGGCGAGCTCCTGCGCCTCGCTCAGGAGCTCGAGCGCGAGCCCGTGGTTGCCGTCGGCGTGGTAGACGCTGGCCAGGTCGCACAGCGACTGCACCACGCCGGTGAGGTCGTTGATGTCGCGGCGCAGATCGAGCGCCTCGCGGAACTGCGCGATCGCCGCCTTGAAGTTGCCCGAGTCGTGGTGCACCCGGCCGATGTTGGCGAGCGACAGGGCGATCGAGCGGCGATCGCCCAGCGCCTTGCGCAGGGTGAGGGCCTGGCGATGGAAGTCGAGCGCCTGACCGTACGCCCCGCGCAGCCAGTGGACGCGCCCGATGTCGTCCATCGCCGACCCGATGCCGCGGTCGTCGTGGGCGCGCGAGAACAGCTCCTGCGCCCGGTTCAGGTGGCGCATCGCCGGATCGTACTGGCCGTGGCGGCGCATCACGCGCGCGATGCGGCTGTGCGCGGCGCCGGCCTTGCCCTGGTTGTCGAAGCGCCACGCCAGCTCGAGCATCTCGCCGAACCGCGCCAGCGCGAGGTCGGTCTCGCCGACGAGATCGAGCACGTCGCCGAGGTTGTGCAGCGCGTCCATGCGCGCCGGCGCGTCGCCCGACTCGAGCATCGAGAGCCCGCGCTCGTACATCATGCGGGCCTCGTCGTGCGCGTAGCGCGCGCGCGCGCGATCGGCGCCCAGCAGGTAGCAGCGGGCCGCGCGCGCGAGGTCGCCGCCGCGCTCGTAGAGCCCGGTCAGGAACTCGAGCTGCTCCTCGCTCTTGTCGCCGATGCGCCCCTCGAGCCACTGGGCCGCCGCCAGGTGGTAGGCGGCCAGCCGCGAGGCCGGCGTCGACTTCATCACGACCTCGCGCTCGAGGTTGTGCTTGAACACGATCTCGACGTCGCCGGCGAGCGTCGAGTCGCTCTCGTCGAGGACCAGCAGGTAGTCGCGCTCGGCCAGCGAGCCGACCAGGTCGGTCAGCCGCCGCCGGACGCGCTCGCCCTCCCCCCACTCGAGCTCGAGCGGATCGTCGACCACCTCCTTGCGCGGATCCTCCAGGCGCGTGAGCGCGACCACCGCCGAGAGCCAGAACACGTTGCCGAACACCGCGCCCCGCTCGAGCAGCTCGCGCTCGTCGGGCTCGAGGGTCGCGATGCGCGCCTCGATCGCCTCCTCGATGGAGATCGGCAGCTCGACGGCCAGCGCGGCGTCGACGTCGAGCTTCCACAGCGTGCCGCTGGTGTCGACCGCGCCCGACGCGAGGTACAGCCGCACCAGCTGCTCGAGGAACGCCGGGTTGCCGCCCGTCATCTCCAGCGCCCCCTGGACGAGGTCGTCGGGCACGCGGCCGCAACGCGCGAGCAGGTTCTGGAACATCACCTCGGCGTCGTCGGGCTCGAGGTTGCGCAGATCGATCCGCTCGTGGTCGACCGCGCCCTGGCCCCAGCGCGGCGTCCGCACGAGCATGTCGGGCCGCGTGACGGCGATGATCACGACCGGTGAGCCACCGAGCCCGGCCACGAGCTCGGTCAGGATGTCGAGCGTCTCGTCGTCCGCCCACTGCAGATCGTCGAGCACGAGCACCAGCGGCCGCTTCTGCGCGTCGAGCTCGACGAGCTGGCGCAGCACCGTGCGCGCCAGGTCGTTGCGGTGCTTCGGGTTCTCCGCGATGATCTCGAGGAACGGCGTCGCCGGGAAGTCGAGGTGCACGAAGCCGCCGAGGCAGTAGAGGATCCCGGTGAGATCGGCGCCGCCGAAGATCGCCGAGACCTCGGCCTCGACGCGGGCGATCCGCTCGGGCGGCGCCATCGCGGAGCTGTCGATGCCGAGGCGATCGCGCAGGAACGAGCCGATCGCGGCCAGCTTGTCGCCGGCCCTGGCGCGGCCGTGGCAGACACGCGCGCCCGCCCCGGCGTTCCGGATCTCGGCGATGAGCTCGCTCACCAGCCGGGTCTTGCCGACCCCCTGGTTGCCGACGATGGTGACGAGCTGCGGGGCCTGGAAGTCCATGGCCCGGCTGACGACGTCGCGGAGGACGCCGAGGACATCGTCCCGGCCGACGAGGACGCTGCGGACCCCGCCGGCGTCGGTCTCGGGGCGCGCCACCCGGGCACCGCGATCGGTGCGAGACGGCGGTGGCGGTGGTGGCGGTGGAAGAGGCGGAGCGCTGGCCACCGTCCGTCACGTTACTCGCCGGAGCGCGTGTGAGTCAAATCGCCCGAGGTGTCTGGGGTTCTTGATCCCCGAAGGCGCTGGGGCGTACGATCGTGTCACCTCCTTTGATGTCGCGCGCGCTCCTCCTCATGGGGCTCGGTGGGACGGCGGCGCTCGTGCTGTCGGCCTGTCCGACCGTCGACCTCGGTGACGTCCCGCCGGACCCGAACGTCTGCCGGCCGGATCGCGCCTACTACGAGGAGATGATCTGGCCCAACTACCTGGCCCCGGCGGCGCCGACCAACTCGTGCGTCGCCCAGGCGGGCTGCCACGCGGCATCGAACGGCCGCTCGGCGCTGCGCCTCGACACGTCGAACCCGCCCAACCACGACGCGAACTACAGCGCGGTCACCCGCTTCCTCAACTGCAACACGCCCGACGCGAGCGGCCTGCTCACCAAGCCGCTGTCGACCGAGGATCCTCACGGCGGCGGCGATATCTTCACGCCCGGCGACCCCATGGACGACCAGGCGATCGCCGTCTTCCGGGGCTGGTTCCCGTGACGCGCGCATCGCTCGTCCCGATCCTCGCGTTCGCGCTCGTCGCGGGCCTGGGCGCCGCCGGTCGCGACGCGGCCGCCGAGGCGTACCTGCGGGTGATCGCGCAGGAGGCGCCGGTGCACTCCGGCCCCGCCGCGTCGTACCGCACGATCTACGACGCGCGTCGCGACCAGGTGTTCGAGGTCGTCGAGCGCGGCACCCGCGGCTACTGGTTCCGCATCGTCCTCGACGACGGCACCACCGGCTGGATCTTCGGCGAGCTGGTGTTCCCGTTCGAGGTCGGCCCGGAGGAGAAGCCCGGCGCCTTCCGCCGCATGGGCCGGGCGATCAAGAAGGCGATCCTCGGCCCCTCGCCGCAGCCGTACGCGGACGTCGAGATCTCGTTCTCGGCGGGCATGCTCGATCGCGAGGGGCTCTTCCTCCTGCGCCCGGCGATCCTCATCGACTCGCGCTGGGCGATCGAGGCGTTCGGTGGGCTGTCGCCGCGCGGGCAGAAGGACGTCTTCCTCGGCGGGCTGGGCTGGACGCTGCGCCTGGCGCCCGGCGCCGCCATCGGTCCCTATGTGGCGGCTGGCCTCGGCGCCGCCCACATCCGGCCCAAGGCCGACAACTTCATCGACGAAGAGGAGACGCTGTTCGGCGTCGCCGCCGGCGGCGGCTTCGAGATCACGCTCAAGAAGCAGATCACGGTCCGCACCGACTACCGGCGATGGATCCTCTACGACGAGAACGACGCGAACGGCGGTAACGAGGTCACCGGAGGCCTCGCGATCTTCTTCTGATCCGAGGAGGCGCCATGAAGCTCTTCACCACCCTCTCCCTCTTGCTCTTCCTCGGCACGGCCGCGTGCGGCCGCTTCGCCGTGCGCGCCAACGAGAAGGAGCACCTCGCCGATCCGGTGATGGCGTTCGACGAGGACGGCCAGGAGGCCGCCGCCGACGAGCACGTGCTCTCCAACCGCGAGGGCGCGGCCGGCGGCCGCGGCACCACCGGCGGAGGCTGCGGCTGCAACTGATGCGCGCGCCCGCTGCCA
>DDTA01000048.1:5572-5949 GCA_002344285.1 Myxococcales bacterium UBA2376
CAGCTCGATCTCGGCGTCGACGCCGGCGAGACGGTGACGTTCGACGTCGGGTACTCGGCGGACGCGGTCACCGGCGCCACCGCGACGGTCTACGCCGTCGACGCGGTCTCTTCGGCGACCACGTTCGACGACCTCCGCCACGAGGGGAAGCTCGGGATCGGCTTCACCGGCAAGCAATCGACGTTCGGCGTCTCCAGCTCGCTCGGCGTCGAGCGCGACTACCTGTCGATCGCCGTCGGCGGCTCGGGCGCCGTCGATCTGCCCGGCAAGAACACCAACCTCGCGCTCTCGTACACCCACAGCTGGGACGAGGTCTGCGACAAGGCCAACGGCGAGCTCACCCTGCTCGAGCGCCGCGCCCTCGACGGCGACGACCC